>JANPHI010000157.1:0-12782 GCA_031424355.1 Betaproteobacteria bacterium
GGCGCCGCAACGCCCGGTCTTGCGCCCTTGTCCTGGCTGGAACTGGTGCGTTTTGCCGAGGTCAACGCGTCCAGCGAAATCTGGCCGATGCTGAAGCGCCCTGACGAGAAGTGGGTCACCGAGCGGGCCTACGAAAACCCCAAGTTCGTCGAGGACCTGGTGCGCGACGTGGCGCTGGCGCTGAACGCCGATGCGCGTGTGGGCCGCTACCGCGTGGATGTCGAGAATTTCGAGTCCATCCACAACCACAGCGCCTACGCCCGCATCGAACGGAACTGAGCTTCTTCTTCGACCTGCAAAACGCCCCTTGCGAGGGGCGTTTTTCATGGCCGAACGTGATGCCGTTCACGAACCGCCGGCGGTGTAGGAATTTGCCCTACACGCCCGCTGGAAAAAGCCAGACTGCCGCGACGGAGATGGGCTGATGACGCCATCCATTTCAAATCCCTACAGTCTGTTTCATCGGTTCTGCCTTCCTCGACACCCCACCTGATCACCGCCGGAGCACACCATGACCTCAGACCAAATCCTCGCCGAAATCCGTGAAGCCAACCTGTCCTACCTGATGCTGGCGCAAAGCCTGGTTCGCCAGGACAAGGAACAGGCCCTGTTCCGCCTGGGTGTCAGCGAAGACACCGCCACGCTGATCGGCACGCTGACCCCGGCGCAGATGATGAAGATCGCCGGTGGCAACACGCTGCTGTGCCGCTTCCGCATGGACGACGACCTGGTGTGGAACCTGTTGACCAACCACGGCAAGGGCGCGGCCAACGACGGCATGAGCCGCCTGCACGCGTCGATCTTGATGGCCGGCCGCCATCAAGAAGCGGCCTGACCCCACCAACAAGATCCCGGAGGAAAACACACCATGGCCCGTAGCAAAAGCATCGTCGGCGAAGCCAAGCAGATCGAACGCGCGATCACGCTGATCCACCTGGGCGCCCGCCTGCAGGTGCTGGAAAGCGAAACCGACCTGAGCTACGAGCGCCTGCTGCGCCTGTACAAGGAAGTCTCGGGCAAGAGCCCGAGCAAGGGCCAGCTGCCGTTTTCCACCGACTGGTTCATGACCTGGCAGCCGAACATCCACGCCAGCCTGTTCCTGAACGTCCATGAATACCTGAACAAGGCCGCGGCCCTGGACGAGATCGACACCGTCATCAAGGCCTACCAGCTCTACACCGAGCAGATGTACTCGCAGGGCCTGGAGCCGCTGCTGAGCGTGACGCGCGCCTGGCGCCTGGTGAAGTTCGTCGACAACGGCATGCTGACGATGACGGCCTGCAGCAAGTGCGGCGGCCACTTCGTGACCCACCCGCACGAGATCGCCCGCCACTACGTCTGCGGCCTGTGCAACCCGCCGGCCCGCGCCGGCAAGGGCAAGCTGGCCGGTTCCTTGGGCGCCCAGGCCGCCAAGGCCGTGGCGCTGAATGCCGAAATGAGCGCCGAAATGAGCGCTGAAATCGGACATTGATCACGGCGCCGGCCCTGGATTTCTGAACTTCAGGGCCGATATCTCATTCAGATGCAACGAGCTTTCGTTTTGTCTCCTCCTGGCACAGACCTCTGTGCTTTACAGCGGGCCCTCTGGGGCCCGCCTTTTTTTGTCCGTTCCTTTGTTCGCTCAGCGCAGGCGCTGCACCGCCAGTGGCGGCACCGGGGGCGCGCGCTGGCCCCAGCTCTGCCGGATGTGGGTCAGCACAGCCGCGATGTCCTCGTCGCTCAGGTCCTGGCCGAAGGGCGGCATGCCGTAGGGGCGCGGCTGGCCGACGGTGTCGGGCGCGAAGCCGCCGCCCAGCACCACGCGGATCAGATTGGTCGGCGTGTTCAGCGTCACCGCGCGGTTGCCGGCCAGCGCCGGGTAGGCCGGGCTGGCGCCTTCACCCTGCGGGCCGTGGCAGTCGGCGCAGCGGTCGGTGTAGACCGCCTGACCGCGCTGCAGCACGGCCGGGGCGGCGGCTTCGGTTTCGGCCGTTGTCAGCGCCGGCTCAACGGGGTGCTGCGGCAGGCTTTTCAGGTAGTCGGCCATCGCCCGCAAGTCGTCGGTGTGCAGGTGCTGGGTGCTGCGCGTCACCACCTCGGCCATCGGGCCCAGCACGGCGCCGTGCGGCGAGCGGCCGGTGCGCAGCAAGGCCACCACTTCAGCCGTGTCCCAGTCGGCCACGCCGGCTTCGTTGCGGGCGGCCAGGGAAGGGGCGTACCAGCCCTGCATCGGTATCGGCCCGCCGCCCAGCGCCGCGGCGTCGCGCGTGGCGCCCAGCGCGTTGCGGCTGGCGTGGCAGGTGGCGCAGTGGCCCAGGCCTTCCACCAGGTAAGCGCCCCGGTTCCACGCCGCTGACTGCGTCGCCACGGCCTGCTGCACCTGCGGACGGAAGGACAGCGCCCGCCAGACGGCCATCGCAGCCTGGCTGTCGTAGGGGAAGCGCAGTTCATGCGGCCGGTTGGGCTGGCGCACGGCGGGCAGGCTGCGCAGGTGGGCCCACAGCGCATCGGCGTCGCTGCGCGTGACGCGGGTGTATTGCGTAAAGGGGAAGGCCGGCAGCAGGAAGCGGCCGTCACGCGAGCGGCCGTGGTGCAGGGCGCGCCAGAAGTCGTCGGCCGTCCAGCGGCCCAGGCCGGTTTCGGCGTCGGGCGTGAGGTTGCTGGTGTAGACGGTGCCGAAAGGCGTGGCGATGGCCAGCCCGCCGGCCCAGGCCGCGCCGCCGCGCGCGGTGTCGGTGTGGCAGCCCGCGCAGTTGCCGGCCAGCGCCAGGTAGGCGCCGCGTGCGGCGTCGCTGGCGGCTGCTGGCGCGCCAGCCAGCGCGGGTGGCGTGCCGGCGTCGTCGGCGCCGTGCGGTCCCAGGCCGGCCAGCCAGGCCACGGCCCCGGCGGCGGTGGCCGTCAGCAGCAGCGCGGCGGTGGCCCAGCGCAGGGCTGGGCGCGGTGGGGTCGGCAAGCGGTTCGCGGCCATGGCTCAGCGCAGGCCGCTGCCGCAGTCCAGCGGCAGCGGTGTGGCGATGGCGGTGGCGGGCGCCGGGTGGCTGTTGGCGGGCACGGCCTGCGCCGCCAGCCAGGCGGCCAGCGCCACCGTGTCGCCCGGGCCCAGGCGCAGCGCGATCTGCCGCATGCAGTCGGGCGCCGGGGCGCGGCGCAGGCCGGTCTGCCAGGCGCCGATCTGGCCGACGAGGTAGTCGCGCGGCAGACCCAGCAGGCCGGGCGTGGCGGGCTGCGCGCCGGTCATTGCCGCACCGTGGCAGCGCACGCAGGCCGGCAAGCCGCGTGCGGCATCGCCCTCGTGCACCAGCTGGCGGCCGCGTTCCAGCATGGCGGCTGTCGCGTCGGGTTTCTGCGGCGCGGGGTAGGGCAGGTCCAGCCCGGCGTAGTGCTGGGCGATCTCGTGCAGGTAGCCGTCGGACAACGGGGCGATGAGCTGCGTCATCGCTGCGTTGCTGCGCCGGCCTTCGCGGAAGTTGAGCAGCTGGTTGTAGAGGTAGCCGGCCGGCTTGCCGGCGATGCGCGGCTGGTAGCCGCTGCGGCTGGCGCGACCCTCGGCGCCATGGCAGCCGGCACAGGCCAGCAGGCGCTGCGCCAGGGTGTCGGGCACGGGCACGGGCGCGGCTGCGGCCGGTAGCGGCAGCGACAGCGGCAGCGCCAGGCTCAGCAGTGCGGCGGCGAGCACGCGGCGTGTCGGATCGAAGAATGGGCGGGACATACCCGTCATTTTGGCCGTCACGGCGCCTCAGGCTCGCCAGTGGCCCGCCGATATCGGGGATGAAGCCGGTTCCCCTCGACACCGGCATGGCCGATGCACCCTTGAAGCTCATACCCTTTTCAGCCCAATACCTGCGCCTGGACGACCCGCTGCCTTTCGGCCTGCGCGACGCTTCGGGTCGTCTGTTGCTCGCTGCCGGGCAGAACGTGCCCGGTGAAAGTCGTTTGGCCGAATTGCGCGAGCAGCCGCTGTACGCCGAAGAACACGAAGCGGCCGACTGGACGCGCCGCCTGGGCGCGGCCGTTGACGCCGCCTTGCGCCAGGGCAGTTCGCTGAAGGCGGTGGTTGCTGCGCGGCCGGAAACCGCCGCGCGCGATGGCAGCGCGGCGCCCATCCTGAGTTTTTCCGAGCAATGGCACGAACTGATCGCCCAGCTGGAAGGCGCGCTGCGCGACGTGCAGCCGGCTTCCGAATGGCGGACGCGGCTGCTGGGCGTGCACGGCCGCGCGCGCCAGCTCTTCCAGCGCCGGCCCGACGCGTCGATGTACTGCCTGGCCTACGAATCCATCCACACCACCCAGCGCTACAGCTGCCGCCATGCGCTGCTGGTGATGGGCGTGTGCGAACAGGTGGCGGCGGTGCTGGGCTGGTCGCCCGCCTGGACCGACAGCCTGGGCCGCGCGGCCTTGTTGATGAACGTCAGCATGGGCAAGCTGCAAGACCAGCTGGCGGGCATGCAGCTGCCGCCCACGCCGGCCATGCGCGACGAGATCGCCAGCCATGCGCAGGCCAGCGTGGCGCTGCTGGAAAGCGGCGGCCTGAGCGACGCGCTGTGCCTGCAGGCCATAGCCCTGCACCACGAAACCCTGCCGCACGACGCGCCACTGGCCGAGCGGCCGCCGCAGCACCAGCTGGCCGAATTGCTGCGCCGGGTGGACGTGCTGACGGCCAAGTTCAGCCGCCGCGCTTCACGCGAGCCGATGTCGCCGGTGCAGGCCGTGCGCGAAGCCTGCCTGGCAACGGGCGGCCGGCCCGATGAACTGGCCGGCGCGCTGCTGAAGGCCGTCGGCCTGTACCCGCCGGGCTGCTTCGTGGAACTGGTGGGGGGCGAACTGGCCATCGTGCTGGCGCGCGGCGCCACCGCCAACCAACCGCGCGTGGCCACGCTGGTGGGGGCCAGCGGCCTGCCGCTGGCCGAACCGGCGCTGCGTGACACGGCAGACCGCCGCTACGCCATCAAGGGTGTGGTGACCGCCAGCGCGGTGAAGGTGCGCCCGCCGCACGAAAAACTGCTGGCGCTGCGGTGAACGCTGCACCGGTATCCAAGCTGCCGCCTGCGGCGCTGCAACCCTCGAGCGGCGGTCTGACGCAGCGCGTGGCTGCGGTCGCGGCAAGCGCCTGGGCCCGCCTGCGCTGGCCGCTGCCCGCCGTGCTGGCCTGGGCCGCCGCGTGGGCGGTGTGGTCGGCGGCTGCCGCGCTGGCCTTGCCCGCTGCAGCCGCCTTCCTGCTGGCGCTGGCGGTGGGTGCCGCGCTGGCCTGGCCTTGTGCCACGCCCTGGCGGCGCCTGCTGGCGGCCGGTGGCTTTCCGCTCTCGGCCTGGGCGCTGGGTGCGGCGGCCGCGCTGCCGCCCTGGGCCTGGCTGCTGCTGCTGCTGCCCGTGCTGGCCGCCTACCCGGTGCGCGCCTGGCGCGACGCGCCTTTCTTCCCGACACCCGCTGCGGCACTGGCCGGGCTGGACGCCGTGGTGGGCTGCCCGCAGCGCGTGCTCGACGCCGGCTGCGGCCTGGGCCACGGCCTGCAGGCGCTGCGCCGCTTGTGGCCCGACGCCAGCCTGCACGGCCTGGAATGGAGCGCCCCGCTGAGCTGGGCCGCCGCCTGGCGCTGCCGGCGCCAGCAGGTGCAGATCCAACGCGGCGACATGTGGGCCGCGTCCTGGGCCGGGCATGACCTGGTTTACGTCTTCCAGCGCCCCGAAAGCATGGCCCGCGTGTTCGACAAGGCGCGCCGTGAACTGGCGCCGGCAGCCTGGCTGGTCAGCCTGGAATTCGCGGTGCCGGGGCAGACGCCCTGGGCCTGCGTGCAAGGGCCCGGGCGGCGGCCTTTGTGGATCTACCGACCGGCCGCCGCAGGGCCGCCAGCCTCAACCCTCGCGCCGCAAGGCCGATAAACCCCACACACCCCGAGCGGCGCTGGGCGCGGCCGGGTTCACAGCGGATCACTCCACATGTTCGTCATCATTGGCTGGCTCGTCGCACTGGGTTGCATCTTCGGTGTCTACATCATCGAAGGCGGCAACATCGGCGTCATCCTGCACGCCTTGCCGTGGGAGCTGACGACCATCTTCGGCGCCACCATCGGCGCCTTCCTGGCCAACAACCAGATGAAGGTGGTGAAGGCCGTGATCAGTGGCCTGGGCCAGTGCTTCAAGGGCAGCAAGTTCAACAAGGCCCGCTACATGGAGCTGCTGGCCCTGATGTTCGACATCCTGCAGAAGGCCCGCAAAGAGGGCCTGATGTCCATCGAAAAAGACGTCGAAGACCCGCACAGCTCGGCCATCTTCCAGAAGTACCCGACGGTGGGCAACGACCACCACGTCACCGAATTCATCACCGACTACCTGCGCATGATGGTCTCGGGCAACCTCAACGCCCACGAGATCGAATCGCTGATGGACAGCGAGATCGACACCCACCACCACGAAGCGCATGCCGCCGTGGCCGCACTGCAGCGGGTGGCCGGCGGCCTGCCGGCCTTCGGCATCGTGGCGGCGGTGCTGGGCGTGGTGAAGACCATGGGCAGCGTGGGCCAGCCGCCTGCGGTGCTGGGCGGCATGATCGGCTCGGCGCTGGTCGGCACCTTCCTGGGCATCTTGCTGGCGTATGCCTTTGCCGAGCCGCTGGGCGGCCTGCTGGAACAGAAGGTCGAAGACGCCGGCAAGGAGTTGCAGTGCATCAAGACCACGCTGCTGGCTTCGATGCAGGGCTATGCGCCGCAGGTGGCCATCGAATTCGGCCGCAAGGTGCTGTATTCCGGTGACCGCCCGACCTTCGGCGAGCTGGAATCACACGTGAAGAAGAAGTGATGGCGCTGCAACCCCAGCCAGGAGTTCGACATGGCCGGTGACGCCAAGAAGCTCCAGCCCATCATCATCAAGCGCGTCAAGAAGGGCGGCCACGCCGTTCACGGTGGCGCCTGGAAGATCGCCTACGCTGACTTCGTGACGGCCATGATGGCTTTCTTCCTGTTGATGTGGCTGCTGGGCAGCACCACCGACGGCGACAAGAAGGGCATCGCCGACTACTTCCAGTCGCCGATGAAGCTGGCGCTGCTGAATGGCGGCACCGGCGCGGGCGACGCGTCCAGCGTGGTCAAGGGCGGTGGCGAAGATCTCACGCGGGCCACCGGCCAGGTCAAGCGCGGCGACGTGCAGGCCACCAAGTCCACCATCAACCTGCACCAGCTCAAGTCCGAGCAGACGCGCGCCGAAGTGGCGCGGCTGACCGACCTGAAGAAGGCCATCGAAGAGAAGATCGCCGACAACGCCAAGCTGCAGGCCATGGGCTCGCAGATCCTGCTGGAAATGACGCCCGACGGGCTGCGCATCCAGATCGTCGACGCCGAAGGCCGGGCTATGTTTGCCAGTGGCAGCCCGGCCGTGCAGCCCGGCATGCGCGACCTGCTGCGCACCGTGGGCAGCGTGCTGGCCGAGGTGCCCAACCGGCTGACGCTGGAAGGGCACACCGATGCCCTGCCTTTCGGCAGCACCGAGCGCGGCTACAGCAACTGGGAACTCAGCTCCGACCGCGCCAACGCCTCGCGCCGCGAACTGCTGGCCGGCGGCCTGCAGGAAGACCACGTGCTGCGCGTGCAGGGTCTGGCGTCCAGCAACCCCTTCGACCGCAAAGACCCGTCGGCGCCGGCCAACCGGCGCATCAGCATCATCGTGATGACCCGCGCCGCCGAAGACCGGCTGTTCCGCACGGCGCCCGAGCCCGAGCCCGAACCCCCCACCGCCCCGGGCTTGCCGAATCCGTCACCGATGGCAGCGCCCGCCGAGGCCCTGCCGCGCTCAAGTACGGCCGCTGGCCGTCGATAAATCCGTCAGTCCAACGTTCCCGAGGTCCCGCTGCCATGACTACCCCTGCCGAGATGAAGTTCCTCATCGTCGATGACTTCTCCACCATGCGCCGCATCGTGCGCGGCTTGCTGAAGGAGATGGGCTGCAACAACGCCGACGAGGCCGAGGACGGCGCCGTGGCGCTGCAGATGCTGAAGAACCAGCGCTACGACTTCGTGGTGTCGGACATCAACATGCCCAACATGAACGGCTTCGACCTGCTGAAGGCGGTCAAGGCCGATGACAGCCTGAAGCACCTGCCGGTGCTGATGGTGACTGCCGAGGCGCGCAAGGAAGACATCGTGCTGGCCGCGCAAAGCGGGGCTGCTGGCTACATCGTCAAGCCTTTCACCAAGGCCACGCTGGAAGAGAAGCTGCTGAAGATCATGCAGAAGCTTGCGGCCACCGCCTAAATCCTTGCGCAACTGGGAGTCCAGAACATGAAGATGGAAGACATCGCGTCATTCCAACCGGCAGAGTCGCTTGCAGTTTCGCCCGAGGTGTTCCAACAGCTCGGGTCCATCACGCGGCTCTTGCACGACACCATGCAGCAACTGGGTGTGATGCCCAAGCTGCAGGTGGCCGCAGACGGCATCCCGGACGCGCGCAGCCGCCTGACCTACATCGCCGTCAAGACCGCCGCAGCGGCCGAGAAGGTGCTGAATTCGGTGGACGCGGCCAAGGCCGACCACTCGGCCATCACCGAAGGCACGCGGCTGATGGCGGCGGCGCTGGTGGCCGACCCCGTCAAGGCGGTGGCCAGCGGCGCGGTGCTGAATTTCGTCAAGGACGTTGAAGAGCGCACGGCGCGCATCGACGCCCACCTGACCGACATCATGATGGCGCAGGACTTCCACGACCTGACCGGCCAGGTGGTGGCCAAGGTGGTGACCCTGGCCAACGACCTGGAAGACAGCCTGGTCAAGTTGCTGGTCTCGGTGGTGCCGGCCGAGCAGCGCGAGAAGGTCGACCTGAGCGTTCTGGCCGGCCCTGTCGTCAACCCCGAAGGCCGTACCGACGTGGTCGCCAACCAGGGCGAAGTCGACGACCTGCTGGCCAGCCTGGGCTTCTAGCCGAAGCCGCTGGGCACAGCCCCGAACTGGGGCCCTGGCGGCAGACCGACTGCCGCATGATCCTTTTGCCACACCGGCCTTGCGTTATCCAGCGTCAGGCCGGTGTTTTGTTTGGTGCCGGTGTTTCCCCCAGCTGCACGCCATTCAAGGATCAACGATGTTCAAGACCCCGCTGTGCGCCGCGCCGCGCGCCGCCGCCTTCGCTGCGGCTGCCCTGTCCTTGTTGCTGGCCCAGCCCGCGCAGGCTGCCGACAACAAGCCGCAGGTCACCGGCAAGCGCGGTGACTGGCGCAATTCGACCTACCTGTACGACAACTTCATCAACAGCCGCAAGGTCGAACTGGTGCGCTTCCCGGGCTCGTCGGGCAGCGGGTCTGAAGCGGTCGATGCCGGCGGCCCGCAGGCGACGGACTACGCCACCGCGATGCGGGATCCGTCCAGGCGCATCGCCTACGCCAGCCCGCTGGCCGCCCAGGGCAACCGCGACGGCATGTACATGCTGGGCTGGTGCTACATGCAGGGCAATTGCGGCACGCCGGTGGACAAGCCGCTGGCTGCCAGCTGGCTGCGCAAAGCCGCCGACGCCGGCCACGCCTGGGCCATGGTCGACTACGGCACCGCCTTGGCCAATGGCGTGGGCGTGAAGCTGGACGACAAGCAGGCGGTGGACTACTTCAGACGCGCCATCGCGGCCACTGGCGACAAGTCGGCCCATGCCTCGCTGGGCGTGGCGTATTTCAACGGCAGCGGCGTGCCCCAGGACACCCAGAAGGCGGTGCAGCACTTCGAGCAGGCCGGGTCCGACCCGCGCGCCCTGGGCATGTTGGGCCTGGTCTACGACTACGGCTTCGGCGTGCCCATGGACGAAGCGCGCGGTGCGGCCTACCTGAAGCGCGGCGCCGAAGGCGGCGACCCCAAGGCGATGGCCTACTACGGCGCGAAGCTGGTCGAGGGCTCGCCCTCCACGCCGGTCGACCTGCCGCTGGCGCGGCGCTACCTGGAAGCCGCCATGGCGCGCAACGAAGCCGTGGCCGTGCACAACCTCGCCCAACTGACGCTGGAAGGCAAACAGCGCGACAACGGCCAGCCCGACCCGGCCGCCGCGCTGAAGCTGTTCCAGCGGGCGGCCGACATGGACCACGCGCCGGCCATCTACAAGCTGGCGGTGGCCTACCGGCGCGGCCAGATGGGCCTGGCGAAAAGCGACGACAAGGCCATCGAACTGGCGAAGGTGGCGGCCGACGGCGGCATGTCCGAGCCGCTGGACTTCATGACCGTCATCTACCTGAACAGCAACCGCCACGCCGAGGCCCGCGCCACCAACGACCGCGCCTTGAAGTTCGGCACGTCCAAGGCCTTGCTGCACCGCGCCCAGGCCGAAGACGAGGGCCTGATGGGCTACGCGCCCAACACGCCCACCGCCGTGCAGTGGTTCCAGAAGGCCGCCGATGGCGGCGAGGCGCAGGCCCATCTGCGCCTGGGCTTCGCGCACCTGCAGGGCGAATTGGGCTTGAGGGACGCGGTGCAGGGCCGCAAGCACCTGAAAGTGGCGGCCGACGCCGGCCTGATGGACGCGCAGTCCTTGCTGGGCCAGTGCTACGAGAAGGGCCTGGGCGGGCCGCCCGACCGCGACGCGGCCATCGCCATGTACAAGCTGGCGGCGGCCGGTGGCAGCGCCCGCGCGGCGGCCAGCCTGAAGCGCCTGGGGGCGGTGTAGCCCGCGTGCCGTAGCGGCGAACACCCGGGGCATTGCCCCGCTTATCGCCCTCAAGTTCAGGGCCTGTATCGGCACCATCAAAGGGCTCCAAACCGGAGCCCTTTTTTCATGGCCGTTCATGGCAGACAGCGCCCAAGACCGCAAGTTACCCGCGTCACGACGCAAGATCGAGAAGGCCCGTGCCGACGGCCAGGTGGCGCGTTCGCGCGACCTGGGCCACTTCACGGCTGTCACCGGCGGCGTGGCGCTGCTGCTGGCGCTGGCGCCCGAGCTGTCGGACTGGATGACGCGCCTGCTGGCCAGCGGCCTGCGCTTTGACGCCACGCAGATCAACCACCCCGAGGCGATGCTGGAGCGGCTGATGGCGATGTCGCTGCAGATGTTTGCCGTGCTGGCGCCGCTGTTCGCCACCATGGTCGTGGTGGCGCTGGCGTCCGGCCTGCTGTCGGGCGGCTGGAACTTCACCTTCAAGCCGCTGCTGCCCGATTTCACCAAGCTCAACCCGCTGACCGGTCTGGGCCGGGTGTTTTCGGGTGACCAGCTGACCACCACGCTGAAGTCTTGCCTGCTGGCCGTGGTGCTGGGCGGCGTGGGCACGGCCTACCTGATGGCCCGCTGGGGCCGCCACGCCGAGATGCTGGCCATGCCGCTGCCGGCCGCACTGGCTGCCGGCGGCGCGCTGCTGCAGACCGGCCTGCTGCTGCTGTGCGCGGTGCTGGCCGCCTTCGCGCTGGTGGACGTGCCGCTGCAGCGCGAACTGCTGATGCGCCGCCTGCGCATGAGCGTGGAAGAAATGAAGAAGGAATACAAGGAGCAGGAGGGCAACGCCGAGATGAAAGGCGCGATGCGCCGGCGCATGCGCGAGATGGCCAACAAACGCATGATGGCCGAGGTGCCGATGGCCGACCTGGTGGTGATGAACCCCACCCACTACGCCGTGGCGCTGAAGTACGAGGACGGCAAGATGGCCGCGCCCAAGGTGGTGGCCAAGGGCGCCGACTTGTTGGCGATGAAGATCCGCGACATCGCCCGCGAACACAAGGTGCCGGTGCTGCAGGCGCCCGCGCTGGCCCGGGCGCTGTACGCCCACGCCGAGCTCGATCAGGAAATTCCCGCCCGCCTGTTCGGCGCCGTGGCCCAGGTTCTGGCCTGGGTCTACCAGCTGCGCGACGCGATGGCCGCCGGCCGCACGGTGAAGGACGAAGCGCCTTCGCCCGAGGTGCCGGCCGACCTGGACCCGCACAACAAGATCAAGCCGGGCGACAAGCCCGACGCGGCCGCTGCGCCGGCAGCCGGGGCTGACGCATGAGCCCGCTCGTCACCCGTTTCAACGCCTGGTTCGGCCCGCAGTCCGGCGCCTTGAAGGCGCTGGTGCTGCCGGCCTTCGTGGTGATGATGCTGGCCATGATGGTGCTGCCGCTGCCGGGCTTTGTGCTCGACCTGCTGTTCACCTTCAACATCGCGCTGGCGCTGACGGTGATGATGGTGTCGGCGCAGATGGTCAAGCCGCTGGACTTCGCGGCCCTGCCCACGGTGCTGCTGGTGACCACGCTGCTGCGGCTGAGCCTGAACGTCGCTTCCACCCGCGTGGTGCTGGTCCAAGGCCACACCGGCCCGGGCGCAGCCGGCCAGGTCATCGAGGCCTTCGGCCACTTCCTGATCGGTGGCAACTTCGCGGTCGGCCTGATCGTCTTCGCGATCATCGTGGTGATCAATTTCGTGGTGGTCACCAAGGGTGCGGAACGCATCGCCGAGGTCGGCGCGCGCTTCGCGCTGGACGCGATGCCGGGCAAGCAGATGGCCATCGACGCCGACCTGAACGCCGGCCTCATCGACGAGAAACAGGCCCGCCAGCGGCGCCTGGAAGTGGCCGAGGAAGCCGACTTCTTCGGTTCGATGGACGGTGCCAGCAAGTTCGTGCGCGGCGACGCGATGGCGGGCCTGCTGATCCTGTTCATCACCATCGTCGGCGGCTTTGTCATCGGCATGGCCATGCACGACATGGGCGCCGGCGAGGCCGCAGCCAGCTACGTGACGCTGGCCGTCGGCGACGCGCTGGTGGCGCAGATCCCGGCGCTGCTGATCAGCGTGGCCAGCGCGATGGTGGTGTCGCGCGTGGGCAAGGAACAGGACATCGGCACGCAGATCCGCGGGCAGGTCTTCGACTCGCCGCAGGCCCTGGGCGTG
>JANPHI010000158.1:0-2199 GCA_031424355.1 Betaproteobacteria bacterium
CCCAGCTTGCCGATGAGCTGGTTCTGGAAGCCCAGCTCGATGCCGTCGATGCCCTTGCCGTCGATGTCGGTGAAGCCCACCACGTGCGCAGCGGCTTCGCCTTCGGGGTAGCGGCGCTTGTACTCGCGCACTTCCTGCACGCCCTTGATGCCGCCGTCCTTGGCCTGCTGCTTGATCTGCTGCCAGGCCGCTTCTTCCACCAGCCGGCGCAGCGTGACGGTGTTGGCCGCGCCTTCCAGCTTGTCGTCCACCTCGGCCAGCGTCATGCCCAAAGACTTGGCCAGGGCCTTGCGCTGCGCGGTGTCGGCGTTGAAGGTCTTGGGATCGACCTGCACCGTGGGCAAGGCCACGCTGGTGGCCAGCACCAGGCCGTTGCGGTCGAGGATACGGCCCCGGCTGGCCGGCAGCGTCTGCTTGTGCACGAAGCGCTTTTCGCCCTGCGCCTGGTAGAAGTCGGTGGCCCAGATCTGCAGGTAGGCCGCGCGGCCCAGCAGCGCCAGGAAGGCGCCGCCCACCAGCACCACGACGAAACGCGAACGCCAGGTGGGCGTCTTGCTGGTCAGCAGCGGGCTGGTGGCGTAGTTGACGCTGCGCACGCTGTTGGCGCCCAGCGTGCGGGCGGCGGCCTTGCTGACGGTGCGGCTCATCGCTGCGCCCCTGAAGCGGCGGCCGTGGCAACGGCGGCGCTGTCGAACACATAGGTCATCACGCCCTGCTGCGCGCGGTTCATGCCCAGCTTGTCGTGGGCCACCTTCTCGACGCGCATGTTGGTGCTTTGCGCCTGCGCTTCGGCGTCCAGGCGCTTGTACTCGGCGTCGAGCTGGGCCTTTTCGGCGCGCGCGCTGTCGATGGCCGCGAAGAGCTGGCGCGACTCGAAAGCCGTCTTCACCAGCAGCAGCGCGCTGACCAGCAGCGCACCGATGAGCAGGGCGTTCAGCTTCATGCTCAAGCGACCGCCGTGCGCTCGGCGACGCGCAGCACCGCCGAACGCGAACGCGGGTTGCGCAGCACTTCCAGCGCGTCGGGCTTGACGCGGGCGACGGACTCCAGCCGCATCGGCTTGGCCGGTGCGAAAGGCGCGCGGCGGTCCACCTCGTCGCGGCTTTCGCGGGCGATGAAGGTCTTCACGATGCGGTCTTCCAGCGAATGGAAACTGATCACCACCAGCCGGCCTTGCGGTGCCAGCAAGTCCAGCGCCGCCTTCAGGCCTTGTTGCAGCGCTTCAAGCTCGGCGTTGACGTGAATCCGAAGAGCTTGAAATGTGCGCGTTGCAGGGTCCTGGCCCGGTTCGCGGGTTTTGACGACGCGAGCCACGAGCGCGGAAAGTTCAGTGGTTGTGCGAGGGGCATGCCCGCCTTCGCGGCCAGCGACAAGCGCCTTTGCAATCTGAAGAGCAAACCGTTCTTCGCCGTATTCACGTATGACCTCTGCAATCTCGCGCACATCGGCACGCGCCAGGAACTCGGCTGCTGTCTCGCCGCGCGTGGTGTCCATGCGCATGTCCAGCGGGGCGTCGAAGCGGAAGCTGAAGCCCCGCTCGGGGTTGTCGATCTGCGGCGAACTGACGCCCAGGTCGAGCAAGATGCCATCGACCTTTTCCACCCCGCGTGCCGCCAGTTCGCTGACCATGTCGCCGAAGCTGGCGTGGCAGATGGCGAAGCGCGGGTCGGCGATATCGGCCGCTGCGGCGATGGCTTCCGGGTCCTTGTCGAAGGCCCACAAGCGGCCGGCCGGCGACAGCTGCGCCAGGATGGCCCGGCTGTGGCCGCCGCGACCGAAGGTGCCGTCCACGTAGACGCCGTCCGGCTGCGTCACCAGGGCCTCGACGGCTTCGGTGAGCAACACGGCCGTGTGGGTCCATGTTGCGGGGGGCAAGGCAGCAGTGTTCACCGGACAACCAGGTTGCGCAGCGCCTCGGGGCGGCCGGCTTCCAGGGCGGCGGCTTCCTTCGCTTCGTAGCGGGCCATGTCCCACAATTCGAAGTGCGGCCCGACACCCATGAACTTCACGTCCTTGTCCAGACCCGCCCAGGCGCGCAGCTCGGGGGGAATCAGCACGCGCGAAGAGCCGTCGATCTCGACTTCGGTGGCGCTGCCGATGAAGAAACGCCGCCAGGCGTCGTTCTCGCTGGACAGCTCCAGCAACTGCGCTTCCAGCGCTTCCCACACCGGCAGCGGGTACAGGCCCAGGCAACCATCG
>JANPHI010000159.1:0-19007 GCA_031424355.1 Betaproteobacteria bacterium
CGCATCGCCATCCTGCGCGAGCAGGGCGTCAATTCGCACCTGGAAATGAGCCATGCCATGGCCCAGGCCGGCTTCGACACGCACGACGTGCACATGACCGATCTGCAGACCGGCGGTGCGCGGCTGGACCAGTTCCAGGGCCTGGTGGCCTGCGGCGGTTTCAGCTACGGCGACACCCTGGGCGCCGGTGAAGGCTGGGCGCGCAGCATCCTGTTCAACCCGGCCTTGGCCGAACAATTCGCGGCCTTCTTCAACCGCCCCGACAGCTTCGCGCTGGGCGTGTGCAACGGCTGCCAGATGTTCGCGGCGCTGGCGGCCATCATCCCCGGCACACAGGCCTGGCCGAAGTTCACGCGCAACAAGAGCGAGCAGTTCGAAGCGCGTTTGTCGCTGGTCGAAGTGCTGGACAGCCCCAGCCTCTTTTTCCAGGGCATGGCCGGCAGCCGCCTGCCCATTGCCGTGGCCCACGGCGAAGGGTTTGCCGACTTCAGCCAGCGCGGCAGCGCCAGCGCCGTGCACGCGGCCATGCGCTTCGTGAACCACCACGGCGCGGCCACCGAGGCCTACCCGGCCAACCCCAACGGCAGCCCCGGCGGCCTGACCGCCGTGACCACCGCCGACGGCCGCTTCACAGCCCTGATGCCCCACCCCGAGCGCGTGGCCCGCAATGTGCAAATGAGTTGGACGCCAGGCGACCGTTCCGCCCTCAGTCCCTGGACGCGCATGTTCGGCAACGCGCGACGCTGGGTGGGTTGAAACAGGCCCTGCGGGGCCAGGAAGGCACCGCTTGAGCATCACCCGACGCACGGCCGTCGCAGCGGCCTGTGCGGCCGCCACCGCAGCCCTCACGGCCTGCAGCGCCCCGGGCCCGCTGAGCGTTGCCGCGTCGGCGTCCACGCCCGTGTCCGCGCCCGCGCAGAACGAAATCCTGTGGGACCGCTACGGCGTGCCCCACATCTACGGCCGCGACGCGAACGCCGTGTTCTACGGCTACGGCTACGCCCAGGCGCACAGCCACGCCGACGAAATCTTGCGGCTCTACGGCGAAGCGCGTGGGCGGGGCGCTGAATACTGGGGCGCGAAGTTTGAAGACACGGCCGTCTGGCTGATCAAGAACGATGTGCCCGCGCGCGCGCAGCGCTGGTACGACGCGCAGGAGCCCGGTTTCAAGGCCAAGCTGGATGCCTTCGCGAGAGGCATCAACGACTACGCGGCGGCCCACCCCGGGGCCATCGCGCCCGATGTGCGCGGGGTGCTGCCGGTCAGCGGGGTCGATGTCGTGGCGCATGCGCATCGGCTGATGAACTACGTCTACGTGGCGTCGCCCACGGTCAATGTGACGGGCGAAGGCGATGCGCCCGAACCCGAGGCCGAGCCCAAGACCCGTGCGGCCGCACCGGACGGGGGCTACACCGGTGAAGACGGCTCCAACACCTGGGCGGTGGCGGGCACCAAGACCGCCAGCGGCCGCACCATGCTGCTGCAGAACCCGCACCTGTCCTGGAACACCAACTTCTTCACCTACTACGAGGCGCACCTGGTCGCGCCCGATTTCGAGCTGTACGGCGCCACGCAGATCGGCCTGCCCGTGGTGCGCTTCGCCTTCAACCAGCAGATGGGCATCAGCAACACCGTCAACGGCATGGTGGGCGCCACGCACTACAAGCTGGCGCTGAAGGACGGCGGCTATGTCTTCGACGGGCAGGTGCAGCCCTTTGCGGTGCAGACCGTGCACTACAAGTTGCGCGGCGCCGATGGCACGCTGGCGGACAAGGCGCTGGTGGTGCAGTCCACCGTGCACGGCCCCGTTTTCACGCGGCCCGATGGCACCGTCACGGCGTTGCGCGTGGCCGGGCTGGACCGGCCGGGCATGCTGCACCAGTATTTCGACATGGTCACGGCGAAGAACCACGCCGCCTTCCACGCGGCCATGCAGCGCCTGCAGGTGCCCACCTTCAACATCAGTTACGCCGACCGCGACGGCCACATCGAATACATCTTCAACGGCATCGCGCCCCGGCGCCGCAGCGGCGACCACGCCTACTGGCGCGGGCTGGTACCGGGCGACACCTCGGCCACGCTGTGGACGGATGTGCACCGCTACGAAGACCTGCCGCGCGTCACCGACCCGCCGGCCGGCTTCGTGCAGAACAGCAACGACCCGCCGTGGTTTCCGTCGTGGCCGACGACCATCCAGGCCAGCGACTACCCGGCCTACCTGGCGCCGCAGACGCCCGAGTCGATGCGGGCGCAGAACGCGCTGAAGATGATGGCCGAGAACGACGGTCTCACCCTCGACAAGTTCATGTCACTGAAGCAGTCCACACGCTCGTTGCTGGCCGACCGCACGCTGCCCGATTTGCTGGCCGCAGCGAAGGATGCGCCCGACGCCGAGATGCAGGCCGCCGTGCAACTGCTGTCCGCCTGGGACCACCACTACACGGCCGACAACCGCGCCGGCCTGCTGTTCGAGGAATGGGCCAAGCTCTTCGCCGGCCCCGCTTTCACCGGCGTGGCGAATTACGCCGTGCCTTTCGATGCGGCCCGCGCCACGTCCACGCCCACTGGCATCAAGAACCCGGCCGCTGCTGTGCAGATGCTGCGCACGGCCATCGCCAACACCCGGGCGAAGTACGGTGCCATCGACCGCATCTTCGGCGAGGTGTCGCGCTTCAAGCTGGGTGATGTGGACCTGCCCGGCGACGGCCATGTGGGCGGCTTGGGGCCCTTCCGCGTGCTGACCTGGGGGCCGCTGGATGCGGCAGGCCACCGCTACCCGCAACACGGCGAAACCTGGGTCGGCCTGATCGAATTCACCACGCCGGTGAAGGCTTACGGCTTGATGGCGTATGGCAATTCACGCCAGCCGGGCAGCCTGCACCGCAGTGACCAGCTGGGCTTGCTGTCCCGGCACGAATTCCGCGAACTGTGGCTGCAGCGCGCCCAGGTGGAAGCCCACACGGAAAGCCGAACGGCGCTGCAGCCCTGAGGGTTGGCAGCGCCGCGCTGCGGTGTTTCTCGGCACCCGGCGATGGCCGGGTGCCGCTACGGGCTCAGGCCGCCGTCGCGCGTTCGTGCAGCCGCTTGATGGCGTCCAGCGACGACAGCACGGCGCCTTCCTGCCAGGCCGGGATGAAGGAGGCGTGTTCACCGGCAAGCACGATGCGGCCGTCGATGGCGCACAGGTTGTTGTAGTGCGCAGCCCGCGTTTCCGGCGTCCATGAACCCGAGCAGCCCAAGGTCCACGGCACGCGGTGCCACGACACCGCGATGCCGTTCTCGAATTCCTTCAGGTACTGCGGGTGGATCTTGGCGCCGTCGGCCAAGGTCTTCTTCACCCGGTCGGCCGGCGCCATCGCGGCGTACTGGAAACCGGTCTTGCCGCCCATGTAGGCGCCCAGCAGCACGCCCTTGCCCTTGCTGAAGTATTTCGAGCTGGGGTAGGCGATCTGGCTGATCGGCAGGTCGGTGTAGGTGATGCCGCCGTAGATCTGTTCGTCTTCTTCCCAGAAGCGGCGCTTGAACTGCAGGCCGACCTTGGTGCTGGCGCTGTAGGGCACGGCGTTGATCGCGTCCTTCATGGGCTGCCCCACGTTCATCTCGATCTGGCTCAGGATGGACAGCGGGATGGTGTTGACGCACCAGTCGGCCGTGGCCGTTTGCGGCGTGCCGGGCTTGTTGGTGTCTTCGTAGGTCACGGTGACCTTGGTGGCGTCCTGCCTGATGGCCGTGACCTTGGCGTTGTAGCGGATCAGCGTGCCCACTTCGCGGGCGAAAGCCTTGGAGATGCTGTCCATGCCGCCCACCGGCTGGAAGATGTTGGTGTGGTGGCTGAGCGTCTGCCCGGTGGCCAGGCTGGCCCACAGGCGCGAATTCAGCAGTTCCTTGAAGTCACCTGGCTTGGACAGCACGGGCGCCGCCGACAGGCCGCCACCCGGTCGCTTTTCATAGCCCCGGCGTTCGCTGGTGGCCACGGTGCTGCCGTACTTCATGTTGGCGTCCAGCGCGCCCCAGCTGCGCAGCGACTGCGTCAGCATCTCCATGTCGTCCTTGGTCAGCGCCTCATCGAGCTTGCCTTGCGACGTCACCTTGGCCAGCAGTTCGGCCACGTTGCCGTAGTAGTCGGCCTGCACGTGGCGGAAGCGCTGCGGCTTGCCGCCGTAGGCCTTGGTGTTGTGGATGTAGGCGTTGTAGTTCACCTGCATGAAGGGTTCGAGCGCCACATTCAGGCGCTTGCAGTAGTCGATCAGGCCGGCATGCACCGAGGGAATGCGCCACGGGCCCGGGTTGATGTACAGGTCCTTGTCGAATTCGCAATGCTGTTGGGCGCCGCCCAGTTCGGTGTAGCGGTCGCCGCCGCGCAGCGACCAGTTGCGGCCGCCCGGGCGGTTGTTGAATTCCAGCACCTGCACCTTGTAGCCGGCGGCGCGCAATTCCAGCGCCGCCACCAGGCCGGCCACGCCGGCGCCCAGGATCAGCACGCTGCTGCCCTTGGGCGCGCCGCTGAGCTTGACCGGCCCGGCATAGGTGGATTCTTCGGCCACGCCGAGTGCGGCCATCGCCGACAGGCTGGTGGCGCTGCCGGCCGAAAGGCCGATCATGGTCAGCAATTGCCGCCGGCTGGGTAAAGCGCTGGGGGATGCGTTGGGGGATTGGGAGGCTGTGGTCACAGTGTGGTCCTTGCCGTGTTCAGGGTGGATGGGGTTGGCCGTTTCAACGCGGGGCCGTGGCGGCCAGCGGGGCCGGGCGGGTGGCCTTCACGTCGGCAGGCGTGACGGTGTCGGTGTAGGCATTGCCGAACTGGCTGCGGATGTAATTCGTGACCTGCGCGATCTGCGCGTCGTCCAGCGCATTGCCGAAGGGCGGCATGGCCTTGCGGCCGTTGACGATCGTGTAGATCAGGTAGGTGGATGACGCCAGGTTCTTGTTGGCGGCCAGCGCGGGGTAGGCCCCACCGCCCACGGCGCCCTTGCCCTGCGGCATGTGGCAGCCCGCGCAGATGGTGTCGTAGACCTCGGCGCCGGTGGCGGCGGCGAATTTGTCGTTGGCCCTGAAATAGGCACCACCCGGTGCGTACTGCACCGAGGTTTCAGCGCCGGCCGGCACGGCCAGCGCGGCAAGCGCTGCGGCCCAAGCGGACACCATGGGACGGGCCCGCTGCCGGCGGGAGGGGGACGACGAAAGGGAAGGGCGTGAGGGCAAAGTGCGGGCGAACGGTGGCATGAACGGTCCTTGGTGGGTTCGGGTTTTCAAGCGGAATGGGGCGCGCGACTAGGTGCCGGGAAACAAGGCCGCGAGGCTGGCAACAGCGGCCTCGGCGACGGCGCGGTCGGGCGTCGTGTCGGCGTTGTTGAAGTCGCCGGGCCAGCCGGCCTGCACGATGAGTCCGTCGCGGCGCGGCGTCATCGAAACGTGCTGCGACGCATAACTGAGCCCATAAGTGACTTCGGGCTGCGGAATGAGCCGCGCCGTCTGGCCGCGCACCGGAATGATGGATTCGTCCCCCAACAGGGCGCGCGCGCCGTAGCCGGTGCAATTGATCAGTGTCTTTTCGCGCAGGCCGGCGAATTCGCGGGGGTTCTTGAATTCGACGGTCTCGAATTCGCCGCCGGCGATGAGAAAGTCATTCATCAACAGCCGCGAATAAGAGGCCAGATTGAAAACCATGCGCGATGAGCGCCGCACAAAAGGCGCGCGGAAGGGGTGCTGTCCGCTGGCCAGCGTTTGCGGCAACACGCGCAAGTCGCGCAGCAGGTGTTCGTCCAGCTTGGGGTAGGGCGGCTCGCCTTCCATCGGGTTGGGCGTGCCGAAAGGCGCGTCGGCCAGCGCATAGTTGTCGCGCCATTCGACCGGGTCGCCGGGCAGGCCCAGCAGGTCCTGGTACATGCGAAAGGAATAGCGCGCCATGCCTTCCCACAGACGCTCGAATTCGGGCGTGGCGTATTCGGCGGTGCACACGCGCGAATCGGGCGACCAGACGCCGGTGGCCCAGGCCGAACGCACTTCGGGCAGGCGGTCCTTGGCGTAGATGCGCACCTTCAGCCCGGCGCGCTGGGCCATCACGGCGGCCGTCATGCCGATGGCGCCACAGCCGATCACCGCGATGTGTTTCTCACCGGTGGCCTGGGCCAGCGGCACCGCCAGCCGCGCCGAACCCCAGGACAGCGACCAGCCACTGCCGCCATGCCCGTAGTTGTGGATCACCGTCTTGCGGCCCATCCGTTCGGTCGCGATGCGCGGGCCCTGGGCACGGAAAGGCCGCGTGCACACGTTCAACGCAATGATGCGGTCGGCGCTGGCCCGTATCGGCGCCAGCGGCAAGGGCGGTGCGAAGGCGGCGCCTGGCGGCACCAGGGCTGCAGCGGGCCGGGCTGCGCCCTCAGCCGCCCGAGCGGGCAGGGCGGACCAGCCTGCCAGCGCGATGCCGGTGCTGCTCAGGAAATCGCGGCGTTCCATCAAGGCCTTGTTCGGTTGGACAGGAGTTGTCTGCCGAAAGGCCTCGCAATAAGTGGGCCCGTTTCATCGTTGCCGAATGGGCTTGCGCATGGGCTTGCGCATTAGGCGGTGATCTGAACGAAAACTGACTGGCTTTTGCCGGGTGGCGAATTTGGCGACAAATTGTCGACATTTTCTGGTTCACGCCCAAGCCTTCGACCAAATCCGAATTGCGTGTTCTGAATTCGGATGCGGCGCTTTGCAATGGATGGCTCGGATGTTGCTAATTCCCTCGCAGCTCTGGCATTCATCCCTCGCAATCGACCACAGAAAGGCATTCCAACCATGTCCGATATCCACACTGGCTTTGCTGCACGACGAACCCGCGAACGCGCACCGCGTCACAACGCCCTGGTGCTCGCCATCGGTGGCCTGGCGGCCTTGTTGACGGCACAGGCACAGGCTCAGGGCACCGACACCATCATCGTCACCGGCACGCGGGCGGTGGGCACCAAGGCGACGCAGAGCATGTCGCCCATTGCCGTTGTCACCAGCGAAACGCTGGCGGCCACCGGCCAGGCCAGCGTGCTGGACGCGCTGCTGCGCCTGGAGCCTTCATTCGGTGCGCTGGCCAAAGGCGGCGACCTGTCCAATATCGTGCGGGCTGCCACCTTGCGCGGCCTGTCGGCCAACCAGACGCTGGTGCTGGTCAACGGCAAGCGCCGCAACACGACGGCGATGATTGCCACCGGCGGCGGCCAGTTCGGCGGCGCCAACGGCGTGGACCTGGACCTCATCCCGGCTTCGGCCGTGGCCCGCATCGAAATCCTGAAAGACGGCGCTGCGGCCCAGTACGGTTCCGACGCCATCGCCGGCGTGATGAACGTCATCCTGAAGACCAGCACCGACGGCTCGATCGAGGCTTCGTGGGGCCGCTTTGCCGACAGCAAGGTCAACCCCAACGGCTTGGGCAACGGCCGCACACGCGGCCTGGTTGCGGACAAGGGCATCGCGCTGGGCGACAACGGCTACCTGCACCTGAGTGGTGAATTCCGCGACCACTTGAACACCAACCAGACCGGCCCCGAACTGCGCGTGGTCAACACCAACCCGGCCAAGTACGGCGGCCCTTTCGATGTCTACGAACCGAACACGCAAGGCGACCCGGCTTACACGCTGTACAACGTGGCCTACAACGCCGGCTACAACCTGACGCCGGAACTGGAGCTCTACAGCTACAGCACCTTCTCCAGCCGCAATGCCTTCAGCTGGCAGAACCTGCGCCCGCTGCAGGCGGCCCGTGGCAGTTCCTGCACCTTGGTGCCTGGCACCACCACCATCATCCATTCCAACCTGCCCGGCGTCACCACCGACCCGGGTTGCGTCAGCATCGACGTCGGCGGTCTGGCCAAGGCCTATTACCCCGGCGGTTTCTTCGTCCCGAAGGAAACGATCAAGGAACGCAACCTGGCCAGCGCCGCCGGCGCCCGGGGCATGGTTTTCGGTGACGCCCGCTGGGACCTGAGCGTGAACTACGGCAAGGACATCACCGACATCGGTGTCGTCAATTCACTGAACTATTCCTACCTGTTGACGCCCGTCGTCGCCGGCACCGTGGGCGGCCCGAATGGCGTTTCGCCCACCTCGGCCTACATCGGCCAGTACAACAACTCGATGTTGTTGATGAACTTCGACATCGCCAAGTCCTTCGAGATCGGCATGGCGGCGCCGCTGGATGTGGCCGTGGGTGTGGAAGCGCGCAAGGACACCTACGAGGTGCTGCAGGGCGACCTGGCTTCGTGGGCGGCCGGTGGTCTGCAGTCCTTTGTCGGCATGTCACCCATCGACGCCGGCAGCCACAGCCGCACCGAAACGGGGGGCTATATCGACCTGAATACCAGCCTGATGAAGGACTGGCAGGTCGGGCTGGCCGCCCGCATGGAGCGCTACAGCGACTTCGGTTCCACCAGCAACGGCAAGCTGTCCACGCGCTACGACTTCTCGAAGGCGTTTGCCCTGCGCAGCACGGTCAGCACCGGTTTCCGTGCCCCCACGCTGGCCGAGCAGTTCTTCACCACCACCACCGTGGGCCCGACCACGGCCAACGTGATCCTGCCACCGAGTTCGGCGGCTGCGGCCATCGTCGGCGGCCAGCAGCTCAAGCCCGAAAAGGCCAAGAACTTCAGCCTGGGCATGACCTTCACGCCGTCGCGCGACTGGCGTTTCACGGCTGACGCCTACCTGATCAAGATCAAGGACCGCATCACCAACGTGTCGCTGTCGTCCACCACGTCGGCGGCCGCAGCCGTGCTGGTCTCGCAGGCCATCGCGACGCGTGGCGTGGCGGTGCCCGCAACGGCAACCCAGTTGTCCGTGCAGTTCGCGGCCAACCCGGTGGACCTGTCCACCAAGGGCCTGGACTTGACGGCCGGCACCAATTCCGATCTGGGCACCTACGGCAAGATCGACTGGAACTTCTCGGGCACCTTCCGCAAGATTTCCATCGACAGGGCCGACAGGACCATCTTCACGACGGCCCAGCTGTGGGCGCTGACCGACACGCCGCCGAAGAACAAGCTGGTGGCCTCGGCCGACTGGTCGCTGGGCCCCTGGAAGACGACCTTCCGCGTCACCCGTTATGGTGAGTCGTCCACCCTGACCGGGCCGAACGGCTATTCCTTCCTGACCTACGCCACGGTCCGGCCGGAACTGGATCTGGTCGGCGGCAACATCAAGTCGACGGTCAAGGCCGCCTTCATCTCGGACATCGAAGCCACCTACGAAATGTCCAAGCAGTTGCGCTTCACCGCAGGCATCAACAACCTGACCAACAAGACCCCCGAGCGGCAGCCCGATCTGGTGGTCTACGGCGACCCGAAGATCACCAATTCGCAGGCCAACTCGACGGGTGTCGGGGTCTACTCGACGATCTCGCCCTACGGCCTCAACGGCGCTTACTACTACCTGAAGGCGGGCTACAAGTTCTGATCGGACGGGCCGGCGCAAGCCGGCTCGCGCCATCCGGCTTGCGCACAGCAAATCGGGTCAACGGTGTTCAGCCGTTGACCCGATTCCTTTTGGGCCAGGGCCGTCATGGCCCTGGTGCGTGCGGGCTGCCGTCAGGGCATGGCTGCGATGACGTCGATCTCGATCTTCGCGTTGCGCGGCAGCGAGTGCACCGCGATGGTGGTGCGCGCCGGCTTCTGCGGCTGCTCGGCGGTGCCGAAGAAGGCACCGTAGGCGTCGCCCCAGCCCTTGCGGTCGAAGTTGCCGTCGGCCTCAGGCACCACATAGGCGCGCAGGAAGAGCACGTCCTTGAAGCCCAGGCCGGCTTCGGCCATGCGGGCCTTCAGGATGCCCAGCGCCGACAGCGCCTGCGCCTTCATGTCGCCATCCACCGCAGCTGGCACGACACCGGCCGAGAAGTACAGCGCGGAACCGGGTTTGAGGGCCTTGCCCGAGGCGATGGGCGAGGTGGCCGCGCCGTAGGACTTGATGTTCGGGTTGACGGTGGCCGGCGCGCTGGCGTCGAAGTTCACCGAGGCCTGCGGCACGCCCGGGAAGGCCGTCACCACTTCCACCTCGATCTGCGCGCCGGGGCCGCCGAAGCTCGGCGTCGTCACCGTGGTCCGCGCGGGCTTGTGCGGGTTGGCCGGGTTGTTGAAGAACTCGTCGTAGGCGGCGTTCCAGCCGGCGTAGTCGTACTGGCCATCGCCCAGCTTGTTGGGCGCCAGGAAGGCGCGCAGGAAGATCACGTCCTTGAAGCTCAGGCCCACGTTGGCCAGGTTTTCCTGCAGCCGCTTGAGCGTGCTGGTGGCCTGGAATTTCATGTCGCCGTAACGCTCGGCCGACGTGGCCGGCGCATCGGCCTTGGCCAGCGCCGACAGCGTGCCGGCCGACCAGTAGTAGCCCGCACCGGCCTTGACGCCCACGCCCGAATAGATGCGCCCCTCTTTCGTGCCGTAGGGCTTCAGCATCGGGTTGAACACCGGCAGGCCCAGCTTGTCGGAACTGACGAACAGGTCGTCGGTCGGTGCGGTGGCCGCCACGTACTCGATCTCGATCAAGGTGCTGGGCCGGCCCAGCAGCGGTACCGCCACGGTGGTGCGGGCCGGCTTGACCGGGTTGGCGGCGTTGCCGAAGGTCTCGGCCCAGGCGTCGTTCCAGCCGGCGAAGTCGACCTTGCCGTCGGCGCCGGGCGCCAGGTAGGCGCGCACGAACAGCACTTCCGACGGCTTGATGCCGGCCGTGGTCAGGCTGTCGCCCAGCTTCTTCAGCGTCAGCAGGGCCTGGGCTTTCATCGAGGCGGGCGCGCCTTCACCGGCCGTCATGCCGGCGCTGAAGTACAGCGGTGCCCCGGCAGCCACTTTCGCACCGGTGGCATAGACCGTGGTGGCGTCGCCGTAGCGCGTGATGGGGTCAGGCGCTGTCGCGCAGCCGCCCAAGGCGATGAGGCTGGCCAATGCGCAGCCGGTGAGGGCGAGGCGCGGTGCAAGACGGGCAAGGACGGACATGGCGGAAGTGCTCCTGGGGTGTGATGGGAATGCGGGCCTGGGCCCGGACCAACCATCTGTTCCGCAATCATCGTGCCAATGTGCCGGCAGACCCACGCGCCCGCTGCCGGACATTCACCAGACAATCACCGGATGAACACGCTGACCGTCAGACGCCTGCTCGTCGACCTGGAAACCCCGCTGCCGCCGCGCTGGTGCGGTGGGGCGTTTCGCACCGCCTTCTTCAACGCGCTGTCGATGAGCTTCCCGGCTGGCGAGCAGTTGTTCATCGATTCCGTGCGCAAGGGCGTGGCGGCTTTGTCGGCCGAACAGCGGGCGGCGTTTGCCGAAGAAGTGCAGGGCTTCATCGGCCAGGAGGCCACGCACCGGCGCATCCACCAGCGCTTCAACGCGCACCTGGAACGCCAGGGTCTGGTGAACCGCTGGGAAGCGCGCATCCTGGCGCGGCGCGGGCTGGTCGAAGCCATCGACCTGCGCAACTGGGTGGCCGTGACCGCCGCCACCGAACACCTCACCGCGCTGTTCGCCGAACACCTGCTGGCCCACCCCGAGGTCTTGCAAGACGCCGAGCCGCGCTGGCGCGACCTGTGGCTGTGGCACTGCAGCGAAGAATCGGAACACCGCAGCACGGCCTTCGACCTGTACACCGCGCTGGGCGGCAGCCACGCCTGGCGCTGCGGCATCTTCAAGACCGTGACGCGGCATTTCGCCATCGACCTGGCCCGGCAGACGCTGCGCAACCTGCGGCACGACGGCAGTGCGTGGCGGCCGTCCACCTGGGTCGACGGCTGGCGCTTGCTGTTCGGCCCGCAGGGCATGGTGACGCTGGGCCGCCCCGCCTGGCGGCGCTACCTGCGCGAGGACTTCCACCCTTCCCAGGGCGACGCCCAGGCTGCCGAACGCTGGCTGACCGACAACGCAGCCCTTGCGCCGCCGGTGCGTCTGGCCGGTTGATCCAGGCCGCCCCGCCGTTCTATGGCGGTCTGCAGAAAGACCGAGGGCCGCTGCAAGCGGCCCTCGTCACATCGCCGTCCGGCGTTCAACCGGCGGGCCGATCAAGCCGGCAAGGGCTCGATGCCGGCAATGGCCCAGGCGTGGCTGTCGTCGTGCGGCTTGACCAGGTGCCAGACCTCGTTGAAGGCCGTCGGCGCCTCGCCCTTTTCTTCGGACACCTGCCCGTGGAAGCGCACGCTGACGACCTGGCGGTCGCTTTCGTTGACGACGTCCAGCACCTCGGCGTCGACCTTCACGACGTCGGTGGTCTGCGGCTTGTCGCCGCGCTCCTGGATGTCCAGGCGGATGGAGGCAAACAACTCGGGCGTGGTGAAGCGGCGCAGGTCGTCCAGGTCGGCCGTGTCGTTGGCGGCCTGAAGGCGGATGAAGATCATCTTGGCCGTGCGGGTGAAGCCTTCGGCGTCGAAGGCCGCAGGCACGAAGGCGCGGGTGACTTCCGGCGTCGTTGCGGCCAGCGGCGTGATCGGTGTGATCGGTGTGTAGGCGCTGGACGGCGACGACGAAGCCGGCGCCGGCAGCGTTTCCAGTGCCTGACGTTCCAGCACCGGCTCGCGCGGCGTGGCCTGGGGCCAGGCCACCGGCGTGTTCATGCCCGACGCGCCCGCACCGGCACCGGCCAGGGCTGGCGTGCGGTTGGCACCCGGGCCGAAGCGGCGCAGCAGGAACATCACCAGCACGGCGGCGCCACCCAGCAGCAGCAAGGTGGACAGGATGCCGCCCAGGCCACCCATCATGCCGCCCATGCCGAAGTGGCTGAGCAGGGCGCCGATGCCCAGGCCGGCCGCGATACCGGCCAGCGGGCCCATCCAGTTGCGCTTGGGCGCAGCGGCAGGCGGCGCGGCGGGCGTGGCCGGGGCGGCAGCGGGTGCGGCTTGCGGCGTGGCCGGCTTGGCGGGTACGGCGTCGGGCGCTGTGCGCGCGGGCATGTTGCGTTGCATGCCGGCGGGTTTTCCGGCACCCAGGCGTTTCGCCTCCGCGGTGGTGGGGGCGGTGGTGGCCACCAGGGCCAGCGTCAGTGCGCTGATCAACCAGAGCTTCATCGTGTGGAGTCCTTCGAGTGGGTCCGGGTTTCGCTGGACAGGAATGTCCGGCAATCGTCTCGGCGCCGAGTGGACCACATGCGGGCAGTGCAGGCCGTCTCAAGCCCCTGTTTTCGTGCGGGGATGGTGGCGCCCGTCACGCAGGGGACGTGGCATTTCAGGCAATTTGGAAGGCGGTGCCGATGTGACGGCAAAATGGCGCTGATGCGTAACCCTTGTGCGAAGTTGTTGGCGGTTGCTGCCCTGGGTGGGGCGGCTCTGGGTTCCGGCGTGGCCAGCGCGCAGTACGACAGGGCTTTCGAGCGCGACCTCTTCAAGACGCGCTTCGAACAAGAGGTGAAGTTCCGCGCGGCGGCCATCACCGTGGCCTGGGGTGCCGAAGCCCTGTGCGACACCACCACCCAGGTCGAGCCCTTCGTGCTGCTGTCGGTGCACTCGGTGAAGCAGCGCATGTCCGAGACCGACATGAAGCTGTTCCGCGAAGTCACCGGCATGGACGACAAATGGCGCGTGGTCTGGGCCGACGAGGGCGCGCCCGACGACCTGAAGGTGCGCGATGTCGTCAAGGCCATCAACGGCCGGCCGCTGCCTGCTGGCGGCACCAAGTTCGAGATGGGCGCCTTTTTCCGCGGCGGCTCGGTGGTGTCCAACGACGACCAGGGCTTCTGGGACGTGGTGCTGAAAGCGCGCGCCGAAGCCGTCGAGGGCAAGCCCATGGTCTTGACGATGGGTGACGACCGCAAGCTGGAAGTCGAGACGCAAAAAGGCTGTGCCGGCAGCGTCACGGCCAGTTCTTTCGATGCCGACCCCGACATCTTCTGGCGCATGGGCAACACCCGCGCCAAGATTCCGGCCAACGCGATGATCGAGGCCAAGACGGCCGACGAATTCCGCTGGCTGGCCGCCTTCGGTACCTACTTCCAGGCCAGTCAGAGCGCCATCAAGGCGGTGCAGACGGCCGAAGGCGCCAGCACCGGCTTCACGGTGGGCAAGATCCTGCTGATGGCCGTGCCGGGCGCCGGCCTGGCCCTGTCGGCGGCCGAGGCGCAGGCCGAGAAGGCCATCGCGGTGGACAGCATCGTGGGCAATGCCGACCTCTTCGCCAATGAGGTGGTGGCTTCGCTGGGCGGCGACCCGGCGGCCGGCCTGCACCTCAGCGAACGCATGCTGGCCCAGGGCATGAAGGCCGACGCGGTGCTGATGGACGACTTCCGGCGGTCCAACACCGCCGAACACGCGCGGCGCATCAAGGCCATCCAGGCGGCGCAGGTCGAACGGGAAAAGGCCGAAGCCCGGGCCCTGGAAGAAGCGCAAAAGGAAGCGCAGAAAGAAGCGCTGAAGCCAGGCGCCAAGCCGGCCGCGCCGCGTTAGCCCGGCCCTGCAGAGGCGCCGCTCCGCGCAGTGCGGTGTCAGGCCCCGAGCAGGCGCCCCAGCGCCTCGTGCAAGGCCATCCAGACTTCTTCATAGCCTTGCCGGGTCGGCAGCCAGTCGGCGCCCGACAGGTGTCCCTCGCCGCGCACGCCCATCGGTGCCGGCACGATGCGGATGCGCTTGCCAGCCGCTGCCTGCTCGAAGTTGGCCAGCGCGCGGCGCATGTGCAGGGCGTCGGTGACCAGCACGATCTTCTCGATGCCCTGCGGCTGCAGCAGCGCCACCGTCTTCAGCGCGTTTTCGCGCGTGTCGCGTGACTCGGTTTCCTGCCAGCGCAGGGCGCGGTTGTATTCACGCTCGGCCACGCGGGCCGCAATCTCGGCCTCGCTGGCGCCCGCCGTTGCGCCGTAGCCCACGCCACCGCTGAAGCCCAGCGGCAGGCCCGTCTCGCGCGACAGCCAGATGCCGTAGCGCAGCCGTTCGGCACTGCGGAAGTTCAGCGTCGACAAACCGTATTCCGGTGCGGTCAGGCGGCGCCCGCCGCCCAGCACGATGATGGCCGTCCTGGGGCTGCGGCGCAGCTCAGCCAGGTCGCTGCTGCTCAGTGCCGGCGGTGGCTTGACCAGGCCTTGCACCAAGGCATGCCCCAAGGCCTGCGTGCCGCTGAACCAGATCCCCAGGGTGGCCAGCAGGATCAGCAGCCAGGCCAGCAGCGGCCGCCGGAACATCTGCCGCGCGCCGATCAACACCAGCAGCAGCAAGGGCACCGGCGGCATCACCAAAGCCGTCAGCACGGGCTTCCAGGACTCGATGCCCAGGGCCTGGACGATGGCGTTCATGGCGTGCCGCTGGCCCCGCGGTTCAGGCCGGGGTGGTGCATGCCGGGGTGGCGCAAGGCGGTGTTCAGAAGAAAGCCTGCAAGCCCGTCTGCGCGCGGCCCAGGATCAGCGCGTGCACGTCGTGCGTGCCCTCGTAGGTGTTCACCGTTTCGAGGTTGATCATGTGGCGGATGACGTGGTATTCGTCGTGGATGCCATTGCCGCCGTGCATGTCGCGCGCCTGCCGCGCGATGTCCAGCGCCTTGCCGCAGCTGTTGCGCTTGATCAGGCTGATCATCTCGGGCGCGGCCTGGCCTTCGTCCATCAGGCGACCCACGCGCAGCACCGATTGCAGGCCCAGCGTGATCTCGGTTTGCATGTCGGCCAGCTTCTTCTGGATCAGCTGGTTCTGCGCCAACGGACGGCCGAACTGGTTGCGGTCCATCGTGTACTGGCGGGCGGCCATCCAGCAGAACTCGGCCGCGCCCAGGGCGCCCCAGGCGATGCCGAAACGGGCCTTGTTCAGGCAGCCGAAGGGGCCCTTCAAGCCGCTGACATTGGGCAGCAGTTGCGCCTCGGACACGAAGACGTCGTCCATCACGATTTCGCCGGTGATGCTGGCGCGCAGGCTCATCTTGCCTTCGATCTTCGGGGCGCTCAGGCCCTGCATGCCCTTTTCCAGAATGAAGCCGTGGATGCTTTCCTGCCCACCGACTTGCCCGTCCGGGTCTTCCTTCTTGGCCCAGACCACGAACACGTCGGCGATGGGGCTGTTGGAGATCCACATCTTGGAGCCGCGGAGTTGGTAGCCGCCCGCCACCTTGTGGGCGCGGGTGGCCATGGAGCCGGGGTCGGAGCCGTGGTCGGGCTCGGTCAGGCCGAAGCAGCCAATCCACGCGCCGGTGGCCAGTTTCGGCAGGTATTTTTGGCGCTGGGCCTCGGTGCCGAATTCGAAGATCGGCACCATCACCAGCGAACTCTGCACGCTGGCCATCGAGCGGTAGCCCGAATCCACGCGTTCGACTTCGCGCGCGATCAGGCCGTAGGCGACGTAGTTGAGGCCCGGGCCGCCGTACTGCTCGGGAATCGTCGGGCCGAGCAGGCCGAGTTCGCCCATCTCGCGAAAGATCGCCGGATCGGTCACGCCGCTGCGAAAACCCTCGACCACGCGCGGCAGCAGGCGCTCCTGGCAGTAGGCATTGGCCGCGTCGCGGATCATGCGTTCTTCGTCGGTCAGTTGCTGGTCGAGCAACAGCGGATCGTCCCAGGAGAATGTGTTGCGGTTGGAAGCCATGGGTGTGTCTCCTAGTCCTGGTTCATCAGCTCGCGGCCGATGATGATTTGCTGGATTTGCGTGGTGCCTTCGTAGAGGCGAAGCAGCCGGACGTCGCGGTAGAAGCGCTCGACCGGGTATTCGTTGATGTAGCCCGCGCCGCCGTGCACCTGCACCCCGCGGTCGGCCACGCGGCTGGCCATCTCGGTGCAGAAGAGCTTGGCGCAGGACACGCGCATCGACACGTCCGGGTCCGACACGTGCGCCGGCTTGCGGTCGAAGCGTTCGGCGACCTCGCGCACCAGCGCCCAGCCGGCGAGCAGCTCGGCCTGGCTGTCGGCGAGCATGGCCTGGATCAGCTGGAACTCGCCGAGCTTCTTGCCGAACTGCTTGCGCTCGCGCGCATAACGTGCCGACTCATCCAGAACGCGCTGCGCGATACCGCACGCGACCGCCGAGATGTTCAGCCGCCCGCGGTCGAGCACCTTCATCGCCGTCTTGAAGCCCTGGCCGGGCACGCCGCCGATGATGTTGGCGGCCGACACGCGCACGTTCTCGAGAATCACATCGCAGGTCATCGTCCCGCGCTGGCCCATCTTCTTGTCCTTCTTGCCGAGCTTGATGCCCGGCAGGTCGGCAGGCACGATGAAGGCCGACACGCCGGAGGCGCCAGGGCCGCCGGTGCGCGCCATCAGCGTGAACGCCCCGGCGCGCGGCGCGTTGGTGATGAAGCGCTTGGTGCCGTTGAGCACGTAGTGGTCGCCATCTTCCTTGGCGCTCGTCTTCAGCGACGCTGCGTCGGAACCCGCGTCGGGTTCGGTCAGCGCGAACGACATCACCAGCTCGCCGCTGGCCACGCGCGGCAGGTAGTCGGCCTTCTGGTCCGGCGTGCCGTCCATCAGGATGCCCTGCGAGCCGATGCCGATGTTGGTGCCGAACACGGAGCGGAAGGCCGGCGCGGTCTGCCCCAGCTCGAAATTGACCTGCACCTCCTGGGCGACGGACAGGCCGATGCCGCCGAACTCCTCGGGCACCGTCAGGCCGAACAGGCCCATCTCCTTCATGGCCTCGACCAGTTCTGCTGGAACTTCGTCGTGCTCTTCCAGATGATTTTCGGCCGGCACCAGCTGCTCGCGCACGAAGTGCTGCACAGTGGACAGCAGGATGTCGAAAGATTCTGGGTCGAGGGCCATGGGGTCGGGTCCTTTGTGCGGGACAAATGTCGGTTTCACCGGTGCCCGAAGACGGGCTTGCGCTTCTCGAGGAAGGCCTTCATGCCTTCGTGGGCGTCGTCGCTGGCGAAGCGGGCGTGCAGCTGGCGGCGCTCGAAGCCGATGCCCTCCGCCAGCGAGCCCTCGTAGGCCCGGTTGACCGACTCCTTGATGGCCATCAGCGCGGGCAGCGAGAAGCCCGCGATCGTGGTGGCCAAGGCGAGTGTTTCGTCGTGAAGCCGCTCGATGGGCACGACGCGAGAGACCAGCCCATAGCGGTCGGCCTCGGCGGCGTCGAGCGTGCGCGCCGACAGGCACATGTCCATCGCCTTGGCCTTGCCGACCACGCGCGGCAGCCGCTGCGTGCCGCCGGCACCCGGCATCATCGCAAGCTTGATTTCCGGCAGGGCGAATTTTGCGTTGTCGGCGGCGACGACGATGTCACAGGCGAGTGCCAGTTCACAGCCGCCGCCCATGGCAAAACCCGCCACCGCGGCGATCACCGGCTTGCGCACGCGACGGATGGTCTCCCAGTTGCGGGTGATGAACTCGCTGCGGTAGACATCCATGTAGGTCCAGTCGGCCATCGCGGCGATGTCAGCGCCCGCCGCAAACGCCTTGGCGCTGCCGGTGATCACGATCGCGCCGACGCCTTCGTCGGCGTCGAATCCGAGCAGCGCCTGACCCAGCGCGTCCATCAGGGCGTCGTTTAGTGCATTGAGCTGCTGGGGCCGATTCAGCGTGATGACGCCGACACGGCCGACCGTCTCGGTCAGGATGGGGGATTCGGTCGTCATCACCTCTCTCACCGTCAGTTCGACCGCACCGTCATTCGACGACGATCTTGCGATCGCGGATCAGCGCGGACAGCGTCTTTCCTTCATCTGCCAGCAGCTTCTTGAATTCCGCGGTTTCGAGTGTCACGGGCTCTGCGCCCAGGTCGCCGAAACGCTGCTTCACCGCCGGGCTGGCCAGCACCTTAGTCAGTTCACGGGACAGGCGCGCGGTCACCTCGGCCGGCGTGTTGTTCGGCACCCAGAGGCCGAACCAGATGTCCAAGCCGGCGTTCTTGATGCCGAGGTCGGCGTAGGTAGGCACATCCGGGAAGAAGGGCGACTTCTTGTCGCTGGCGACCGCCAGCAGCTTGACCTTGCCGGACTTGATGTGGGGGAAGGCGATGCCCGGGTCGAAGGCCAGGTCAGCCTGGCTGGCCATCACGTCCTGCAGCGCAGGAGCTGCTCCGCGGTAGGGCACGTGGGTGATGAAGGTGCCGGTGCTCTGCTTGAACAACTCGCCTGCCAGTTGCGGCGGCGTGCCCGTTCCGGCAGAGG
>JANPHI010000160.1:0-4038 GCA_031424355.1 Betaproteobacteria bacterium
TGCTGGTGGCCATCGTCGTCTGCACCGCGCTCAACTTCGTGATCGAGAAGCTGGCCTACCGGCCCTTGCGCAGCGCGCCGCGCCTGGCGCCGCTGATCACCGCGATGGGCATGAGCCTGCTGCTGCAGACCCTGGCCATGATCATCTGGAAGCCCAATCCCAAACCCTACCCGCTGCTGCTGCCCACCGACCCGATCAGCCTGGGCGGGCCGGTCATCAGCGTCACGCAATGCCTGATCCTGGGCGTCACGGCCGTGGTGCTGGCGGGGCTGATGTACCTGGTGAACCGCACCAAGCTTGGCCGTGCGATGCGCGCCACCGCCGAGAACCCGCGCGTGGCCGCGCTGATGGGTGTGCGGCCCGACATGGTCATCTCGGCCACTTTCGTCATCGGTGCCGCATTGGCGGCGGTGGCTGGCGTGATGTGGGCCGCCAACTACGGCACCGTGCAGCACAGCATGGGTTTCCTGCCCGGGCTGAAGGCCTTCACGGCAGCGGTGCTGGGCGGCATCGGCAACCTGGCCGGCGCGGTGGTGGGCGGGGTGCTGCTGGGCCTGGTGGAAGCGCTGGGGGCCGGCTACCTGGGCGCCCTGACCGGTGGCGTGCTGGGCAGCCAGTACGCCGACATCTTCGCTTTCGCGGCGCTGATTTTGGTGCTGACCTTGCGGCCAGCGGGTTTGCTGGGCGAACGTGTCGCCGACCGCGCTTGAAGGACGCCACACCATGAAAAACAAATTCGTCGTCTTCGCGCTGTGCGCCATCGCCTTGCTGGCGCTGCCGCTGATTGCCCAGCACTTCGGCCAGGGCTGGGTGCGCATCATGGCCCTGTCGCTGCTGTACGTGCTGCTGGCGCTGGGCCTGAACATCGTGGTCGGCTATGCCGGCCTGCTGGACCTGGGCTACGTCGCTTTCTACGCGGTGGGCGCCTACATGTACGCGCTGCTGGCCAGCCCGCACCTGATCGAGAACGTCCCGTGGATCGCCGAGTGGTTCCCCGGCGGCATGCACACCCCGGTGTGGGCCGTGGTGCCCCTGGCTGCGGGCCTGGCGGCCATCGCCGGCGTGCTGCTGGGCACCCCCGTGCTGAAGCTGCGCGGCGACTACCTGGCCATCGTCACTTTAGGTTTCGGCGAAATCATCCGGGTGTTCATGAACAACCTGGAACAGCCGATCAACATCACGAACGGGCCGCGCGGCCTGGATCGCATCGACTCGATGAACCTCTTCGGCTTCAGCTTCGGCAAGGCCCTGGAGATCGGTGACTACCGCATCGGCAGCGTGGCGCTGTACTACTACCTCTTCCTGGGCCTGGTGGTGATCAGCGTGATCGTCTGCCAGCACCTGGAAACCTCGCGCATCGGCCGCGCCTGGATGGCCATCCGCGAAGACGAGATCGCCGCCAAGGCCATGGGCATCAACACCCGCAACATGAAGCTGCTGGCCTTCGGCATGGGGGCCACCTTCGGCGGTGTGTCGGGCGCGATGTTCGCGGCCTTCCAGGGCTTCGTGTCGCCCGAATCCTTCAGCCTGCAAGAGAGCGTGATGATCGTGGCCATGGTGGTGCTGGGCGGCATGGGCCACCTGCCGGGGGTGATCCTGGGGGCGGTGATGCTGGCCGCGCTGCCCGAGGTGCTGCGCTATGTCGCCGGCCCGCTGCAGGCCGTCACCGGCGGCCGCCTGGACGCCTCCATCCTGCGCCAGTTGCTGATTGCGCTGGCCATGATCGGCATCATGCTGTCGCGCCCGCGCGGCCTGTGGCCGGCGCGCGAGCACGGCAAGGCGGCACCGGCTGCGGTGTCAGCGCCGGCCGGCACCGTTGCCCCTGTAGCCGCGCGCTGAGAGGGCACCAGGACATGGCAGCAACGGTTCTGAAAGTTTCTGGCGTCAGCAAGCGCTTCGGCGGGCTGCAGGCGCTGTCCGATGTGGGCGTGACCATTGAAGCCGGTCAGGTCTACGGTCTGATCGGCCCCAACGGCGCCGGCAAGACCACCTTCTTTAACGTCATCACCGGCCTGTACACGCCCGACAGCGGCAGCTTCGAACTCGGCGGCGCGCCCTACAAGCCCAGCGCGGTGCACCAGGTGGCCAAGGCCGGCATCGCGCGCACCTTCCAGAACATCCGCCTGTTCGCCGAAATGACGGCGCTGGAAAACGTCATGGTCGGCCGCCACGTGCGCACGCACTCGGGGCTGGTCGGCGCCATCTTCCGCACGGCCAGCTTCAAGGCCGAGGAAGCCGCCATCCGCCAGCGTGCGCTGGAATTGCTGGACTACGTGGGCATCGGCAAATACGCCGACTTCAAGGCCCGCACGCTGAGCTACGGCGACCAGCGGCGCCTGGAGATTGCGCGCGCGCTGGCCACCGACCCCAAGCTGATCGCGCTGGACGAACCGGCCGCCGGCATGAACGCCACCGAGAAGGTGGTGCTGCGCGAGTTGATCGACCGCATCCGCAACGACGGCCGCACCATCCTGTTGATCGAGCACGACGTGAAGCTGGTGATGGGCCTGTGCAACCGCGTGACGGTGCTGGACTACGGCAAGCAGATCGCCGAAGGCACGCCGGCCGAGGTGCAGAAGAACGAGAAGGTCATCGAGGCTTATCTCGGAGCGGGACACGCATGAGCAGCACGAGCACGACGATGTTGAAAGTCACCGGCCTGAAGGTCGCCTACGGCGGCATCCAGGCGGTGAAGGGTGTGGGCTTCGAGGTCCACCAGGGCGAACTGGTCAGCCTGATCGGCGCCAACGGCGCGGGCAAGACCACCACGCTGAAGGCCGTCACCGGCACCCAGGCGGTGGCCGATGGCGACATCCAGTTCATGGGCAAGAGCATCAAGGGCCAGGGCCCGTGGGACCTGGTCCGGCAGGGTCTGGTGATGGTGCCGGAAGGGCGCGGCACCTTCACCCGCATGACCATCACCGAGAACCTGCAGATGGGCGCCTTCATCCGCGACGACGACGAAATCGACGCCGACATCGAGAAGGTCTTTGCCCGTTTTCCGCGCTTGAAAGAACGCCGCGCGCAACTGGCCGGCACCATGAGCGGCGGCGAACAGCAGATGCTGGCCATGGGCCGTGCGCTGATGGCGCGGCCCAAGGTGCTGCTGCTGGATGAACCCAGCATGGGCCTGTCGCCCATCATGGTGGACAAGATCTTCGAGACCATCGCCGAGGTCCACGCTGGCGGCACCACGGTGCTGCTGGTCGAGCAGAACGCCAGCCGCGCTTTGGGCTTGGCCAACCGCGGTTATGTGATGGAGTCGGGCGAGATCACTATGAGCGGCGAGGCCAAGATGCTGCTCAACGACCCCCGCGTGCGGGCTGCCTACCTCGGCGAATAGGGCGCGCGCCGCATTGCGCGGCGGCTCAGTCGGCCTTCGCGCCCGTGGCCTGCACGACGGCCTTGTACTTCAGCGATTCGCTCTGCACAAAGGCCGCGAACTGCGCGGGCGTGCTGGGCGCGGGCTCGGCCATCAGTGTGGCCAGCCGGGCCTTCACGTCGGGCGCGGCCAGTGCGTCCACGAAAGCCTTGTTCAGCTTGGCCGTGGTGTCGGCCGTCAAACCCGCCGGTGCGAACAGGCCGAACCAGGTGCTGATGTCGAAACGCTGCAGGCCCAGCGCCGCGCCGGCTTCGGCCACCGTGGGCACGTCGGGCAGCGTGGCCGAGCGCTTGGCGGTGGTCACCGCCAGCGCCTTCAACTTGCCGCTCTTGATGTTGGCCGATGCTGCAGCCAGGTTGTCGAAGTTGAAATCGACCTGGCCCGCCACCAGCGCCAGTTGCGCGGGCGGGCCGCCGGCATAGGGAATGTGCACCGCGAACACCTTTGCCTGCGACTTGAACATCTCGCCGGCCAGGTGGCCCGCGCTGCCGTTGCCGCCGCTGCCGTAGTTCAAGCGGCCCGGGTTCTTGCGCGCGTAGGCCACCAGGTCGGCCAGCGTGGCGATGCCCAGTTTGGCCGCCGCCTCGGTGTTGACCACCAGCACATTGGGCACCTGGGCCACCAGCGTGATGGGTGTGAAATCGCGCTGCGCGTCG
>JANPHI010000161.1:0-9250 GCA_031424355.1 Betaproteobacteria bacterium
CAGCTACCTGGCACGCAGCGACGCCGCCGATGTGGCGCGCGTCGAAGACCGCACCTACATCTGCAGCGCCAGCAAGGACGACGCCGGCCCGACCAACAACTGGATGGCCCCGGCCGAGATGCGCGCCCTGCTGCAGACCAGCGAAGCCGCCTTGTTCCGTGGCGCCATGAAGGGCCGCACGATGTACGTCGTGCCCTTCAGCATGGGCCCGCTGGGCAGCCACATCGCCCACATCGGCGTCGAGCTGACCGACAGTGCCTACGTGGCCATCAGCATGCGCACCATGACCCGCATGGGCCGCGGCGCGCTGGATGTGCTGGGGGCAGACGGCCATTTCGTGCCCTGCGTGCACACCGTGGGCGCGCCGCTGCAGGCCGGTCAGAAAGACGTCGCCTGGCCCTGCAATGCCACCAAATACATCGTGCACTACCCGGAAACCAGCGAAATCTGGTCCTACGGCTCGGGCTACGGCGGCAACGCGCTGCTGGGCAAGAAGTGCTTCGCGCTGCGCATCGCCTCGAACATGGGCCGCACCGCCGCGCAAGACGACGGCAAGGGCTGGCTGGCCGAGCACATGCTGATCCTGGGCGTCACCAACCCGGCCGGCAAGAAATACCACGTGGCGGCGGCCTTCCCCAGCGCCTGCGGCAAGACCAACTTCAGCATGCTGGTGCCGCCCGCCGGCTACGACGGCTGGAAGGTCACGACCATCGGCGACGACATCGCCTGGATCAAGCCCAACGCCGACGGCCGCCTGTACGCCATCAACCCCGAAGCCGGCTATTTCGGCGTCGCCCCGGGCACGAACTACCACACCAACCCGAATTGCATGGACTCGGTCAAGCGCGACACCGTGTTCACCAACGTCGGCCTGACCGACGACGGCGACGTGTGGTGGGAAGGCATGACCGACACGCCGCCGGCCCACTTGATCGACTGGCAGGGCAAGGACTGGACGCCCGCCATTGCGAAAGAAACCGGCGCGAAAGCGGCGCACCCGAATTCGCGCTTCACCGTGGCCGCCAGCTACAACCCGGCGCTGGACAGCGAGTGGGACAACCCCGCCGGCGTGCCCATCGACGCCTTCCTGTTCGGCGGCCGCCGCAGCACCACGGTGCCGCTGGTGACGCAGGCCCGCAACTGGAACGAAGGCGTCTACATGGCCGCCACCATGGGCAGCGAGACCACCGCCGCCATCACCGGCCAGGTCGGCGTCGTGCGCCGCGACCCCTTCGCGATGATCGCCTTCTGCGGCTACAACATGGCCGACTACTTCCAGCACTGGCTGAACCTGGGCGCCAAGCTCGGGCAAGCCGGCGCCAAGCTGCCCGGCATCTTCTGCGTCAACTGGTTCCGCAAGGGCGCCGACGGCAAGTTCGTCTGGCCGGGCTACGGCGACAACATGCGCGTGCTGGAATGGATCGTCAACCGTGTCGATGGCGGCGCGCAGGGCGAAGACCACCTGTTCGGCGTGAGCCCGCGCTATGACGACCTGCGCTGGGACGGTCTCGACTTCACGCGCGAGCAGTACACCACCGTCAGCAGCCTGAACCAGGCCGACTGGCAAAAGGAACTGGTGCTGCACAGCGAGCTGTTCAAGACGCTGGCCTACCACCTGCCGGCCGAGCTGCCGGCCATCAAGGCCCAGATCGAAGCGCGGCTGGAAAAGGCCTGAAGGCCTGCCGTTGAAAGGCCTGTGGCGGTGACCGAGGTCTCCTCGACATCGCTGCTGGCCGCTTTCGACTTCCAGGTGCAGTGGTGCCGCGAGCCGGCGCCCTTCACCGCGCGCGTGCTGCAGCGCACGCGGCTGTGGCTGGCCGTTGACAGCGCGGCCCACGCCGCCTTCAGCGCTTTTGCTGACGACCCGCTCGCCGCCGCGATGGCGCTGCGCTGGGCTGGTGCCCTGCACCACCTGGCCTTGCGCGGCTTGCAGCCCTGGGCGGCTTTGTGGCCGCCCGCCGGCTTGGGGCTGGCGACGTCCGATGCCGCACTCGACGCGGCCATCACCATCGCCTGGCGCGATCAACAGCCCACCGTTCAAGCTGCGCTGCAGTTGCCGCCGCAGACCAACGAAGTCAACCGCAGCGTGGCCTTGCTGCCCGGTTTGCTGTGGGTGGCGGCGCGTGCCGGCCTGCCGCTGAACCTGCTGGAAATCGGTGCCTCGGCCGGCTTGAACCTGTGGTGCGACCACTACCGTTACAACCATGGCTGTTGGAAATGGGGTGCGCCCAGCGCTGCACTCGTTCTACGCAGCGATTGGCATGGCGTCGTTCCTGAGGAAGCCGGCGCTAACTTGCAAGTCATTCGACGCGCAGCCTGTGATGCCCATCCCATCGCACTCGACCACCCCGACGAAGGCCTGCGCCTGGCCTCCTTCATCTGGCCTGAACAGGCCGAACGGTTGGCGCGGCTGAACACGGCCCGCACCGAGACCGCCCGTTTGCTGGCCGCCCACGGCGTGCGGGTGGAAGCGCTGCCGGCCGCCAATTTCCTGGCCCGCGAACTGGCCGCCCCGCCGCCCGGCTGCGCCACGGTGGTGATGCATTCGGTGGTCTGGCAGTACATCCCGGCCGCCGAGCAGGCGGCCATCACCGCCGCCATCGAAGCAGCGGGCGCCCGCGCGAGCAACGCCGCGCCGCTGGCCTGGCTGCGCTTCGAGCCGCGCGCGGGCGACGGCCACGTCGAACTGCGCTGCCGCCTGTGGCCGGGCGGTGCCGACCATCTGCTCGCCCGCTGCCACCCGCACGGCGTGCGGGTCGAATGGCTGGCCGCTGGCGCCGGCTAGCACCGGGTCACGCAGGGCTCACCCCGGCTGACGCGGGCATCGGCTGCGTCACGCCGCAAATTCGCGCCGCAGCCTCTAGAGTCGGCGCGTGAAACTGCAACTGCTGTCCGACCTGCACCTCGAAACCGAGACCTTCGACCCGCAGCCCGCGCCGGGCGCCGAACTGCTGGTGCTGGCCGGCGACGTGGACAGCGGCTGGGGCGGCTACCAGCGCTTCGCGGGCTGGCCGGTGCCGGTCATCGTGGTGGCCGGCAACCACGAATTCGACGGGCGGGACTTCGACGCCGCGCTGGCCGGTCTGCGCACCGTCTGCGACTGCCTGGGCTTCACGCTGCTGGAACGCGAAACCACCCTCGTCACCGCCGCCGACGGCCGCCGCATCCGCGTGCTGGGTACCACGCGCTGGAGCGACTTCGACCTCTTCGGCGAGGCCGGGCGCCCGCGCGCCGAGCGCGCCGCCGAGTACTTCCTGCGCCTGATGGGCACCACGCGCCACGGTCAAGCTTTCGACGCGGCCGCGGTGCGACAGGAAGCGCTGAACTGCCGCGCCTGGCTGGACGCCGAGCTGGCCCGCGCGCCCCAGGGCCGCTGGGACCAGACTCTGGTCATCACCCATTTCGGCCCCAGCCTGCGCAGCGCCGACGCGCGCTACGGCAAGCAGCCCGGCACCGCCAGCTTCTGCAACGCCGACGACGACCTGATTCCGCGCGCTGACCTGTGGCTGCACGGCCATCTGCACTGCCGCCACGACTACCGGGTGGACCGCGCCGGCCGCCTGCCCAGCCGCGTGGTCTGCAACCCGCTGGGGCTGGCCAAGAAGGGCGAACAGGCGGGTCACGACCCGCTGCTTCTCATCGAACTGTGAGCGGCATCAAACCGACACGGGGTGTGTGGGTGCCACACTGCCTGTGCGGACCACACGAGTTCGCGACTGGAGCCCCACATGAAGATCCTCGCCGCCGTCGATGGCAGTTCCTACACCAAGCACATGCTGGCCTACCTGGCGGCGCACGATGAATGGCTGGGTGCGCACCACCAGTACACCTTGCTGACGGTGGTGCCGGCGTTGCCGGCGCGCGCTGCCGCCGCCATCGACAAGGCCACGCTGCAGGCCTGGCACGATGAATCGGCTGAAAAGGTCTTCAAGCCGCTGCGCACCTTCTTCAAGAAGCAGGGCCTGAACGCCACTTTCGTGGCCAAGGTCGGCGCGCCAGCCGAGGTGATCGCCAGCGCTGCGGCCAAAGGCGGCCATGACCTGTTGATGCTGGGCTCACACGGCCACGGCGCGCTGGTGAATCTGGTCACGGGTTCGGTCGCGACCAAGGTGCTGTCGCTGTGCAAGACACCGGTCTTGCTGATCCGCTGATCGGCCGACCCAGCCGGGCGCGGCGCGCGCCCGGCCTTCAGCCCGCTGCGGCCATCAGCGGCGGCGCAGCCCGTTCAGGCAGGTGGACGCTACCCACTCGACGATCTGTTCGTCGCTGAAATTGCCGCCGGCCTTCAGGTAGGCCGGCACCGGGTCGCAGGCCCGCGCGAAGACGGTGTACAGCACCACCTCGGGCGGCAACTGGGCGTCGACGTCGCCGTCGGTCTGCGCCTGCACGATCCAGGTGCCCAGCTGTTCGCTGACCTCCATCAGCAGGTCCAGGTAGGCGCGACTGGCCAGCAATTCGGTGCGCAGCGACGAGTTCTGCGACGGCACCGCCGGCATTTCACCGGCCAGCTGCATCGTCAGCGCCCAGCGCACCACGGCGGCCAGCCGTTCGAAGGCGCTGGCATCCGGGCGTGCCGCCTGTTGTTCGACGAAAGCCAGCGTGCGCTCCAGCAGGCGCACCATGGCCGCTGCGGCCAGGGCTTCCTTCGACGGGAAATGTTTGTACAGGCTGGCTTTGGCGATGCCGGCGTCGGCGGCCACTTCGTCCACCGTCATCAGGTCGAAGCCCTTGTCGGCCAGCAGCCGGTTGACCGATGTGACGATGGCTTCCTCGCGCACGCGCAAGGTCTGTTCGCGGAAGGAAAGACGGGCCATGCGGCGAGTTTATCTGCCGCCTCCCGGGCGGCCCCGCTACCGGCTCAGGCCTGCGGCTTGCCGCGCCCGGCCAGGCGTTGCATCCACCCCGCGCGGCGCTCCGACGGGGCAGGCATCGGGGGCTCGTGCATCAACTCGTTCAAGCTCATGTCCAGACCGAAGGCGGTGCCCAGATCGGCCGGGTCGTCCTGCACCTGGGGCCTGGTGGCGCGCCAACCTGCAAACCAGCGGTGCGCGGGGGCGGCCTTGTTCATGTCGGGTGCCTTTCGGTTGCCAGGGCCTGGGCCGTGGGCTTGTGTCGGGGTGTGTCTGCAGTGTCGGCGGGGAAAGGGCCGGTCGCACGTGGGAACAAGGGGGCTCCCGTGTGCCAGTTCACGGCGATGGGCCCGTCGATACAATTCCGCCCCTTCCAGCCTTCCAGGACCGGCATGACGCCCAAATCCAAGCGCAAGGCCCAGGGCTACGTCGAAGGCTTTGTCGCCATTGACTTCGGCACCTCGAATTCAGCGGTGGCGCTGCCCCGTACCGACGACCGCGACGGCAGCGGCGCCGACCACGGCGGCGTGCGTCTGGTCGAACTGGAACCCGGCCACCCCACGATGCCGACCGCGGTTTTCTACCGCGCCGACACGCCTTCGAACCAGATCGACGCCGAGCGCCTGTACGGCCGCGCGGCGGTGGCGGCCTATGTCGAAGGCATCGACGGGCGGTTGATGCGCTCGATGAAAAGCATCCTGGGCTCGTCACTGCTTGACCAGGGCACCGACATCGGCGCCGGCCGTTCGGTGCGCTACCGCGATGTGGTGACGGGCTATCTGCGCCGGCTGAAGACCTTGGCCGAGGCCGAAGCCGGCCAACCGCTGGGCCGCGTGGTGCTGGGCCGGCCGGTGTTCTTTGTCGATGGCGACCCCGTGCGCGACGCGCAGGCCCAGGCCGCGCTCGAAACGGCGGCCCACGCCGTCGGTTTCACGGAAGTGCAGTTCCAGTTCGAGCCCATCGCGGCTGCGCTGGACCACGAAAGCCAGGTCACCCGCGAACAACTGGTGCTGGTGGCCGACATCGGCGGCGGCACGTCCGACTTTTCACTGGTGCGCGTCGGCCCTGAACGCCGGGGTCGGGTGGACCGACGCGGCGACATCCTGGGCAACCACGGCGTGCACCTGGCCGGCACCGACTTCGACCGCCATGTCGAACTGGCCAGCATCCTGCCGTTGCTGGGCTACCGCACGCGGCGCCCGCCCGTCAATTCGAAGAACACCAGCGAAGCCCCGCGCGAGGTGCCCAGTGGCGTCTATTTCGACCTGGCCACCTGGCATTTGATCAACACCGTCTACGCCCCTGGCCGCATCGCCGAGTTGCGCAGCATGAAGAGCTGGTACGCCGACCCGCGCCACCACGCCCGGCTGATGGCGACGGTGCAGGAGCGCCTGGGCCACGCGCTGGCCGCCGCCGCCGAGCAGGCCAAGATCGACGTGGCCGTGACGGGCCGCGCCGACATCGACCTGGGCCTGCTGGAGCGTGGCCTGCAAGCCGGGCTGCAGGAAACGCAGGCGGCAGCGGCCATCGAGGCCGACCTGGAGCGCATCGTGCAAGCCGCCTCTGAAACGGCGCAGATGGCCGGCGTGGCGCCCGGGGATGTGGACGTGCTGTATTTCACCGGTGGCTCCACCGGCCTGACGCCGCTGGTGGACCGCATCGCAGCGGGCTTCCCGGCCGCCGAGCGGGTGCGCGGTGACCGCTTCGCCAGCGTGGCGCAGGGGCTGGGCTGGCACGCCAGGGCGGTGTTTGGCCCCGGCCGCTGACTACCGGTAACCGCGTCGCGCCGGGCCTTTGGGCTGGTTGCTGCGCGGGGTGCGGTAGGCCGGCTTCACCGGCAGGCGCGGGCGCGATACATCGGCAATCAGCATCAGCGCGCGCACCGTGTCCTGCACCGCTTCGCCCAGGTCGCTGGCCGGTTCCAGCGTTTCGATGACCGCCAGCAGCGCGTCGGCATCTTCCAGGTCTTCGGGCTCGAAGTGCATGAACAGCAGGGCCAGCGGCTCGACCAGTTCGGGGTTGCTCATGGCCATCAGCGCGGGGAAGGTTTCCATCGCGGCGGCGAAGCCGGCCACCCAGGGCAACACGCATTCGGCGGGTTCGGCCTCGTCGTCGAGCTGGTAGATCCACGGGTCGAACCATTGCCGTTCAGCGATGGCGCGGTCCAGTTCGGCATGGCGGCGCAGCACCAGGTCGTGCAGTTCCTGCAGGGCGGCCTTGCTGACGCTGGCGGGCACGGCCCGGCCCTCGACGTCAGTGACCACGGGCAGCCAGCGCGCCGGCGGCGGGCGCTGGGGCTGCAGCAAAACGCCGCACAGGTAACCGTCCAGCGCGCAGACATCCAGCGGTTGCAGCGGCTCGGGCAGGGCGTCGAGCAGGGTTTCCAGGCGGGCGATATCGGCGTCGGTGAGCGCGGCCGGTCCCGGACCATTCGGAGTTAGGGGGGTCAAGGCAGTTTCCGCAGGTTGGGGGATGGTCGGGCCGGAAGGCGGCCGATAGATTTCAAGCCGTCGGTGGGGCGCAGCCTGCAATTGTCCCGCAGCGCACCACCCAACGGCCCAACGACGTCCTTCTCGGAGGACTTTTCCCAACCCGCTGCTCGCGCAGCGGGTTTTTTTTGGGCGCGACCCCGCCGCTGTTCCGCGATGGGCGTGTGGGCTGAGGCGCTGGCGCCTGGCCCCCATCCGTCGGCATAGACTGTGCGACTCACTTGCAGGAGACACGCAGCATGGGCGCACCCGAAGCCTTCACCCAGACCACCGACATCACGCACTGGTACGCCGGCCAGGCGCAGCGCGGCAGCGGCACGCGCACCCAGACGGTGTGGAACCCCACCACCGGCGCGGCGGCCCGCCAGGTGCTGCTCGCGAGCGCTGACGACGTGAACGCCGCTGTGGCCGCCGCCAAGGCCGCGCAGCCGGCCTGGGGCGACACCCCGCCGATACGCCGTGCCCGCGTGATGAACAACTTCCTGGCGCTGATGAACCAGCACCGCGACACCCTGGCCGCGATGATCACCGCCGAACACGGCAAGGTTTTCACCGACGCCCAGGGCGAGGTGATGCGCGGCATCGACATCGTCGAATTCGCCTGCGGCGTGCCGCAGTTGCTGAAGGGCGACTACACCGACCAGGTCAGCACCGCCATCGACAACTGGACGCTGCGCCAGCCGCTGGGCGTGGTGGCCGGCGTCACGCCCTTCAACTTTCCGTGCATGGTGCCGTGTTGGATGTTCCCGGTGGCCATCGCCTGTGGGAATGCGTTCATCCTGACGCCCAGCGAGCGCGACCCCAGCGCCAGCCTGCTGTTGGCCGAACTGCTGAGGCAGGCCGGCCTGCCCGACGGCATCTTCAGCGTGGTGCAGGGCGACAAGCTGGCCGTGGACACGCTGCTGACCCACCCCGACGTGATGGCACTGAGCTTCGTCGGCAGCACGCCGATTGCGCAATACATCTACGAGACCGGCGCCCACCACGGCAAACGGGTGCAGGCCCTGGGCGGCGCCAAGAATCACATGGTGGTGATGCCCGACGCCGACATCGAACAGGCGGTTGACGCTTTGATCGGCGCCGGCTACGGCAGCGCCGGTGAACGCTGCATGGCCATTTCGGTGGCGGTGCTGGTGGGCGATGTGGCCGACAAGGTCGTGCCCAAGCTCGCCGAGCGCGCGCGCGCGTTGAAGATCCAGAACGGCATGGAGCTGGATGCCGTGATGGGCCCCATCGTGACGAAGGAAGCGCGCGACCGCATCGAGGGCTACATCGCCATCGGCGCGGCCGAAGGCGCCACGCTGGTGGTTGACGGCCGGGGCCACACGGTGGCCGGTTTCGAGCAGGGCTTCTTCACCGGCGGCACGCTGTTCGACCACGTGACCCCGGCCATGCGCATCTACAAGGAAGAGATCTTCGGCCCGGTGCTGGCCTGCGTGCGCGTGCCCGACTTCGCGGCCGCGCTGCAACTCATCAACGACCACGAATTCGGCAACGGCGTGGCGCTGTTCACCAGCGACGGCGGCGTGGCGCGCGAATTCGCACGCCGCGTGCAGGTGGGCATGGTCGGCATCAACGTGCCCATCCCGGTGCCGATGGCCTGGCACGGCTTCGGCGGCTGGAAGAAGAGCCTGTTCGGCGACATGCACGCCTATGGCGAAGAAGGCGTGCGCTTCTACACCAAGCAGAAGAGCGTGATGCAGCGCTGGCCGGCCAGCATTGCCAAGGGCGCCGAGTTCGTCATGCCCACTGCCAAGTAAGCCTGGTTACCGACCCGGACCTGACGATGAACCGACGTGAACTGATGGCCCTGGCGGCCTTGGGCGCCACCGGCCTGGCCCGTGCGCAAGCCGTGCCGACCTACAGCGCCGCCGACTTGCAGCACGCTGCCCGGCTGCGCGACGCCGGCAT
>JANPHI010000162.1:0-5569 GCA_031424355.1 Betaproteobacteria bacterium
GCCCGCATTGCCGCGCAGGCTGAGGGCGCGCTGTTCGGCTTCCTGGGCGAGCCGCGCGTCAATGTGCTGCGGCTGAACCTGGCGTTGGACGCCGAGGCCGCGCCGGCGCGCTGATACTGCCGACATGAACGAGCCGGCCCGGCCCGACCCCGACGCGCTGCTGGCGCAGCTGCAACAGGAAGCAGCCCGCACGGCACGCGGCCGCCTGCGCATCTACTTCGGCTCGTCGGCCGGCGTGGGCAAGACCTGCGCGATGTTGCGGGCCGCGCGCCAGCGCGTGGCGGAGGGCGGTGAGGTGCTGGCCGGCGTGGTCGAGACCCACGGCCGCAGCGACACCGCCGCGCTGCTGCAAGGCCTGCCTGTGTTGCCGCCGGCCGTCATCGAATACCGCAGCCAGCGGCTGGCTGAATTCGACCTGGACGCCGCACTGGCGCGCCGGCCCGGCGTGGTGCTGGTTGACGAACTGGCCCACTCGAACGCACCCGGCTCGCGCCACCCCAAGCGCTGGCAAGACGTGGAAGAACTGCTGGCCGCCGGCATCGACGTCTACAGCACGCTGAACGTGCAGCACCTGGAAAGCCTGAACGACGTGGTCGGCGGCATCACCGGCATCGTCGTGCACGAAACCCTGCCCGACACCTTCTTCGACGCCGCCGACGAGGTGGTGCTGGTCGACACCCCGGCCGACGAACTGCTGGCCCGGCTGGCGGCCGGCAAGGTCTACCTGCCGGCGCAGGCCGAGCGGGCGGCCCAGCACTTCTTCCGCAAAGGCAACCTGATGGCGCTGCGCGAGCTGGCGCTGCGCCGCACCGCCGACCGCGTGGGCGACGATGTGCAGGCCTGGCGCACCGAGCGCGCCATCGCCCAGGTCTGGCAGACCGAGGGCGCGCTGCTGTGCTGCATCGGCCCGCAGCCGGGGGCCGAGCACGTGGTGCGCAGCACGGCGCGGCTGGCCCGGCAACTGGCCGTGGCCTGGCACGCGGTGTATGTGGAAACGCCGGCACTGCAGCGGCTGCCCGACGCGCGGCGTCAGGCCATCCTGCAGACCGTGAAGCTGGCGCAAAGCCTGGGCGCGGTGACGGCCGTGCTGCCGGCGCAGCAGGTGGCACCGGCGCTGGTGGCGCACGCCCGTGCGCACAACCTGGCCAAGCTGGTGCTGGGCAGCCCGCAGCCGGCAGCCGGCTGGCGCCGCGCGTGGCCGCGCCGCCGGCTGGGTGTGGCGCTGGGCCGCCTGGCGCCGGACACCGACCGCATCGAGGTCGGGCTGACGCCGTCGCCGTCGCCGTCGCCCTCGGCCGCAACGGTGCGGGCCGGGCCCGGCGACGCTGCCGACCCCAGCGGCACACCGGCGCGGCGCTACGGGCTGGCGCTGGCCGCCTGCGCTGCGACCACGCTGTTCACGCATGCGCTGGTGCCCTTTTTCGACCTCGCCAACATCGTGATGGTCTTCCTGCTGGCGGTGGTGGGCGTGGGCGTGCGGCTGGGGCGCGGGCCGGCGGTGCTGGCGGCCTTCGTCAACGTGGCCGCCTTCGACTTCTTCTTCGTCCAGCCGCGCCTGTCCTTCGCGGTCAGCGACGCCCAGTACCTGCTGACCTTCGCGGTGATGCTGGTGGTCGGTCTGGTCACCGGCCAGCTCACCGCCGGCCTGCGTTTCCAGGCCCGCGTGGCCACCCACCGCGAAGCCCGTTCGCAGGCCTTGTTCGAGGCCGCGCGCGACCTGTCCAACCAGCTGACGCAAGAGCAGGCGGTGGACGTGGCGCAGGCCGTCATCGCCCGTGAATTCCGCGCCCAGGTTGCGCTGTACGTGCTGGACGCGCAAGACCGCCTGCAGCCGCCGCAGGCCGCCGCAACGACAGCGAACGCAAGCGCATCGGCAGGCCTCGACCTGGGCACCGCGCAATGGGCGCTGGACCACCAGCTGCCGGCCGGGCAGGGCACCGACACGCTGGCCGGCAGCGCCTGGCTCTACCTGCCGCTGAAGGCGCCGATGCGCGCGCGCGGCGTGCTGGCGCTGCGCCCCGAGGTGCCGCGTTTGCTGCTGGTGCCCGAACAGCGCCAGCAGCTGGAAACCTTCGCCCTGTTGACGGCGATGGCGCTGGAACGCGTGCACTACATCACCGTGGCCCAGCAGGCCACCGTGCAGATGGCGTCGGAGCGGCTGCGCAACACGCTGCTGTCGGCGCTGTCGCACGACCTGCGCACGCCGTTGGCGGTGCTGGTGGGCCTGGCCCAGACGCTGGCCGACAGCCAGCCGCCGCTGAGCGCCGCGCAGCAGCAGCTGGTGGCGGCGCTGGGCGAGCGCACGCGCAGCATGGCCGAGATGGTCACCAACCTGCTGGACATGGCGCGCATCCAGAGCGGCGACATCCGCCTGCGGCTGGAATGGCAGGCCATCGAAGAACTCATCGGCAGCGCGCTGCACGGCGCCCGCGCGGGCTACAGCGCTTCCGGGCCGCGCGCGGTGACGGTGCACATCGAGCCCGGCGTGCCGCTGGTCGAATGCGACGCCGTGCTGATCGAACGCGTGCTGGCCAACCTGCTGGAAAACGCCGGCAAGTACACGCCGGCCGGGTCGCCGCTGGCCATCACCGCGCGGGTGGTGGCGGGCGAGTTGCACGTCAGCGTGAGCGACCACGGCCCGGGCGTGCCGCGCGGGCGCGAAGACGCCATCTTCGAGAAGTTCACGCGCGGCCACGCCGAATCGGCCACGCCGGGCATGGGCCTGGGGCTGGCCATCTGCCGCGCCATCGTGGAAGCCCACCGGGGGCGCATCACCGTCGAGCCGAACGGGGCGGACCGGTCTGACGGTTCCATGGACGGGGCCGGTGCCACCTTCACCTTCACGCTGCCGCTGGGCACGCCACCCGATGTGGACGGGGCCGGCGATGCCGCGAGCGGCCCCGCAGACGCTGCTGCAGACGCTGCTGCAGACGCTGCTGCGGCAGCGCCTACAGTGCGGGGCTGATGTCCACCGCCACCCCCGTCGCCCTGGTGCTTGAAGACGAGCGCGAGATCCGCCACTTCGTGCGCACCTCGCTCGTTGCCGAAGGCTGGCAGGTCTTCGAGGCCGAGACCGTGCAGCAAGGCCTGGTCGAAGCCGGCACGCGGCGGCCCGACCTGGTCATCGCCGACCTGGGCCTGCCCGACGGCGACGGGGTGGACTTCATCCGGGCGCTGCGCGGCTGGTCGGCGGTGCCCATCATCGTGCTGTCGGCGCGCACCCAGGAAACCGACAAGGTGGCGGCGCTGGACGCCGGTGCCGACGACTACATCACCAAGCCTTTCGGCACCGCCGAACTGCTGGCCCGCACGCGGGCGCACATGCGCCGCGTACAGGGCGGGCGGGTCGATGCCGCATCGGTCTTCGCCTTCGGCGACGTCGAGGTCGATCTGGCCGCGCGCGTGGTGCGCCGCGCCGGGGTGGAGGTGCACCTGACGCCCATCGAATACCGCCTGCTCGGCGTGCTGATCGCCAACGCCGGCCGCGTGCTGACGCATCCGCATCTGCTGCGCCAGGTGTGGGGGCCGTCGCACGCGCAAAGCACGCACTACCTGCGCGTCTACATGGGCAATCTGCGCCACAAGCTGGAAGCCGATGCGACCCAGCCGCGCCACCTGCTCACCGAAACCGGCGTCGGCTACCGGCTGCTGGTGACCTGAACGCCGGGCTCGCGGTCAACGCCGCGCGGGCTCGGGCGCCGCGATCGGGTAGGCGGTGCAGCCCAGCTGCTTGCTGATCGCGCGGCTGGCGGTCTGCAGCATGGCCACCACCTCGGCCTCGCGGGCCACGTCGAAGCGGAAGGTCGGCGTTGAAACGCTGATGCCGGCAATGGCCTGGTTGTGGCGGTCGAAGATGGGCACGCCGACGCAGCGGATGTGGTCGTCGAACTCTTCGCGGTCCTGGCCGTAGCCTTGCTCGCGCGTGCGGTCCAGCTCGGCCATGTAGTCGGGCAGGGTGGTGATGGTCTTGTCGCGGTAGCGCTTGAAGTCGCAGCCCACCAGGATGCGTTCGCGCTGCGCCGTGTTTTCCCAGGCCAGCAGCACCTTGCCGATGGCCGTGCAGTGCAGCGGCGCGCGGCGCCCGACGCGCGAATACATGCCCAGCATGTGGCGCGAATCGACCTTGTGCACGTAGATGATCTCGCTGTCGATCAGCATGCCCATGTGCACCGTTTCGCCGGTGGCGTCGGCCATCTGCTGCATGTGCGGCTTGGCCAGTTCCACCAGGTCGGGGTACTGCAGGGCCTTGGTGCCCAACTCGAACATTTTCATGGTCAGCCCATACCGCTCGCTGTCCACTTCCTGGCGCACATAGCCCAGGCTTTTCATGGTCTGCAGGAAGCGGTAGACGGTGGCCTTGGGCATGCCCAGGCGCATGCTCAGTTCGGAGATGCCGGTCTCGTTGCGGTCGGCCAATGACTGCAAGATCGCGAAGACCTTGAGCACAGCGGCCACGCTTTCGGGCTGTCGGGGGTCGAAGCTGTCGTCTTCCATGTGTTTCAGGTTCGGTGGTCTGCTGTTTCAGGTTCTATTCTGCGCCCATCGCGCAAGCCAACGGAACAAGCCCGGCAGCCACAGCCAAAAGGCCGGTACGCAGCGGTCACGGCGTTTCCTGGACGGCCACGATTTCCTGGGCGGCCGCGCCGATCGCGCCGGTCTTCGACGTCGAGGGTGTGCGTCGAGAAATTCAAGGGCCTCAGCCTTCAGTTCAAGGCGGTGTAAAGCCAGCGGCTGAAGCGCACGCCGCCTTGGCCGGCGGCGTAGATCGCGGGCCGTAGCGCCATGAAGCCGCCGGCCACGTTGTGGTGGTAGCCCGAGACTTCCATCTGCGTGCCGTATTTCTGCCAGGTGGCGCCGCCGTCGCGGCTGGTGTGCAGGGTCAGGATGTGTTCGCGGTTGGTCAGCCGCACCCGCAGCGCGCGCACCGCGCGGGCACCGTCTTCGTGGCTGCCGCGCCGCTGGTCCTGGCCGTAGCGGTGCAGCACGAAACCGCGTGTGTCCATGCCCAGGCCGGCGTAGAGCTTGTCGTTGTAGAAGAGCAGCAGGCCGCTCTGCGCGCCGGCGTCCAGGTCCATGTCGACGGCAACCTGGTAGCTGCGGTCGCCGGCCACGAAACACAGCGGCGCACTGTCGGCCGGGCCGCTGCCGCGGCAGGCCAGGTCCAGCACGCCGCCGCCCACACGCACACGGGCGACATCCTGGGAATCGCCACGGTAGAAATTCCACTGCGGCGCCAGCGTGGCAGTCTGGAAGTCGTCCGACAGCGGCAGACCATGGGGCACGGGTTCACCACCACGCGGCAGAGGACGCGCAGGCGTTGCCGCGCTGGGGTTGACATACCAGCCGTCGGCCGTCCACCGCACGGGCTCCAGCAGGGTCTGGCGGCCCAGCGTGCGGTGACCGTTTTCATAGCCGTGCAGCATCAGGTACCAGTCGCCGGCCGTGGGCCCTTCCACCAGCGTGCCATGGCCCCGGGACCACCAGGGTTCCGCGGCCGATTGCGTCCGCACGATGGGGTTGTGTGGCGAGTTCTCCCAGGGCCCGTCCAGCGTGCGCGCGCGGGCGTGCA
>JANPHI010000163.1:0-35085 GCA_031424355.1 Betaproteobacteria bacterium
CTCGGAAATCGGCAGCGTGGTCAGGTAGGCCAGCGACGAGTAGCCGGTGCCGAAGTCGTCGATGGAAATCTCCACCCCGATCTCGTTCAGGCGGTGCAGCGACGGGATGACGTTCTGCAACTCCTTCATCAGGTTCGACTCGGTGATCTCCAGCTGGATGACCCGGTGCGGCACGTCGTAAAGCGTGACGCACTGGTGGATGTGCTCGACCAGGTCGGTGCGCTCGAACAGCCGGCTGGGCAGGTTGACGGCGATGGAATCGTTGAAGCCGAAGGCGTCTTGCCAGACGCGCGCCTGGCGGGCCGCTTCGCGCAGCGCCCATTCCGACAGCGGCACGATCAGCCCGGTGTCTTCGGCCATCGGCATGAAGTCGTTGGGCGGCACCAGCGTGTTGCCGCGCTGCCAGCGCATCAGCGCTTCCACACCCACCATCTTGGCCGCGCGCACGTCGATCTTGGGCTGGTAGTGCAGCACGATCTCGTCGCGTTCGATGGCCTTGTGCAGCGCCGTTTCCAGTTCCAGCTTCTCGCGGCCCTGGCTTGCCAGCGCCGGGCTGTAGATGGCCGAGGCGTTCTTGCCCTGGGCCTTCACCGAATACATCGCGATGTCGGAATTGCGCAGCAGGTCAACCACCGTGTTGCCGTCGCGCGGGAAGATGGCCACGCCCACGCTGGCAGTGACGAAGCATTCCTGGCCGCTGACGAAGATGGGCTCGCGCAGGATTACCAGCACTCGCTGGGCGACGCGCTCGCCGACGCGGTCGGACGTGACTTCGGGCAGCAGGGCGACGAATTCGTCGCCACCCAGCCGGCCCACGGCTTCCAGCGCGCGGTGGGCGCGGGCGCTGTTGGCGCTGCCGTCGGGCGCCACGTCGGCCACCTGGTCGCTGTGGCGCACGCAGGCGCGCAGGCGGCGGCCCACTTCCACCAGCAACTCGTCGCCGGCGCCGTGGCCCAGCGTGTCGTTGATCAGCTTGAAGCGGTCCAGGTCGATCAGCAGCATCGCGAACTGGTGCTGCTGGCGGCGCGCCTGTTCCAGCGCCCGTTCGGCGCGCCAGATCAGCTGGCGGCGGTTGGGCAGGCCGGTCAGCGCGTCGAAGTTGGCGAGCTGGCGGATGCGGTCTTCGGCCTGGCGGCGCTCGGTCACGTCCTGCACGATGCCGGTGTAGCCGGCGCCGTTGCCGTGCTCGTTGAATTCGGGCTCGGCTTCGACGTGGATGATGCGCTGGCGGCCGTCGAGCAGCACGATGGGCACGTCGGTGGCCAGCACCGAAGAGTGCTTCAGCGCGGCGTGCAGCAGGCGCAGAAAGGCCCGCCGGTCGCCCTGCGGCACCATGCGCAGGATCAGCCGCAGCGAAACCTCTTCCTGCGGCCCGAAGCCGAACACGCGCAGCGCCTCGGGCGAGGTGCGCAAGCCGCCGCGGTTGTTGCGGTCCACCCGCCACCAGTCGAAGCTGCCCATGCGCGCCAGGTCTTGCGCGCGCGCCAGCTTGCTCTTGCTGCGTTCCAGTTCGATGCGTGTGCGCGATGCGCGCAGCAGGTAGTGCAGGCGGCCGGCCAGCAGGCTCCACTGCGTGGTCTTGACGAAGAAGTCGGTGGCACCGGCCTCGTAGGCGCGGGTGATGGAGGCGTCGTCGTCCAGGCCGGTCAGCATCAGCACCGGCACGTTTTCAAAACCGTGCATGCGGCGGATGCGGCGGCAGGTGTCGAAGCCGTCCAGGCCGGGCATCAGCGCGTCCAGCACGATGATGTCGGGCGTCCAGTCGCGCAGCAGTTCCAGCGCGGCCTCGCCGCTGTCGGCATCGACCAACTTGAAGCCGCGTTCGCGCAACCCCAGACCGGTCAGCAGGAGGTTGATTTCGTCGTCGTCGACCAGCAAAACTTCCGGCACCGCCGTCTGGCTGGCATCGGCAAAGGGGTGGACGACGGTCATGGGCGCTTCAGGCGCGGCAGGCTCATGCCTGCAGCATAGCCCGAACCGCCTGCAGGGCTGACTCGCCTTCCGTCAAGAGCTTTTCAACATCGGCCTGTAAATCACCCGGCTGCTGCTCGCGCAGGCGCCGCTCAACCTGGGCGCAGGCCGCAGACAGCTGCAGCGCCCCCACGCTGGCCGAAGACGACTTCAAGGTGTGGGCCACAGACGACACCACGCCCGGGTTGCCGTTTTCACGCTCGGCGTTCAGCTGCACCAGCATGCGCATCAGCGACGTCTCGAAGGCGCTGAACACGCGCTGCAGCACGCCGTGGCGGCCGTCGGGGTCAAGTTCGCGCAATCGACCCAGCGCAAGCTCATCCAGCGCCAGCGGGCTGGGGTTGGCGTCACGGGGCGGCTGGGGGCTGGGCGCGGCGGTCATGGCAGGGGCAACAGGAACGAGGAGGGCGAGAAAATCAGCAAGGACAGGGTACGGCGCGCAGTACGGGGACGGCCTGCCAGTACCGGCCCCGCAGGCAGGATGCGCAAGCGGTATGCCGCCGTCAAGCGGGTGAATGCCGGTGGTTGAAAAGCGTCGAGCATCGGTGACTCCGGCGGGCGCCGCGCTATACAAGGGTCGAAGAACCCGCACGCAGCACACCTTGCCTTCGTTTTCGGACGGCTAACGCCGAACTTGAACCGCCCGGCCTGCCGCCGGGTGGTCCTTACAATTCCCGGCATGCAATCCATCTGGGCCACGGGCGCCGTCTGGGCTTTCGCCTGTTTGGCCCTCGGGGTGTTGACCGCCGGCGCCGGGCTGGCCTACGCCCTGGGCACTTTGCGCGCGCGGCGCAGCGCCGAACGCAGCCTGCGCGAAGCCCGCGCCGAGCAGCGTGCCTGGCAGCAATTGGGCGAAGGCTGGCGCTGGCAAACCGACAGCAGCCACCGCCTGACGCTGTGGCAGGGCCCGGGTGGCGGTGCCACCACCGAATGCCCCCTGTTCGCCACCCGCGACGCCACGTTGACGGCCCGCCTGCGCGGCATGCAGGCCTTCAGCGGCTTGCGCCTGGTCAGCCACCCGCCGCTGGACGGCGTGACCGCCTGGGCCCTGCGCGGCGTTCCCCGCCACGACGACCTGGGGGCCTTTGCTGGCTACCTGGGCAGCGCCCAGCCGCTGGACGGCGCCGCCGCCCTGGCCAGCGAGGCCGCAGCCCTGCCCGCCTTGCTGAGTGCCTGGCCCGGGCCGGCGCTGCTGGCCCTGCAGGCGGCCGACGGCGGGTGGCGGGTGGCGCAAACCAATTCCGCGGCGCGCGCGCTGTGGCCGGCCCTGCAAGGACCGGCCGATCTGGCGGCGCTGTCGGCCTTGGCTGCGCTGGCGGCGAAATTGCCGCCGGAAGCCGCCACCGCCTTGCGCGACGCGATGGCCGGCACGGCCAGCGCCATCCGGGTGGCCGCCGGCTGGCATGTGGAACGCTTCGGCGACAGCCCGGCCCAGCCCGGTGCCGGCGGCGGCGCAACCGTGGGCCTGCTGCTGGCCGAACAGGGCGGCGCCCAACCCGGTGAGGCGGCGCAGGCCGGCGAAAGCGACAACTTCAGCTTCACCGCTTCACACGACCTGCGCGCGCCCATCCGCGTCGTCGAAGGCTTCACGCGCATCGTGAAGGAAGACTACGGCCACCTGCTGGACCGCGTCGGCAACGACCACCTCGACCGTGTGCTGGGCGCCGCCGCGCGGATGAACCTGATGATCGACGCGCTGCTGACGCTGGCGCGCCTGAGTTCACAACCGCTGGCCCGCCAGCCGGTCAACCTGTCGCAGCTGGCGGCTTTCGTGATGGACGAGCAGCGGCGCGCGGCGCCCGAGCGCGAAGCCGACATCGACATCGAACCCGGCCTGACCGCCGTGGGCGACCCGACGCTGCTGCGCCTGGTGCTGGAAAACCTGCTGGGGAATGCCTGGAAGTACAGCGGGCGCGCCGAGCGCGCGCAGATCTCGCTGCGCACGGTGCCGCACGACAGCGGCCGGGCCTTCGTGGTGCGCGACAACGGCGCCGGTTTCGACATGCGTTCGGCCGACCGCCTGTTCGGCCTGTTCCAGCGCCTGCACAGCGCCAGCGATTTCCCGGGGCACGGCGTCGGTCTGGCCTCGGTGCGGCGCATCATCCAGCGGCACGGCGGCGACATCTGGGCCGAAGCCGAACCGGGTCGCGGCGCGGCTTTCTTCTTCACGCTGGCCGGCTGATTCAGCCGCCGGTGCGGGCCAGTTCTTCGACAGCGCCCAGCAGGCGTTCGGCCTGCGCGGGCAGCGACAGGCCGTGTTCGGCGGCCAACCGCTGCAGGCGTTGCCGGGCGGCGCTGCGCAACAGCGAATGGCGGTGCATCAACACGCCCACGGCCAAGGCCACCGGGTCGGCCTCGGCGGGCGTCGCAAGCTGAACCGCAACCGCAACCGCAGGCGGCTGCGGCTGCACGGCGGGCACTGGCGGCGCATCGGCCACCACCGGGTTGGCGACGCCCGCCCCGCCCTGCCCCGCGCGCACGCGGGCCAGGGCAGCGGCCACGCGCGGCAGGATCTGCCCCACGTCCAGCGGCTTGACCAGGTAGTCCAGCGCGCCCAGCGCTTCCACCTGCGCCAGGGTGGCCTCATCGGCAAAGGCCGACAGGAACATGAAGGGGATGCGGTAGGCGTCGCGCAGCGTTTCGGCCACATCGAAACCGCTCTTGCCTTCCATGCGGATGTCGAGCAGGGCCAGTTCCGGGCGGTGTTCGCGGGCCAGCAGGATGGCGTCGTCGCCGTTGTCGGCGTCAATCACCTCGTAGCCGGCCTGCGCCAGGCCGTGGGTGACGGTGGCCAGCACCAGGCGGTCGTCATCGACGACCAGGATCTTGCCTGCGCTTGCGGTGTGCCCTGCCGGTGGATTCATGCCCGGGATTGTGGCCGATCAGCTGGCGGCGGCGACCCGCTCCAGACCGTTGACGGCCCCCTCGGCGGCCTCGGGCAGGCGCACGCCGGGCGGGCGCAGCTCGATGGTGGCCACCACGTCGGGGCCGTCCTGCAGCAGCGTCAGCGTGGCGCTGCGGCGCGGCAGCAGCGCGCGCACCAGGCCCAGGCCGGACACGCCGGCGCGCACCTGCTTCAGGTCGAAGCCGTCGGCCAGCGCCGCCACGCTGGCGATGCGGATGTGCACCGTTTCGCCCTGTGCGCTGAGCGTGCAGCGCACGTCGCTGCCGCTGCTGTGCTTGATGGCGTTGGTGAACAGCTCGTTGACGGTCAACGCCACCGGGATGGACTCGGCCTCGGGCAGCATGTGCGGCACCTCGCCCACCACCGCCACCGTGATGGTCCGCCCGAAGGTGCGCTGCACCGACTGCCCGATGGCCTGCAGCAGGCTGGCCACGTCCAGCGGCCCGTGGGCGCCGACCTGCAGGCCGTAGACCTGCGCAATCGCCTGCACCTGGCTGACGGCCTCGGACAGCACCGTGGCCAGCCCGGGGTGGCGGGCCACGCTCTGCTGCAGCAGGCCGGCCACGCCCTGCAGGTTGTTCTTGATGCGGTGGTGCACCTCGCGCACCAGCACCTCGCGCTGGTCGATGGCGGCCTGCAGGCGGGCGCGTTCGGCGGCGCGCTGCTCGGTCACGTCGCTGGCCACCAGCAGCAGTTGCGCATCGGGCAGGTCGGCGCCGTCCAGCGGGGCGATGCGGCAGTCCCACACGCGCAGGCCGTTGCCGGTGGCGGCCTCGTTGCCGTTGCCGCGCCCTTCGCCCTCGGCCGCCGCGTCGTGCCATTCATGCTGGCCGGCCTGGCCGCTGTCGGCCGCCTGCTGCAGCCAGACGCGCAAGGCCTGCGCACGCGGTGCTGCCGTGGCCTCGTCCAGCACCGCGCCCAGCACGGCGTCCAGCGGCCGGCCGAAGAAGCTGGCCGCCGTGTGGTTGAGCTGCTGCACGCGCAGGCTGCGCGCGTCGAACAGCGCAATCGCCAGCGGCGCAGTTTCGATGACCCGCTGCAGCGAAGCCTGGGCCTGCGCGATGCTGACCTCGGCCTGGCGGCGGCGTTCGATGTCCATCAGCGCGATGGTCAGTTCGGCCCCGCCGGTCACGTGGCCGGTCAGCACCGCGTTGCCGACGACCCAGAATTCGCGCCCGTCGCGCGCCTTCAGGCGGCATTCGAAAGTCTCGGCCTGGCCTTCCTGCAGGCGGCTGAGGTAGTCGGTGCGGCGCAGCGGGTGGTCGGCTTCCGGGGTGGCCACGATGCTCAGCGACTCGCCGACGAAGTCGGCGAGCTCGCCGCCGAACATGCGCCGCGCCGAGCGGTTCATCCACTGGATGCCGTCGGCCGACACGGTGACGATGCCGACCAGCACCGAATTCAGGATGGCCCGCGTGCGGTCGGCCTGCGAAGCCAGACTTTCACGCGCGCTGCGGCGCTCGTCGATGTCGACGAAAGAGCAGATCACGCCGGCCGAAGAGCTGCCGCTGTCGTCGCCGTCGCCATCGCCGTCGTGCACGGTCTCGTCGTGCACCGGGCGCACGGCCACCTGCACCCAGACCAGGCTGCCGTCACGGCGGCGCAGCCGGCGTTCACCGCTGAAGCGGTGGCGCTCGCGCAGCGCCTGTGCGATGCGGGCTTCGAATTCGACGCACTCGCGGGCGTTCTCGTAGAGCTCGGCGGCGTCCAGCGTGCTCAGCTCGGTGCTGGCCCAGCCGGTCAGGTCGGCCATCGCCTGGTTGGCGCGTTCGATGCGCGCGCCGCGCTGGTAGACGATGCCCACCTCCGACAGGCTGAACATCAGTTCGCGGTCGCGCAGCAGCTGCTGCAATTCGGCCTGCTGTTTCTTCAGGCGCGTGATGTCGGTCAGCACCGCCACCGCTTCGGCCTGTTCGCCTTCGGCCTGGGCGCGGCGCACCGACAGCGAATACCACTGCGGCGGCCCGTCGCCGCGGGCCAGCGGCAGTTCGGCTTCGAAGGGGCGGCCGGCTTCCAGCGCCGCCAAGGCCTGCACGGCGTTCGGCGCGCCTTGCAATTCACCCATGCTGCGGCCGAAGATCTCTTCCAGCGACGCGCCCGCCGCGCCGCCGGCCGGAAAGCCCAGCATGCGTTCGAAGCGCTGGTTGCAGCGCACCAGCACCGGGCCGCGCAGGTAGGCGATGCCGGCGGTGGAGCTGTCCAGGATGACGTTCATTTCGCGCAGCAGCTGTTCGTTGCGGCGCTGTGCGCGTTCCTGGTCGGTGACGTCCAGCGTGACCACCGACGTGGTGGTGCGGCCGCCGGCCAGCGCACCGGGTTCCACCCGCGTCAGCAGCCAGCGCTGGCCCAGTTCGGGGTGGCGCACGGCGTAACGCACTTCCGTGCGCTGGCCACTGCGCAGGGCGCGCTGCAGGCGTTCGTATTCGGGCAGCGAAGCCGGTTCGACCAGTTCGCGGCCTATGCCCAGCAAGGCCCCGCCGGCCTTGGCCGGCACGGCTTTCGCGCTGCCGGCGCCACGCCCACCCGCCGAACCGGCCGGCGTGGCCTTGCTGGCCGGTGGCGCCAGCCAGCCGCGCAGCGGGTCGTAGGTGGCCACGCCGATGCTGGCGGTGTCCATCAACATGCCCATTTCCAGCTGGGCCAGGTCGCGTTCGTCTTCGGTGCTGCGGTCTTGCACCACGGCCATCACGCGGCGGCCGCCCTGGGCATTCGGGTGGCAGGCCAGACGCGCGCTCAAACGCCGGCGGCGGCCTTCGTTCACCGGCACCAGCGCCTGGCGCTCGACGGCCGGCGCGCCCGGCACCAGCAGCGGCAGCATCGCGCCGTCTTGCCAACCCAGCAGCGCCTGCAGTTCGGGCGAGGCCTCGTCCAGCACCTCGGGCACGCGCTCCACCAGCGCTTCGAAGGCCGCGTTGCAGCGCACGATCAAGCCGCTGGGGTCGTAGACCAGCATGCCGTTGCCGCTGAGTTCGAACCACTGCGCCAGTTCGTCGTGCGCGCTGCGCGCCTGTTCACGGGCCAGCACCTCGCCAGTGACCTCGTGCCACACGGTCAGCCACTGCGGGGCCTGGCCGGCCGCGCGCAGCTTCATCGTTTGCGTGTTGAACCAGCGCAGCCGGCCGTCGGGCGTCAGCAGGCGCTGCTGGCCGGGTGGCAGCGGCAGGCCTTGCAGGTCGGCCTGGGCGCTGTCCACACGCTGGGCGCGCTGCAATTCGCGGTCTTCGGCCGGACCGAAGGCGATGGCATCCTGGCCCACCAGCGCACTGGCCGGCTGCCCCAGCAAGGCCGCTGCGGCGGCGTTGGCCTCGACGATGCGAAAGCCCTCGTCCTGCAGCAGCGCCGGCGCGGGCCAGGCGCGCAGGGCCCGCCAAATGTCATCAGCGGGTGACGTTGTCGGCAGACGCTCGGTCATCGGCTCAGGACCCGCATGGCGTCAGCGCCACCATCGGATCAGGGCTCGATCTCGCTGGCGGCCTTCAGCGCGCCCAGCAGCGCACGGTTCACCGCCGCCGGCCCCAGCAGCAGGCGCTCGCTGAGTTCGCGGATGTCGAACACCGATTCCTGTTCGATGGCCTGCACCAGGTCGAGGTAGGCGCCGTAGGGCCCACCGTCACCGCGCAGCGCCTGTTGCACGCGTTCGGGTACCGGCACGCTGCGCAGCAGGTCGGCCATGGGCTGCTGCAGCAGGCGCGGCAGCAGCGAGAACACGCCGCAGATGAACAGCTCGCCGCGCATCTCGGCGTCGCCGTGCTCACGCCCCAGCTCTTCCAGCAGCAGGCCGCGGCGCACCGCCGCGCAGATCAGCACCTTGCTGTTCGGCCCCTTGGCCGACGACACCAGCAGCAGCGCCAGCCAGCGCTTCAGGCGCTGGTAGCCCAGCAGCATCAGCGCGTGGCCGAAAGAGTTCACTTCCACCGGCAAACCGAAAGCCGGTGAGTTGAGGTAACGCATCAGGCGGAAGGCCAGCGTCGGGTCGCGGCGCAGCACCGGTTCCAGCTTGGCGACCGGCTCTTCGCGGTCCACGCCGTTGATCAGGTCCAGCACGGTCTGGATGTCGCTGGGCAGGCTGGAACGGCCGGCCTGGGCGGGCGGTTCATCGTCCCAGGGCCAGCCCAGCACGGCGACGGCGCCGGCCTGGAAGGCGGCGTCGGTGGCGGCCGCGCTGCGGGCACCGGCCTGCACCACGGCCAGACTCCGCCCACCAGCGTCGGCGCCCGGGGCGATGGCGCGCCGGTCTTCGCCCGGCTCCAGGATGCAATGGGTGAACAGCGCCAGCAATTCGGGCTGCAGCGGGGCCAGCGGCCGGCCCTTGATCAGCAGCGACGTGCCGGCGGCGTGCAGGCCTTGCAGCAGGCCGGCGTTGGCCGGGTCTGCGGCCATGAAGGCCGGCACCTCCACCATCAGGTGCGGCCCGGGCGCGGCGGCCATCACGCTGCGCAGCAAGGCTTCACCGGCCAGGTTCAGCGACACCCGCGGCGCCGGCGCGCTGGCGCCGGCAGCCACCACCACAGGCGGCCAGACTTCCTCGATGGCGCGCAGCAGGGCGGCACCGTCGGGTACGGCATCGGGGCGCTCGGGGAAGAGGGTCAGGCGCAGCGCGATGACCACCCGTTGCGGGCTGATCATCGGGCTGTAGCCCAGGGCCAGCTGGCCCAGCACGGTGTGGTCTTGCATGCGGTACGGCCGCCAGGGCGGCGTCGGTTTCAGGTGGGACCACAGCGGATGCGAAACAACCGCTGCGGCGGCTGTGCCGGCCAGCTACTTGATGTAATCGAACAGCGACATGCGCTGCACCATCGAGTAGGTCTTCAAAGCTGCATCGTAGCCGGTCTGTTTGGCCTGAACGTCGGACACGGCGGCCACCATGTCCAGGTCTTCGGCGTCGGAACGCTGGCTCTGCGCGTCCAGCTTGGCCTGCGACAAACGGTCACCGATGTTGTCGGCGCGGTTCAGCGCTTCACCGGCCGCCGACCGCCAGCTCGACAGGTTGGCCATCGAAGCGTCGATGCCCGCCAGGCCGGCGGAAACCGTGGCCGCCACCTGCTGCGGGCTGCGCCCGGTGGTGCCCAGTTCGTTGATGGCCTTGTCCAGCGCGTCGAAGACCGAAAGGGTGGCGCCGGGGTTGGCCGGGTCGGGTGCCTGCAGCCACACGGCGCGGCCGTCCAGCGACAGCGGCATGGATTCGCCGGTGGCCGCCTGCATGCCGCCCGAGGTGCCGCTGTAGCTCACGCCGCCCGGCGCGTCCAGCATCGGCTGGCCGTCACTGCCCTGGCCCCCGAACAGGTAGCGGCCGCTGCCGTCGCCCCGGTTGGCCACGGCCAGCAGGTCGTTGCGCAGGCCGCGCAGGTTGTCGGCCACGGTCTTGCGTTCGGCGTCGGTGTAGCTGCCGTTGCCGCCCGAGACCATCAGCTCGCGAGCCTGCTGCATGATGTTGCCGGCCTCGCCCAGCGCGCTTTCGCTCAGCGCCATCGAGGTGCGCGCCGAGTTCAGCGCGCGCTGCTGGCCTTCGGTGCGCGTTGCCGCCGCCAGGGCGCGTTCGACCTCGGCCGCCGCGGCCGGGTCGTCGCTGGGGCGCAGCACGCGCTTGCCGCTGGTGAGCTGAACCTGGGCTTCGCTGAGCGACTGCTGGCGGCGCTGCAGGTTGGCGACCGTGCTGTCGAAGGCGCTGGCGGTGGAGATGCGCATGGCGTTTTTTTCTTTCTGCCGGATCAGCGGGCCGTGGCCTGCAGCAGCGTGTCGAAGATGGCCTGGGCCACCGACAGCACCTTGGCTGCCGCCTGGTAACCCTGCTGGTACTGGATGAGCCGCGCGCCCTCTTCGTCGAGGTTGACGCCGGCCTGCGAACTGCGGCTGGTCTCGGCCTGCTCGGCCACGATGGACGAGATCGACGACGAGGTCTTGGCGCTTTGCACGCGCACGCCGATGTCGGCCATGGCCTGGGCGTAGCCGTCGGTGGCGTTGCGGCCGTCGACCAGGTTGGCGTCGCGCAGCGCCATCAGCGACAGCGCGTTGCCGTTGTTGGTGGCCACGCGGGTGGCCGAGGTGGGCGCCACGGTCAGCACGTCGCCGCTGCGCGGCACGCCTTCGATCTGCAGCGAAAAACCGTTGAAGTCGGTGCCGGCCGGCGGCAGCGCGGTACCGGTCTGCCAGGTGCCGCTGCCGCCGCCGACGACGGTGTTGCCGGCGTCCAGCAGCGTCCAGTTGTAGCCGCCGTTGTCGTCGGTGAAGGTGACCTGCACCGTGGCGCCGGGCACCGGCAGCGGCACCGTCGTCACCTGCAGGCTGCTGACCTTCACGGTGCCGCTGTTGGCGGCAGCCGTGGTGGCCACCAGCGGCGAAGCGGCGGCCACGTCGCGCGGGTCGGTCAGCAGCGCCTTCATCGAATTGGCGGCGCGGCCCACCGGCTGCAGCAGGAAGCGGTCACCGGCCTGCGGGTTGTTGACATCGATGCGCAGGCCGTCCACCACGTCGCCGCTGTTGACGGTGCGCACCACGTTGTCGGCCAGGCGGGTCAGCTGCCAGGTGCCGGGCGTGCTGCCGGCCTGCAGCGCGTAGTCACTGGCCTGCAGGGCCGAGGCGTCGGTGACCGTCATGCTGACGCTGCCGATGGCCAGGCCGGCGCCATCCTTCAGGTTGTTGGCGTTGGCCAGCGCCAGCGGGGCGCCGATGGTGAAGAAGGGCGAGCCGCCGACCTGCCCCAGCGGCGCCTGCAGCGACACACCGCGCGCCTGCTGTTCGTTGATGGCCATGCCCACCGAGGCGGCCAGCCGGCCGACCAGGTTGCGGCCCTGCACCAGGTCGTCGTTCTGGAACTGCAGCAGGCCGGCCACGGCACCGCCGCCCAGGGTGTTCTCGTCCAGCGGGCGCAGCTTGCCGCCGTCGCTGATGGCCAGGGCGCTGCGCGACGGGTCGTTGGCGTCGTGGATGACCTGCAGCTGCGCGGCCTTGGTGCCCAGCACCAGCTGCTGGCCGCCGGCGATGGTGATGGACGCGGTGCCATCGGACGCATCGACGCGGTCGATGCGGATCTTCTGCGACAGCTGCGCCACCAGCTGGTCGCGCTGGTCCAGCAGGTCATTCGGCGCGCCCTGCACGCCGTTCAGCGCGGCGATCTTCTGGTTCACGTCGGCGATGTTGCGCGCCAGCCCGTTGATTTCGGTGACGGTGGCGGTCAGCGCGGTGGTCACGCCGACCTGCAGGCTGTCGAGCTTGTCGCCGGCTTCGCGGAAGCGCGCCACCATGTCGCTGGCGCGGGCCAGCGCCACGCGGCGCGACGACAGGTCGCTGGGGTTGCTGCTGACGTCCACCATGGCCTTGAAGAACTGGCTGGACGCGGCACCCAGGCCGGTTTCGCCGGGCTGGAAGACCGCTTCCAGGCCCTGCAGCTGGGCCAGCTTGGTGCTGTCCATCGTGGCCAGCGATGCGGTCTTGCCGGCTTCGCTGGTCAGGTAGGCGTCGTGCGAACGGGTGATGGCCGCCACGTCCACGCCGCGGCCGAAGAAGGCGCCGTCGCGGTACTGGCCGGGCGAGGTGGACAACTCCACCTGCTGCCGCGAGTAGCCGGTGACGCTGGCGTTGGCGATGTTGTGGCCGGTGGTCTGCAGGCCGGCGAACTGCGCCGCCATGGCGCGCAGGCCGATGTTGGTGAGGACGGAATTGCTCATCGCGGGGTCGCCCTGCGTTCAGGTTCAGGCCACCAGGCGCTGCAGGCGTAGCGTGGTGTTGATGACCCGGGTCAGCTTGTCGGCGTAAGCCGGGTCGGTGGCGTAGCCGGCTTTCTGCAAGCCCTGGGCAAATCCAGCGGCCGCGCTGGCCGTGGTGGTGCCCGCGCTGTTGCCCGCGCTGGCCGCGGTGGCTGTGGCCGTGCGGGCCTGCGCCACCGCGTTCTGGTAGCGCGGGCTGTCTTTCATCAGCCTGGCGTAGTCGGCGAAGGACTCGGCATAGCTGTTGTAGGCCCGGAAGGCAGCGGTGACCTTCTGCGCCTTGCCGTTGACGTACTCGGTGGTCGTGACCTCGGTCGTCGCGCCCTTCCAGCTGGCGCCGGCCTTGATGCCGAAGAGGTTGTGCGAGGAACTGCCGTCGGCGTTGCGGATTTCCTTGCGCCCCCAGCCGGTTTCCAGCGCTGCCTGCGAGACCATGAAGGTGGCCGGCACGCCGGTGGCGGCTTCGGCTTCGCTGGCGGCCTTGGAGTGCTGCTGCACGAAGCCCGCCGCGCCGGCCTGCGGAATGCGCGTGGCGGTGGGCGTGGCGCTCAGCGGCGCCGGCGTGTTGTTGGCCGAACCGGTGGCCGGTATCGGCCCCGGGCTCAGCGCCATCTGCCCCATCTGCTTTTCCAGCTGCTTCATGATGGCGTCGGACAAACCGCCCGGTCGGCCGCTGAGCTGGTTGGCGAATTGCTGGTCCAGCATCTCGGTGCCCATGGTCGTGCTGGCGTTGTCCAGCATGCCGCTGGACAGCGTGGTGGCGCGCATGCCCTTCATGATTTCGTTCATGAAGATGGACTCGAACTGCTTGGCCACTTCGCGCGCCGCCGCCTTGGGGTCGGCACCGGCCTTGGCCTTCAGGGCCGCCAGGTTGGTGGTGTCGGCGACCAGGCTGTTGGTGGCGCCCAGCTTGCTGGTGCCGGTGCCGGTACCGGTGGGCGGCAGGAGGGGCGACACGGCCATCAGATCACCTCGATCTCGGCGTGCAGCGCGCCCGCGCTTTTCATCGCCTGCAGGATGGCCAGCAGGTCCAGCGGCGTGGCGCCCAGCGCGTTCAGCGCCTTCACCACGTCGGTGAGCTTGGTGCCGGCGGCCATGTTGACCAGGGCCCCGCCCTGCTGGGTGACCGAGATGTCGGATTTCTCGGCCTGCACCGTCGAACCCGCGCCCAGCGCGTTGGGCTGGCTGATGACGGGCGTGGTGTTGATGGTCACCGACAGGTTGCCGTGGGCCACCGCGCAAGGGCCCAGCGTGACGGCGTCGTTCATCACCACCGAGCCGGTGCGGGCGTTCAGCACGATGCGCGCCGAAGGCTGCTGCAGTTCCAGCGTCAGGTTCTCGATGTCGGCCAGGAAGCCGACACGGTCGCCGCCGGCCGCCGGCACCTTCACGCGCACGGTGCGGCCGTCCACCGCTGCGGCGGTGCCAGCACCCTTGGCAGCGTTGATGGCGCCGGCCACGGCGCGGGCGGTGGCGTAGTCGCTGGCGTTCAGGCCCAGCTGCAGGCTGTCGCCGTCGCCCAGCGGCGTGGCCACGGCGCGTTCGACGCTGGCACCGTCGGGTATGCGGCCGGCCGACAGGTGGTTGATCTGCACCTTCGAACCGCCAGCCGAGGCCCCGGCGCCGCCGACGATGAGGTTGCCCTGCGCCAGGCCGTAGACCTGGCCGTCGGCGCCGCGCAGCGGCGTGGCGATCAGCGTGCCGCCGCGCAGGCTCTTGGAATTGCCGACCGACGAGACGTTGACGTCGATGGTCTGCCCGGGCTGCGAAAACGGCGGCAGCACGGCCGTGACCATCACCGCCGCCACGTTGCGCGGCTGGATGCTGGTGCCGGCCGGCACGGTGATGCCGAACTGCTGCAGCATGGCGTTCAGGGCCTGCGTGGTGTAGGGCGTCTGCGTGGCCTGGTCGCCGGTGCCGTCCAGGCCCACCACCAGGCCGTAGCCCACCAGCTGGTTGTTGCGCACGCCCTGCACGGCGGCTACTTCCTTCAGGCGCACGCTGGCGCCGGCCGACTGGGGCCACCACAGCGCACTGCTGGCCAGCATGAAGGCCAGCGCGATCAGCCAGCGTAGCGTGCGGTCGGGTTTGCGATCAGGCCTGGTTTTCATGGCGTTCCTCAAAACGGCAGCACGGTCATGAAGGCCCGGCCCAGCCAGCCCATGGCCTGCGATTCGGCCTGCTGCCCGCGCCCGCGCTGTTCCAGCCGCACGTTGGCGATCTGGCTGCTCTGCACGGTGTTGCCGGGCTGAATGGCGCGCGGGTCGATCTGGCCCGAGAAGCGCAGCGCGTCGACGTTCTCGTTGACGCCGATCTGCTTTTCACCGGCGATGACCAGGTGGCCGTTGGGCAGCACCTGGCGCACGATGACGGTGATGGTGCCGCTGAAGTCGTTGCTGTTGACCGTGGCGCCCTTGCCGGCAAAGCCGTTGGCGGTGCTGCCGTTGGCGCCGGCACGGGCGAAGGAATTGGCGCTGATGCCAGGCAGCGCCGAGATCGACGCGGCGATGGAACCGGTCTTGTCGATGGTGCTGGTCGAGGTCTGCGTGGCACTGACTTTCTCGATGATCTGCACCGTCAGCGTGTCGCCGACCAGGCGGGCGCGGAAGTCTTCGAACAGCGGCCGGTAGCTGACCGGCTGGAAGATGGAACCGCTGGCCGCCGCAGGCACGGCGATGGCCACCGGCAGCGGCGGCGCGGTGTCGGCCACCTCGACGCGCGGGAACAGGGTGCTGCAGCCACCCAGCATGAAGGCGGTGGCCAGAACCAGGCGGCGGTAGCTGCCGTCCATCACAGCTGCCCCAGCTTCTGCAGCATCTGGTGGGAAGCCTGGATGGCCTTGGAATTCAGTTCGTAGGCGCGCTGCGTGGCGATCATGCTGACCAGTTCCTGCACCACGTTGACGTTGCTGCCTTCGGTGAAGCTCTGCAGCAGCGCGCCGTGGCCGGCGGTGTTGGGCGCAGCGGTCTGCGGCGAACCCGACGCAGCGGTCTCGGCGTACAGATTGCCGCCGCGTGAATCCAGGCCGGCCGGGTTGATGAAGGACGCCAGCTGGATCTGCCCCAGCTTCTGCGGCGTGGTCTGGTTCAGGAGCGACGCGGTGACCGTGCCGTCGCTGCCGACGTCGATGCTGGTGGCGTCCTTGGGCACGGTGATGCCCGGCTGCAGCACATAGCCGGCGTTGGTGACGATCTGGCCGTTGGCGTCTTTCTGGAAAGCGCCGTCGCGGGTGTAGCCGGTGGTGCCGTCGGGCAGCGTGATCTGGAAGAAGCCCTGGCCGTTGATGGCCATGTCCAGCGCATTGCCGCTTTGCTGCAGCGTGCCCTGGCTGAAGTTGCGCGTGCTGGCCGCCACCCGCACGCCCAGGCCCACTTGCAGGCCGGTCGGCAGCGTCGTCTGCTCGGAGCTGTTGGCCCCGGCGCTGCGCAGGTTCTGGTACATCAAATCTTCGAAGGCCACGCTGCCGCGCTTGTAGCCGTTGGTGGCCACGTTGGCCAGGTTGTTCGAGATGGCGTCCAGCGCAGCTTGCTGGCCTTCCATGCCGGTCTTGGCGATCCAGAGTGAGCGAATCATGGTGTTGGCGGTCCTTCAGTCGGTCGGCCCATCTTGGCCCGGACTGAAGGCCGGTCAGCGCTCGAAAAGCGCCGCCGCTGCCACCCATTTCTGGGATTTCCGGGCCCTGGGGGCCCGCGCCCGTCAGGCGTTGCCCAGCAGCTTGGAAGCGGCCTGCTCGCGCTGTTCAGCGCCTTGCAGCATGCGCATCTGCTGCTCGAACTGGCGGCTGGCGGAGATCATGGCCACCATCGTCTCGACGGGGCTCACGTTCGATCCTTCCAACGCACCGCTCTGCAGCCGCGCCGTGGTGTCGGCGGGCAGGTCGTTGCCATCGCCGGGGCGGAACAGGCCGTCGGTGCCCCGTGCCATCGGCGCTTCCGGCGTGACCATCTTCAGCCGGCCCGCCTGCTGCGGCCGGCCGTTGGCCAGCTTGGTGGTGATCAGGCCGTCGGCCGAGATGTCCACGCTGGCGTTCGGCGGCAGTTGAATCGGCCCGCCATCACCCACCACCGGCAGGCCCGACAAGGTGACCAGCTGCCCTTCGGAATTGGTCTGCAGCGCGCCCGCGCGGGTGTAGGCCTCGGTGCCGTCCAGGCCCTGCACGGCCAGCCAGGCGTTGCCGGTCAGGGCCACGTCCAGCGAACGGCCGGTGGTCTGCACCGGGCCGGCCGCGTTGTTGTAGCCGATGGTCGATTCCAGCGCGTAGACGCGCGTGGTCGCCCCGTCGCCGCGCACCGGCACGGCGCGAAAGGCCTGCAGTTCGGCGCGAAAGCCGGTGGTCGAGACATTGGCCAGGTTGTTGGCCAGCGAGTCCTGGCGCTGCAGGGTCGCTTTCGCGCCCGACATCGACAGGTAGATCAGGCGGTCCACGGGCCCTGGCTTTCAGTGCAAGCCAAGATCAGCGCAGATTGACCAGGGTCTGCAGGATCTGGTCCTGCGTCTTGATGGTCTGCGCATTCGCCTGGTAGTTGCGCTGGGCGATCATCATGTTCACCAGTTCACCGGTCAGGTCGACGTTGGACTCTTCCAGCGCGCTGGTCTGCAGCGTGCCCAGGTTGCCGCTGCCGGGCACGCCCAGCACCGGGTCGCCGGAATTGATGGTCTGCGCCCATTCGTTGCCGCCCAGCGGCTGCAGGCCGTTGACGTTCGAGAAGGTGGCCATCTCGATCTGGCCGATGGACTTGGTGCGGCCGTTGGAATAGTTCGCGCGGATCAGGCCCGACGACTCGACGATGACGCCGCTCAGGGCGCCGGCCGAGTAGCCGTTCTGCGCCAGCTTGGTCACGCCGAAGGGTGAAGCGAACTGGGTGAAGCTGGTCATGTCGATGCGCAGGCCGTTGATCGGCAGCGTGCCCACGCCGTTGGTCACCGCGCCGGCGGGGATGTCCACCGTCAGCGCCGTGGTCGGGCTCAGTGGCGCGGCGCCGGTGGGGTCGAAGCTGATGGTGGTGACGGCGGTGGCCGGCGCGCCGCCCACCGGTTCGCCGTTGGCCGTGATGTAGACGTCCCAGGTGTCGGCCGAGGTCTTCTGGAAGTAGGAGGTGACGACCACGTCCTTGCCGTTGGCATCGACCGCGTTGATCGAGGTGGCGTTGTTGTAGGTGGCGGCATCGGCGAAGTCGATGCCCGGGCCGGCGGCGGGCTGGGTGATCAGCGCGCGTGAATCGAGGTTGGCGGTGATGTCCACCGTGCTGGTCGCGCGCGGCTCGATGGCCGTGGTCTTCAGCTGCAGCGGCTGGGCCTGGCCCGACTGCACCACGCCCGACGCATCGGCGGCGTAGCCCATCAGGCGGTCGCCCTGGTTGTTGACGATGTCGCCATCGCGGTTCAGCTTGAACTGGCCGTTGCGCGTGTAGTGCACCGATGCGTCGGGCGTCTTCACCTGGAAGAAGCCATTGCCGCTGATGGCCAGGTCCAGCGGGTTGCTGGTGCTGGTGATGCTGCCCTGGCTGAAGCTCTGCGCCACGGCCGCCACGGCCACGCCCACGCCGCTTTGCTTGCCGCTGCCGGCACCCAGGGCGGTGGAATACATGTCGGCGAATTCGATGCGCGAGGTCTTGGCACCCACCGTGCCCGAATTGGCGATGTTGTTGCCGATGACGTCGAGGTTCTTGCTGGTGGCGTTCAGGCCGGAAATGCCTTGCTGGAAGCTCATGGTGGTGTGTGCCTGTTCGAGAAATGGGGTGGGAATGCGGTGGCGCGGGCCGGGGCGGGGGCGGGGGCGTTCGCGGCGGTCAGCTGACGGCGCGCACGGTGCTGTATTCGACGGCGCCGGACTTCGCTGTTTCCAGCGTCAATTTGTTGTTCACGATGGACACCGCGTAGATGTGGTCGCGCATCAGCGGCGTCGGCTTGAGATCGTTGCCCGCCGCCTTGGCCGTGACCTTGAAGGTGTAGGCCGTGTCGTTGGCCGCGCCCTTCCAGGAAAAGCCGTTCAGGCCGGCGGGCTGGGCGCCCAGGTCCACCGTTTCCAGCACGGTGCCGGCGGCGTTCATCACGTCCACTTTCACGCTGTCGGCGGAACTGGCCAGCTCGAAGCCGCCCACGCCCACGCCGCTGTCGGTGGTGACGTCGAGCTTGTTGCCCACCAGCGTCACGTCGTGCCCGACCAGCGAAGCGCCCTGCACCGCCTGCAGCTGCACGAACTGCGCGTTCAGGCCCGACACCGTGGTGTTCAGGTCGCTGATGCCGCTGACCGTGCTGATCTGCGCCATCTGGCTGGTGACCTGCGCGTTGTCCATCGGGTTCAGCGGGTCCTGGTTCTGCATCTGCGTGACCAGCAGCTTCAGGAAGCGGTCGGTGGCGCTGGTGTCGGCCTTGGCGCTGGCAGTGGTGGCGGCGGTCTTGGTGCCGCCGGTGGCGCCGATCAGGTCCAGCGGGTTGACGGCTGCGGTGATGGCCATGGGGTGTCCTTAGCGCGGGGCGCGGGTTCTGGGGTTACTGACCGATCTGCAGCGTCTTCAGCAGCAGGCCGCGCGCGGTGTTCATCACCTCGACGTTGTTCTGGTACGAGCGCGAGGCCGACATCATGTTGACCATCTCCTCGACCGGGTTCACGTTGCTGTAGGTGACGTAGCCATCGGCGTCGGCGCTGGGGTGCTTGGGGTCCAGCACGCGGCGGCCCGGGGTCTGGTCTTCGGTGATGTTCGAAACGCGCACACCGGCGCTGGCTTCGCGCTGCGCGACGTTGCCCATCAGCGTGGTCTGGAACACCACCTGGCGCGCCTTGTAGGCCTTGCCGTCGGGCCCGGCCACGGTGTCGACGTTGGCCAGGTTCGAGGCCACGGTGTTCAAGCGCTGGCTTTGTGCGCTGACCGCGCTGCCGGCCACGTCGAAGATGCGAAGCATGCTCATGGCTCAGGTCCGGTCAGGCTTGGTGGAAGCTCTTCATCGCGTCCAGCGTGGTGCGCACGCTGCCGTTGATGAAGCGCAGGGTGGACTCGTACTTCACCGCGTTGTCGACGAAGGCGCTGCGTTCGCGGTCCATGTCCACGGTGTTGTTGTCCAGGTTGGTCTGGCTGGGGATGGCGTAGCGCAGCACCGGGACTGCCGTGCCGCTGTTGTCGGCGACCAACACGCCGCGGGCGATGCCGTCGCCAGTGGCGGCGTTGCCGGTGGCCGCGCGCAGCGTGGCGGCGAAATCGAAGTCACGCGACTGGAAGCCGGGTGTGTCGGCGTTGGCGATGTTGCTGGCGATGAGCCGCTGGCGTTCAGCACGCAGCGACAGGGCCTGGGTGTGGAACTCCAGGCTGTCGGTCAGGCGGTTGATCATGGCGGGCTCCTTGCTGGGCCGCGGCGCTTGCATCAGGGTGCAAACCGACGACGGCATGCTGGGCATTCTGGGCAGCACGGTTCCTTTCATGAGCGCGAATAGAGACCACTTTCCCCGCCTATTCCGCTGCGCTTGGGCCGGCGCCCGCCGATAGAGTGGGCAGCGTGAAAAAGTCCCCTGCCCTTGCCCTGTCCGCCCGTTTCACCGGGTTGATCTGCCTGGGGCTGGCTGTGCCCGCTGTGGTCGGGGCCCAGACCCAGACCCAGGTCCAGGCCCAGGCACAGGCACAGGCCCCGTTGCCCATGCCGGCCGAGACCGTGGCCCAGGGCATCGCCCTGGCCACCCAGGCCGCGCAGGCCCTGGCCCCTGCCGGCGCCCGCGTGACGGTGGAAGCCGGCGCGCTGGACCCGCGCCTGCAGCTGGCGCCCTGCGCGCGCATCGAACCCTATCTGCCGGCCGGCACGCCGGCCTGGGGCCGCACCCGGCTGGGCCTGCGCTGCACCGACGGCCGGGCGCGCTGGAATGTCGCCCTGCCGCTGACGGTGAACGTCATCGCACCGGCCTGGGTGGCGGCCACGGCCCTGCCGGCCGGCGCCCCGCTGACCGAAGCGCAATTGAGACGCGTCGATGTCGACTGGTCGGCGTCCGCCTCACCGCTGTTCGACCGCCTCGAACCCTTGCTGGGCCGCAGCCTGTCGCGCCCGCTGGTGGCCGGGCAGCCGGTGCCGGCGGCCCAGTTGCTGGCGCGGCAGTGGTTTGCCTCGGGCGACACGGTGCGCATCCAGGCCTCGGGCGCCGGCTACTCGGTCGTCGGCGAAGGCCAGGCCCTGGGCCCGGGCGTCGAAGGCAAGAGCGTGCGGGTGCAAACCCAGAATGGCCGCGTGCTGCTCGGCAAGCCGGTCAGCGACCGCTGCGTGGAGGTGGTGCTGTGAGCCTGCGCCTTCCCGTGCCCACCCCGTCCGCACCCCGTCCGGCCCCCCGCCAACACGGGGGAAACGTAAAAAGTTGTTCAAGCCCGCTAAAGTTCCGATCTGCCGCGTCCGATAGAGCGTCTATGTCGTTGGGTTAGCACCCCTGCCGTGCCCCTGACAGGAGTTCATCACCATGAAGATCGGTCCTTTCAATAGCAAGCCCGCGGTCACGCAGCCAGCCGAACGCAAGAGTTCGTCTGCCGCTGCCACGCCCGGTGCCGAGCCCAGTGCGCAAGTGGCCTTGTCCAAGGCCGCCACCGCACTGACCAGCTCATCCACAGATTCCACCTTCGACGCCAAGAAAGTCGAGCGGATTGCGCAAGCCATCCGCGACGGCAAATTCCAGGTCAACGCCGAAGCCATTGCGGACAAGCTCATCGTCAACGCCCAGGAACTGCTCGGCCGCAAGCCCAGCTGACCCGGCGCTGAAACAGCCCGCCATGACTGACTCCCCCGAAGAGCGCCGCGCCTTGCAGCAAGCCAGCGAGCTGGAACGCCCGCTGGCGGCCGTGGAAATGCAGCTCGGCGCGCTGGCCCAGGCACTGACTCAGCAGGACGTGGGCGCGGTGGACCGCGCCGCGAGCGACCTGCACGCGGCGCTGGCCGCCGCCGTCGACCAATTCACCCGCGCGGCGCGCAACGGCGGCGTGCCCTTGCCGCTGCGCCAGCGCCTGGCCCTGGCTGGCGGCCAGGTGGCCGCCCAGCGCGTGGCCCTGGCCCGCGCCACCGCGTCGCTGGACCGCGCCATGGATGTGCTGCTGCCGCGCCAGGCCCCCACCGGCGTGTATGCCGCCAACGGTGGCGCCGAGCGCCCGACCGGCCAGGGCGGCAGCCTGCTGGCCTGAAACCCCTTCGTTAGAATGCGCGGCGCCACGATGCGCTGGCGCATCCTGGGCGACCCGCCGCCCGCACCGCTTCGATGCCCGCGATGACCGTTCCCCGCCCCGCCCGCCTGCCCATCTGGGTGGTGCTGATGCTGGTGGCGGTGGCCGGGGTCTGGTTCGGCACCCTCGACGCACGCCACCTGCTGCGTTCCGACGAAGGCCGCTACGCCGAAATCGCCCGCGAAATGGCTGCCACCGGCGACTGGGTGACCATCCGCTACCAGGGCCTGAAGTACTTCGAGAAGCCGCCGCTGCACCTGTGGATGACGGCGCTGGCCTATGAGGCTTTCGGCGTCGGCGACTGGCAGTCGCGCCTGTGGGTGGCCGTCAGTGGCGCGCTGGGCATCGTGCTGACGGCGCTGGCTGCGCAGCGCTGGTTCGGTGGCGGCCTGCTGGCCGCGCTAGTCTTGATCGCCGCGCCCACCTGGAACCTCGGCAGCCACTTCAATTCGCTGGACATGGGCGTGTCGGGCGCACTGGCCGGCGTGCTGGCGGCGCTGCTGATCGCGCAGCACACGGACAACGCCCCCCGCGCGCGGCGCAACTGGATGTGGGCGGCCTGGGCCGCGATGGCCGTGGCGGTGTTGACCAAGGGCCTGATCGGCATCGTACTGCCCGGCCTGGCGCTGGTGGCCTACACGCTGCTGGCGCGCGACTGGGCTTTGTGGCGCCGGCTGTACCTGGTCAGCGGCACGCTGGTCTTCCTGGCCATCACGGTGCCGTGGTTCGTGCTGGTGTCGCAGCGCAACCCCGAATTTCCGCAGTTCTTCTTCATCCACGAACACTGGGAGCGCTACACCAGCAGCGTGCACCAGCGCGGCGCGCCGGCCTGGTACTTCGTGCCGCAGCTGCTGGGCGGCTTCGCGCCCTGGCTGGGTTTGCTGCCGGCCATGGTCCGCGCGCTGCGGGCTGAATCGGCCGCGCACACCGCGAAGGCCTTCCGGCCGCTGCTGTTCTGCGCGGTCTGGGCGGTGGCCATCTTCGCGTTCTTCAGCGCCTCGGGCTCCAAATTGCCGGGCTACATCCTGCCGGTCTTCCCGGCGCTGGCGGTCATCGCTGCAGCGGCCTTGCAGGGCCTGGACGCGCCGGCCTGGCGCCGCCAGCTCGGGGTGATGCTGGCGCTGTTCACGGTGCTGCTGCTGGCCAGCCCGCTGATCGGCCGGACCGGTGCGGGCGAGCCCGCGTTGCGCGACTACGGCCTGTGGATCAGCGCCGGCTGCGCGCTGGCGGTGGTCGCGCTGCTGGGCGCGCTGTGGCTGCAGCGCCGGAGCCCGACCCGGCCCGGCATCGCCAGCATCGCGCTGGCCGCCTGCGGCTTTTTCGGCGCCACCACGCTGGGCCTGCTGGGCCACGAAACGCTGGGCCGCCCGGCTTCGGGCGCGCCGCTGCTGCCGGCCATCCAGGCGGTGCTGAAGCCCGACATGCCGATCTACGCCGTCAAGCTGCTGGACCACACCCTGCCCTACTACCTGCGGCGCACGGTGGTGATGGTCGAAGAGCCCGACGAACTGGCCTTCGGCACCCGGCAGGAACCGCAGAAATGGCTGCCCACGGTGGCCGCCTTCCTGGCCGTCTGGACCGCCGGCGCCCCGGCGCTGGCCCTGATGACGCCCGCCACTTACGCCGAGCTGCAGGCGCAGCTCGGGCCCCTGACCGTGGTCGCTCAGGACCCGCGCCGCGTCGTCGTGGCCAACTTCCGGCCGGCCACCAGCCCGCCCCCACCCACCTCACCTTGAATCGACCCCCATGACCCTGGCCACCTTTGCCCTCATCCTCACCGGCGTGCTGCTCAACGCCGGCGCGCAACTGCTGCTGAAAGCCGGCGTCACGCCGCTGGGCGAACTGAGCGTCGGCCTGCACAACCTGCTGCCGACGACGATCAAGGTGCTGACGCAGTGGCCCATCCTGGCCGGCATGGTCTGCTACGTGGTCAGCCTGGGCGTGTGGATCGTCGGCCTCTCCAGGGTCGAGGTCTCCATCGCCTACCCCATGCTGTCGATGGGCTACGTGGTCAACGCGCTGATGGCCTGGTGGCTGTTCGGCGAGGCCCTGGGCCCGATGCGCTGGGTCGGCCTGCTGCTGATCCTGGCCGGCGTGCTCGTCATCGCGCGCAGCTGAAGGCCGCCGCACAGCACCGACAATCACCGCATGACCGTGAACGCCACCCCCGAGCCCGTGCCCGCTGCACCGCCCGCCTTCTTGCCGTTCACGCGGCCGCACATCGACGCCGCGACCATCGCCGAAGTCGGCCGCGTGCTGGCCTCGGGCTGGATCACCTCCGGCCCCAAGGTGCAGGCCTTCGAGGCTGAACTCTCCAAGCTCTTCGGCGGTCGCCCGGTGCGCGCCTTCAGCAACGGCACGGCGACCATGGAAGTGGCCCTGCGCATCGCCGGCGTCGGCCCGGGCGACGAGGTCATCACCACCGCCATCACCTGGGTGGCCACGGCCAACGTCATCGGCGCGGTCGGTGCGCGCGCGGTGCTGGTCGACATCGACCCGCGCACGCGCAACATCAGCCTGGACGCTTTGGAGGCCGCCATCACGCCGCGCACCAAGGCGCTGATGCCGGTCTACCTGTCGGGCCTGCCGGTGGACATGGACAGGCTCTACGCCATCGCGAAAAAGCACGGGCTGCGGGTCATCGAAGACGCCGCACAGGCCATCGACTCGCAGTGGGTCAGCGAGCAGGGCAGCCAGCGCATCGGCAGCTTCGGCGACCTGGTCAGCTTCAGCTTCCAGGCCAACAAGAACATCACCTGCGCCGAGGGCGGCTGCCTGGTGATGAACACGCCCGAGGAAGCCGAAGGGGCCGAACGCTTGCGCCTGCAGGGCGTGGTGCGCCACGGTGCCGACGGCATGGACGTCGTCACGCCCGGCGGCAAGTTCAACCTGACCGACATCAACGCCGCGATCGGCCTGGGCCAGTTGCCGCTGCTGCCGCAGATCACCGCACGGCGAGCGGTGCTGGCGCAGGCCTATTTCGACGCCGCCGCGCGGCACGGGCTGGCCGCGCTGGGCATCGAATTGCCGCTGCCGGCTAACACCACCGGGGCGATCACCAACTGGCACATGTTCCAGGTGGTGCTGCCCGCCGACAAATTGAACGGCGGGCGCGCGGCGGTGATGGACGCGCTGAAAGCGGTCGGCGTCGGCACCGGCGTGCACTACCCCGCGCTGCACCTGTTCACCCACTATCGCGCACTCGGCTGGCGCGAGGGCATGCTGCCGCACAGCGAACGCATCGGCCGCAGCATCCTCACGCTGCCGCTGTTCTACGACATGACCGACGCCGACCCCGAGCGCGTGTGCCGCGAACTGGCCACCGCCTGCAAGGCCCTGCTCACGTGATCGCACCTTCGATGTCTTCCTTCGCGAACCCGGTGGTCTCCGTCGTCATCCCCGTCTACAACGAGGAAGACGTCCTGCCGACGTTGTTCGAACGCCTCTACCCGGTGATGGACGCCACCGGCGAGCCTTACGAAATCATCTTCGTCAACGACGGCAGCCGCGACCGGTCGGCCGCCATGCTGGCCGACCAGTACCGCGCCCGGCCCGACGTGACCCGCGTGGTGCTGTTCAACGGCAACTTCGGCCAGCACATGGCCATCCTGGCCGGCTTCGAACACGTGCGCGGCGCGATGGCCATCACGCTGGACGCCGACCTGCAGAACCCGCCGGAAGAAATTCCGCGCCTGATGGCCGAGATCCGCAAGGGCCACGACTACGTCGGCACCATCCGCCAGCAGCGCGAAGACAGCGCCTGGCGGCGCATCGCCAGCAAAGCGATGAACCGGCTGCGCGAAAGCATCACGCGCATCCAGATGACCGACCAGGGCTGCATGCTGCGCGCCTACGACCGGCCGCTGGTGGACACGCTGAACGCCTGCCGTGAGGCCAACACCTTCATCCCCGCGCTGGCCTACACCTTCGCCGCGTCGCCGGTGGAAATCACGGTCTCGCACGAAGAGCGCTTTGCCGGGGAATCGAAGTACAGCCTGTACAAGCTGATCCGCCTGAACTTCGACCTGGTCACGGGCTTTTCGACGGTGCCGCTGCAGTGGTTCAGCCTGATCGGCACGCTGCTGGCGTTGGGCGCCGGTGGGCTGTTCGTGCTGCTGCTGGTGCGGCGCTTTGTGTGGGGCGCTGAAGTCGAAGGCGTGTTCACGCTGTTCGCGCTGCAGTTCTTCTTCATCGGCATCATGCTGTTCGGCATCGGGTTGATGGGTGAATACGTCGGCCGCATCCAGCAAGAGGTGCGCAGCCGGCCGCGCTACCGCATTGCCAAGGTGCTGGAAGCGCAGACCGACGCGGCAGCCGCCGCTGCTGTGGCTGCCAGTGCTGCAGCGGCTGAGAAGGCCGTCATCCTGTGAAGGTCGCGTCGTGAGGGCCGCGTTTTGAGAGCCGTCGTCTTCGCCTATTCCAACGTCGGCGACCGCTGCCTGCGTGTGCTGAAGGCGCGCGGTGTGGACGTGGTGCTGGTCGCCACCCACACCGACCACCCCGGCGAAACCTTGTGGTTCCAGCGCGTGGCCGACACGGCCGATGAACTGGGCCTGCCGTGGATCTACGCCGACGACCCGAAAGCGCCTGAACTGGCGCAGGCCGTGGCCGATGCGAAGCCCGATGTCATCTTCGCCTTCTACTACCGCAGCATGCTGCCGGTGAGCCTGCTGGCGCTGGCCCCGCAGGGTGCCTACAACCTGCACGGTTCGCTGCTGCCGCACTTCCGCGGCCGCGCGCCGACCAACTGGGCGGTGCTGAAAGGCGCCACCGAGACCGGCGCCACGCTGCATGAAATGGTGGCCAAGCCCGACGCCGGTTCCATCATCGACCAGCAGGCCGTGCCCATCCTGCCCGACGACACCGGCGAGCAGGTTTTCGACAAGGTCTGCGTGGCCGCCGAACAGGTGCTGTGGCGCAGCCTGCCCGCTTTGATGGCCGGCCAGCCGCCGCGCCTGCCGAATGACCTGGCGGCCGGCAGCTACTACGGCGGCCGCAAACCGGAAGACGGCCGCATCGACTGGACCCGGCCGGCTGCCGAGGTCTACAACCTGATCCGCGCCGTGGCGCCGCCCTACCCCGGCGCATTCACCGAGGCCGACGGCCAGCGGCTCATCATCGCCAAAGCCAGGCGGGCCGGCGCTGAGGTTGAAAATGCGCTGACCGATCACGCGCTGGGCCTGCACCACCTGAACGGCCAGCTCTACGGCCGCTGCGGCGATGGCGGCGCGATCCACCTGCAAAGCACCCAGCTGCAAAACATGCTCCCCAAGTCCCCCGCGAAAGACTGACCATGAAAAAAGTCCTCATCCTCGGCATCAACGGCTTCATCGGCCACCACCTGACGCAGCGCATCCTGGAGACCACCGACTGGGAGGTCTACGGCATGGACATGGCGTCCACGCGGCTGGGCGACATGGTGAACCACCCGCGCATGCACTTCTTCGAGGGCGACATCACCATCAACAAGGAATGGATCGAATACAACGTCAAGAAGTGCGACGTGATCCTGCCGCTGGTGGCCATTGCCACGCCGGCCACCTACGTGCGTGAACCGCTGCGCGTGTTCGAGCTGGACTTCGAAGCCAACCTGCCCATCGTGCGTGCGGCCGCCAAGTACAAGAAGCACCTGGTCTTCCCGTCCACGTCCGAGGTCTACGGCATGTCCACCGACGCCGAATTCGACCCGGAAACGTCCAACCTGGTCTACGGCCCGATCAACAAGCCGCGCTGGATCTACGCCTGCAGCAAACAGCTGATGGACCGCGTGATCCACGCCTACGCGCAAGAGCAGGGCCTGAACTACACGCTGTTCCGGCCCTTCAACTGGGTAGGCTCGGGCCTGGATTCCATCTTCGAAAGCAAGGAAGGTTCAAGCCGCGTCGTCACCCAATTCCTGGGCCAGATCGTTCGCGGCGAAGCCATCCAGCTGGTCGATGGCGGCGCGCAGAAACGCGCCTTCGCCGATGTCAGCGACGGCGTCAGCGCGCTGATGAAGATCATCGCCAACGAGGGCGGCGTGGCCAGCGGCCGCATCTTCAACATCGGCAACCCGGCCAACATCTATTCGGTGCGCGAACTGGCCGAGATGATGCTGAAGATGGCCGCCGACTACCCGGAATACGCCGAAGGCGCCAAGCTGACGAAGATCGTCGAAACGTCTTCAGGCCAGTTCTACGGCAAGGGCTACCAGGACGTGCAGAACCGCACCCCGAAGATCAGCGACACCATGGAAACGCTGGGCTGGGCGCCGCAGGTGGGCATGGAAGACGCGCTGCGCAAGATCTTCGAGAGCTACCGGCAGAAGGTGCTGGAAGCGCGCGGGCTGCTCGAAGCCGGGAACTGACCCCGGGCACCGAAGACGCAAGCCCGTGGCCCGCATTGCGCTGAAGGTGGACGTGGACACGCTGCGCGGCACGCGCGAAGGCGTGCCGCGTTTGTTGCAGCTGCTGGCCCGGCGCCAGCTGCACGCCACCTTCCTGTTCAGCCTGGGCCCTGACCACACCGGCTGGGCGCTGAAGCGGGTGTTCAGGCCCGGCTTCCTGAGCAAGGTTTCGCGCACATCCGTCACCAAGCACTACGGCTACAAGACGCTGATGTACGGCGTGCTGCTGCCCGCGCCCGACATCGGCAAGGCCGGTGCCGACGCGATGCGCGAAACGCAGCGCGCGGGCCACGAATGCGGCATCCATACCTGGGACCACATCGTCTGGCAAGACCACGTGCGCCAGCGCGATGCGGCGTGGACGCGCGCCCAGATGCAGCGTTCGCACCAGCGCTACATCGACATCTTCGGCGCCGCGCCGCAAACCCACGGTGCCGCCGGCTGGCAGATGAACGCCACCGCTTTCGAGCAGATTGACGCCTGGGGCATGGCCTACGCCAGCGACGGCCGCGGCACCGCGCCTTACCGCTTGAACGTCAACGGCCACACCCTGCAGCACGTGCAGATGCCCACCACGCAGCCCACGCTGGACGAGTTGATCGGCCAGCACGGCGTGGATGAAAACAATGTGGCGCGCAGCCTGTTGAAGTTGACCGAGAGCAACCGCGATCAGGTCTACACCCTGCACGCCGAACTGGAAGGCGGCCTGCTGGCGCCGGCCTTTGAAGCGCTGCTGGACGGCTGGCGCGCGCAGGGCCATGAGCTGGTGACGATGGCCGGTCTGTACCGCCACATCGACCACGCCGCCCTGCCCGTGCGGCCGCTGACCTGGGGCACGGTGCCCGGGCGCAGCGGCGAATTGATCGTCGAGGCGGCCAGCCGCTGAAGACTGGCGGGTCGCGCCTTGCGACCCGCCGCGCTCAGAACTTGAACGCCAGCCGCAGCCCGCCCCAATGGCGGCCATTCACCGTGATCGGCGCAGCGGCCTCCTTCATCACCACGAACTCACCACCGCCCATGTCGCGGCGGTAGGTCTGCAGCAGGAAGGGCCGGGCGTTGCGGGCTGAAGCCAGACCCGTGCGGTCGTTGAAGATGCGCCGGTTGCGGCAATTCGCGGCGTTCCACACCGCGTCGCCGGCGCGCTGCGGGTGGTTGTAGTTCTGGTTGTGGCAGGCGATGTAGCCGTTGCGGTCGGCGGCGATGCAGTACACCACCTTGTCCGATAACTTCAGCTGCGCCTCCTGCACGGCCGGGAACAGGCGGTCGGCCAGCGCGTCGAAGCGGCTGCGGTGTTGCGCCGGCTGGCTGCCATCCACCGCCACATAACGTTCGTCGAAGAGCGCATCGGCGGTGATTTCGCCGCGCTGCAGTGCGCCTTCCAAGCGGGCGGCGATCTCGCCAGCGGCGCGCTGCACGGCCTGGATGTAGGGCGTGTCTTCGGTTTCGAAGCCGGAATTGGCAACCCGTTCGATCAGCTGTTCCGACAGGTCCAGAAAGGTTTCGGTGCGCTTCAATGCGCTGCCCAATGCGCTGGCGGTGCGGCGGGTTTCACCTTCCAGGCTGGTGATGCGCGTGTCCAGTTCGCCGCACACCGCGCGGCTGTGGCCGCTGGCGGTGGCGATGCGGTTGACGCCATCCACCACGCCGTCCAGCGCGCGGTGCACGCTGCCGGCTTGTTCGGCCTGATCACGGGCCTCGCCCCGGCTGATGTCGCGGGCCAGGCTGGCAATGCGCTGGTCCAGCTGCGCCACCGTGCCGACGATGAGCTTGGCGGCGCGTTCGACTTCGCCGGCCAGGTCTTTCACCGCGTCGGCCACCACGCTGAAACCGCGCCCGGCCTCGCCGGCCCGCTTGGCTTCAACGCTGGCGTTGAAGGCCACCAGGCGCGTTTGCAGGGCGATGCGGGTGATCTGGTTGGCCGCTTCAGAAACGCCATGCAGCGTGCTGACCAGGCCGGTGACTTCGGCGCCCACCGCTTCAACGGCGGTGCCCACGCCGGCCACGGCCTGCAGGCCCTGGCCGACTTCCTGCGCGATGCTGGCCTGCGCCTGCACCACGGCCAGCAGCTGCTGCGCCAGGTCGCGCATGGCCTGCGTCTGGGCCACCGCCACCTTGTGCGCGTCGTCCAGCGTGCCGCGCACTTCGGCGGATTCGCGGCCCAGCAGCGAAGCGCGGCGGGCCAGGTCGTGGATGTCGATGCCGCCGCTGCCCGGCTCGACGGCGGCGTTGGCGGCCGCAGCCCGCCCGCGTTGCAGGAATGCCAACATGGAGTTCCCCTGTGGCCCGCAGGCCGTGGCGTGTATTTCAGGTCACCACTGGCGCAGCCGCGTGCGCAGGCGCGCAATGCTTTGGCTGTGCAGTTGGCAGACCCGGCTTTCGGTCACGCCCAGGACGGCAGCGATTTCCTTCAGATTCATGTCGTGCTCGTAATACATGCTCATCACGTACTGCTCGCGTTCGGGCAGGTTCTTGATGGCCTCGACCAGCGCTTCACGCATGCGCAGGTCTTGCAGCCGCGCCATCGGGTTGGCGTCGGCGTCGGTGACGTGGCGGTCCAGGTAGTCGTCGTCGCCTTCGTCGCCGCTCATGTCTTCCAGGTAGATCAGCTGGGTGCCGCGCACCTTGCCCAGCAGTTCCTGGTAGTCGGTCAGGCTCAGCCCCATTTCGCGGGCGATCTCGCCTTCGCTGGGCGCGCGGCCGTGGCGCTGTTCCAGCTTGTGCACGGCCGCTTCGATGCTGCGCTGGTGGCGGCGGTCGCCCCGGCTCATCCAGTCGTTGCCGCGCAGCTCGTCCAGCATCGCACCGCGGATGCGCTGCGTGGCAAAGGTTTCGAACTGCACGCCCTGGGCCGCGTCAAAGCGGCTCAGCGCGTCGCTGAGGCCGATCATCCCCACCTGGATGAGGTCGTCGAGCTCCACATTGGCCGGCAGTTTGGCGATCATCTGGTGCGCGAGGCGGCGCACCAGCGGGCTGTACTGCTTGAGCAGTGCGCCGGCGTCGAGTTGTCCCTTGGCGGTGTACATGGTCATGCCTCTATCGGAATGCAGGGCGGGAATTCGGGGTCGCCGCGGCGCGGTGCGCCAGCGGGTCAAAGGCAGGCCGGGCCGGCTCGTCCAGCGCCAGTTGCGCGGCCAGCAGGCGGCTCAGGTCGGCGCTGGCGCGCTCGTCGGGCGCGCTGTCCGGGTCCAGCAGCGCGGCGCCGCGCAGGGCAGCGCCCAGGAAGGTATCCAGGCAACTGCCCAGGCTCTCGGCAATGCCCGCGGCGCGCGGCGAACGCGGCGCGGCCACCAGCAGCAGGTCGAAGGTCATCAGCTCGCAGCGGCGGGCCAGCAGCTTGGCGTTGGCGTAGGCGTGCTTGATGCTCTCGGGGTGGTCGGCACCCAGCAGCACGGGGCGCACGGCGCGGTCTTTCAGCAGGCGCGCCAGGTCCACGCCGTCGGCATGCAACAGCACCACGTCGGCCTGCGGCGCGGCGGCCTGCACGGCGTCGATGAAGGCGCCTGAAGAACCCCGCGTGTCCACGAAGTCCATCGGCAGGCCGCGTGCAGCCAGGTAGGACACACGCGGCGCCACGTTCAGCACGCAGGCCGACAGGTCCACGCTGGCCAGTTCGTGCGGCAGCGGCGAGGTGTTGGCGGCGTCCACCACCAGCACGTGGCGGCCCTGCGCGGCCAGCAGCACGGCCAGGCGGTCCAGCACGCGGGCGCTGCTGGCGCCGTGCGGGTTGGCGGCCAAAGGAATCACGCAGCGGCGGCGGCTGGCGAACAGCCGGCGCAGGCCGTCGGCCTGGTCGCCCGGGCGGTGGGAAGACGGTGCGCGCGGGGCGCGGTTGAAAGTGGCGGCCATCGGCAGAGTCAGGCGTGCAGTTCGGTGTGGGCATCCGCCGCCGGGGCCAGCATGGGCGGCAGGCCGGCGAAGATCAGGTTCACGTCGCGTTCGTCCAGCTGCCAGGCGGCACCGCCGCCGCCCTTCAGCGCGCGCTGCACCAGGGCCTGGGCCGACAGGCGGTGCCAGTCTTCCGGCACGCGCTGGCCGTTGGCCACAGCCAGCACCTTCAGCTTGTGGCGGATCATCGAGTCGAGTGCCGGCCCCAGCTTCACGGCCTCGTCCAGCTTGCTCAGGATCAGGCCCTTGCAGCTGTTGGCGTTGTAGGCCGCCAGCTGGTCTTCGATGGTCTCGCCCTGGGCGCTGGCGTTGACCACCAGCACACGGTTGATGGCGCTGTGGGTCAGCATGTCCAGCAACTCGCGGGTGCGGCTGTCGCGCTGCGCCATGCCGGCGGTGTCGATCAGCACCATGCGTTTGCCGGACAGCAAATCCAGCAGGTCTTCGAGTGAATCGCGGTCGTGCGCGGTGTGCACCGGCACGCCCAGGATGCGGCCGTAGGCGCGCAGTTGTTCGTGGGCGCCGACGCGGTAGGCGTCCAGCGTGATCAGGCCCAGGTGCGGCGCGCCGTGCCGCGTGGCGAAGGCCGCCGCCAGCTTGGCCGTGCTGGTGGTCTTGCCGACGCCGGTGGCACCGATCAGCGCGTGGATGCCGCCCTGGTCTTCCAGCGGCGCGTCGTGTTCGGCGGTGACGACATTGCGTTCCAGCACGCTGGCGGCCCACATCGTTTCGTCGCCTTCGGCGGGCAGGCTTTCGACCAGCTTGCGGATCAGCATCGGCGAGAAACCGGCGTCCAGCAGGCTCTTCGCCAGCTTGGCCTGGCGCGGCTGGCGCTGCAGCTTTTCCATGAAGGCCAGCGCGCCGAAGCGCTGTTCGATGAGGCCGCGCATCGAGCGCAGTTCGCTCATCACCTCGATCTGTTCGCCGCCGGCGTTCGGCGGCGTGGGTACCGTGCCACTCGGGGCCACCGGACGCGCGGCAGGGGCAGCAGCGTAGGCCGATGCCATCGGCAGCGTGACCTCGTCGCGCAGCACCGGCACGTCGCGGCGCGCGGCGATGCGGGCGCGGGCGGCCTCGATGGGCGCCACCTCGGGCGGCAGCGGTGCCGGCGTCGGCGAGACGGCCGGCGCCGCGGCGGCCAGCTCAGCGCTGCGCCGCTTCAGCATGCGGTCGCGCACATAGTCCTGGAAGGACAGCGTGCTCATTTCCATCTGCGCCACGTCGGCTTCCACCGCCGCGTCCATCGGCGGTTCGGTGCGGTCGGCGCGGGCCACCGGCTCGTGACTGTTGGCATGACCGGTCAGGCGGTCCAGCATGCGGGACTTGGCCGGTGCCGTGCGCTCGCGCAGCGTCGGCGCGCGGGGTGTGGGCAGCGGCTCGAAACTGTGGGCGTTGGCATGGATGGCAGCGGCCGCCTGGGTCTGCGACCGCATGCTCACCGTCTCGGCCGCCTGGCCCATGCGTTCCAGTTGCTCGACGCTGTCGGAAGCCATCGCCAGCACCTCGACACCCTCTTCGCAAGGCTTGGTGGACATCACGATGGCGTCGTCGCCGAAGGCGGCCTTGACCAGGGCCAGGGCTTCGCGCGAGGTGCGGGCCGTAAAGCGCTTGAGGTTCATGCCGCCTCCTGCCGAGCCGTCTCAAAGGAGGAACTCCCCCTTGGGGGGAAGCGAACGTATGTGAGCTTGGGGGTCATACGGTTGCTCCGATGATCGAGCCGATGCGGATCGAATGGGTTTCAGGGATCTCGCTGTGGCCCAGCACTTTCATGCGGGGCGCGGCGCGTTTCAGCAAACGCGCCATCGGGGCGCGTATCAAATCGGGCACCAGCAGGCAGGCCGGGTGGCCCAGGTCTTCCTGCTTCTTGGCGGTTTCGGCCGCGCTGCGGGTCAGCGTGTCGGCCACCGTCGGGTCCAGCGCGGCGCCGTGCGGCGAATTCAACGCTTGCGTGACCAGGCGTTCCAGTTCCGGGTCCAGCGCAATCACGTCCAGCTCTTTCACCGGGCCGTAGATCTGCTGCACGATGGCCGGGGCCAGGTGGATGCGGATGCGGCGGGCCAGTTCGGCCGGGTCGGTGACGGTGCTGGCGTGTTCGGCCAGGCATTCGACGATGGACCGCATGTCGCGGATGTGCACGCCCTCTTCCAGCAGCAGTTGCAGCACACGTTGCAGGGCAGCAATTCCGACCATCTTGGGCACAACGTCCTCGATCAATTTGGGAGCCAGTTTGGTGACGTGTTCGACGAGCTGCTGGGTCTCGACCCGGCCCAGCAAGCGGGCTGCGTTCACCTGCATCAAGTGTGAAAGATGGGTCGCCACGACGGTCGCGCAATCAACAACCGTAAACCCGGCCATTTGGGCCATCTCGCGGTAGCGCTCTTCGATCCACACCGCCGGCAGGCCGAAGGCCGGGTCGTTGGTCTTGGTACCGGGCAGTTGCTGGGTCGCGCCGCCGGGGTTGATGGCCAGGAACTGGCCCGGGTTGGCCTCGCCCTCGCCCACCACGGCGCCGCGCAGCATCACGCGGTAGGCGCCGGGTTTCAGCTCGACCAGGTTGTCGCGGATGTGCACCGGCGGCGGCAGGAAACCGACGTCCTGCGCGAACTTCTTGCGCACGCCCTTGATGCGCGACAGCAGGTCGCCACCGGCCGGCGTGCGCGCCTTGTCCACCAGGGCGATCAAGCGGTAACCCACTTCCAGGCCCAGGGTGTCCACAGGCGTCAGGTCGTCCCAGCTGGCTTCGGCATTGGCCGCCTGCACGTCGCTGGCCACGGTGCGTTCGGGTTGAGCGGCGGCGGTCTTGCGCTTTTGCATGAGCTGCCAGGCCAGCGCGCCCAGGCCCCCGGCCACCAGCAGGAAAACCAGGTGCGGCATACCCGGCACCAGGCCCAGCAGCGCCACCACGCCTGCGGCCACGCCCAGGGCCTGCGGCGAGTCGAAGACCTGCCCGCGGATCTGCGTGCCGATGTCCTGTTCCTTGCCCACGCGCGACACCACCATCGCGCTGGCCACGCTGATCAGCAGCGCCGGGATCTGCGCCACCAGCGCGTCGCC
>JANPHI010000164.1:0-3331 GCA_031424355.1 Betaproteobacteria bacterium
CCGTTCTGCGCGCCCGTGGTGCGCAGCACGCGGGTCAGGCGGCGCGTGTCGATACCGGCGATGGCCACCGTGTTTTCACGCTGCAGGTACTCGGGCAGCGTCATCGTCGAGCGGAAGTTCGAGACCCGCAGCGATACGTCCTTGACGATCAGACCGGCGGCATGGACGCGGCCCGCTTCGACGTCTTCAGCGTTGACGCCGACGTTGCCGATGTGCGGGTAGGTCAGCGTGACGATCTGCCGGCAATAGCTGGGGTCGGTCAGGATTTCCTGATAACCCGTCATCGCGGTGTTGAACACCACTTCACCGACGGTTTGCCCCCGTGCGCCGACGCTGTTGCCGAGGAAGGTGGTGCCGTCGGCCAGGGCCAGCAGCGCGGGGGGCAGGACGGGCAGCAAGGCAGCAATCGTCACAAAAAAAGCTCCGGGGTTCGCGCGCTCATCGACCCCGGCCACAGAGGGTGCCCGTGCGGCCACCGTCAGGGTTTTCAGAGACGTCCGAGGGATTCCAGAGACGGAGTTTTTGAGCGCTGCGCAGTTAGCGGGTAAACCGCCGGAGTATAGCCGGCGGCTGGGGCTAACCCCCGGTTCAGACCACCAGGGCAGCGATGCCGGCCCGAGCGATTTGCGCGTCTTCAGCCGACTTGACGCCGCTGACGCCGATGGCGCCCACGCAGTGGCCGTTCACCAGGATGGGCACGCCGCCTTCGAGCAGGCCGGTCAAGGTCGGCGCGCTCAGGAACGAGACGCGGCCCTGGTTGATCATGTCTTCGTAGACCTTGCTTTCGCGGCGGCCCACGGCCGCGGTGCGAGCCTTGGCCGGCGCGATTTCCGACGAAATGGGCGCAGCGCCATCCAGCCGCTGCAGCCACAGCAGGTAGCCGCCATCGTCAACGATGGCGATGGTCACGGCCCAGCCGTGCTGGGTGGCTTCGGCTTCCGCAGCGGCGGCCATGGTGCGAAGGTCGGACAGGGCGAGGGTGGGTTTGGTGTTCATGCTGCAACGATAACGCTGGCGCGCTGCGGGCCGGCGGGCCAGCGAGAACAGCATGCCGTTTCACCGGGTAAGGCCTTGATTTGCCAGCCGGCGGCCGCACCTAGAATCTAGCCGCTCGCTGTCCGAGCGCTATCGCATTTGAGGAGGTTACATGGACCAGATCGTTCAGCAATATCCAGGCTTGGTTGGCGGCGGCGATGTGACCGCACAGCGCAACCGCGTGCTGCGCAACACCTACTGGCTGCTGGCCCTGTCGATGGTGCCCACGGTGCTGGGCGCCTGGTTGGGCGTGGAGTTGGGCGTGGCCAAGGCCATGGGGTCGGGTACCGGCCTGATCGTCTTCATGGTCGGCGCTTTCGGCTTCATGTACGCCATCGAGAAGACCAAGAATTCGGCCGCCGGCGTGCCGGTGCTGCTGGGCTTCACCTTCTTCATGGGTCTGATGCTGGCCCGCCTGGTGGGTAGCGTGCTGGGCCTGAAAAACGGTGGCAGCCTGATCATGCTGGCTTTCGCCGGTACCGGCGCCATCTTCTTCGGCATGGCCTCGCTGTCGTCCATCATCAAGCGTGACCTGGGCTCGATGGGCAAGTTCCTGTTCATCGGCATGATCATGCTGCTGGTGGCAGGCATCGCCAACATCTTCATCCAGAGCAGCGCGCTGATGATCACGCTGTCGGTGCTGGCCATCGGCATCTTCTCGGCCTTCATCCTGCACGACCTGAAGCGCGTGAAGGACGGCGAAGAAACCAACTACATCACCGCCACGCTGGGCGTTTACCTGAGCCTGTACAACGTGTTCAGCAACCTGCTGGCACTGCTGGGCATCTTTGGCGGCGACCGCGACTGATCGCGTTCCATCCCAAGAAGCAAAACGGAGCCTGCGGGCTCCGTTTTTTTATGCTTCGATGAGGTCGAAGACCGCCATCGATTCGACGTGCGCCGTGTGCGGGAACATGTTCACCACGCCAGCCAGGCTGCAGCGGTAGCCACCCTGGTGCACCAGCAGGCCGGCGTCGCGCGCCAGCGTGGCCGGGTTGCAGCTGACGTAGACGATGCGCTTGGGCGGCGTCCAGCCCTCGGTACCGTGCAACTCGGCCACGGCCTTGGCCAGCGCGAAGGCGCCCTCGCGCGGCGGGTCGATCAGCCAGCGCTGCGCAGGGCCCAGGGCCTTCAAATCGTCAGCCGTCAAATCAAACAGGTTGCGCGCGGCAAACGCGGTCTTGGCGGTCAGCCCGTTCAGCGCCGCATTCGCGCGCGCCCGCGCCACCAGCGTCTCGCTGCCCTCGATGCCCAGCACCTCGCGCGCCCGCGTGGCCAGCGGCAGCGTGAAGTTGCCCAGGCCGCAGAACCAGTCGATGACGCGTTCTTCAGCCTGCGGATCGAGCAGGCGCACGGCCCGCTCGACCAGCACGCGGTTGATGTGCGGGTTGACCTGCGTGAAGTCGGTCGGCTTGAACGGCATCTGGATGCCGAATTCGGGCAGGCGGTAGCCCAGCACCGGCCCGCCTTCGTCCAACAGGTGCACGGTGTCCGGACCCTTGGGCTGCAGCCACCACTGCACGCCGTGGGCGGTGCCGAAGTCGCGCAGCAACTGCAGGTCGGGGGCGCTCAGCGGCTCCAGGTGGCGCAGCACCAGCGCGGTCACGCTGTCACCGGCAGCCAGTTCGATCTGCGGCAGGCGCTCGCGCTGGTCCATCGCACCGATCAGTTCGCGCAGCGGCAGCAGCAGGGCACTCACCTTGGCCGGTAGCACCGGGCAGACTTCCATGTCGGCCACGTAGCGCGACTTGCGCTCGTGGAAGCCGATCAGCACCTTGCCCTTCTTGGCCACCCAGCGCATGGAAAAGCGCGCGCGGTCGCGGTAGCCCCAGGCCGGGCCTTCGATGGGCCGCAGCAGCGTGTCGGCCTTCACCTTGGCCAGGTGCCACAGGTTGTCTTCCATCACCCGCTGCTTGACGGCCACCTGCGCGGCGGGGTGCAAATGCTGCATCTTGCAGCCGCCACAGGCACCGGCATGCAGGCCGAAATTGGGGCAACCCGGGCGCACGCGTTGCGAGCTTTCGCGGGCGATATCACCCACCTGCCCGGCTTCCCAGTTGTTCTTCTTGCGCGAGACGTTGACCCGCACGCGTTCACCCGGCAAGGCGCCTTCGATGAAGACCACCTTGCCCTGCCCCTCGGTCTGCCCTTCTTCCAGGGGCCGGTGGGCCACGCCTTGCGCTTCCAGGTCGAGTGACTCGACCTCCAACCAATCGAAACCTGATGTCATGGCTGCGGATTATCCGCAGGCCCCGCGCGCCAGCGCTGCGTCACCGGGCGGGCAGCAGTTTCGCGG
>JANPHI010000165.1:0-27054 GCA_031424355.1 Betaproteobacteria bacterium
CTTTGGCCGCCCAGCTCGCAACAGGTGCGCTGACGACCAGCCAGTTCAGGCCACTGCGCATCAGCACATCCATGAATGGCGCAATCTTGATATCGGATGCTTTGCGGGCCAGCGCGATCAGGTTGGCGTCCTGATCTTTGAGCAGATCGGGATCCTCGCCGGCGATTGTGATCAGCGCGTCGCCACGCTGCGCATATTCTAGTAGCGCATTTGGCAGCCAGTTGGAGCTTTCCTCGAACGAATCGCGTGGCGCATGTTGAAACCGGATCAGCTCAAGCTGCTCGTCCTCCCAGATCACATCGACCAGCCGCGCGCCGGCCTGGTAGGCGCCGGCCACCAGGAGCCGGGCCAGCGGCGCACTATCCAGCGGTGCTCTAATCATCACCCGCTGGCCGGGCTGCACATTCACGCCGATCTTGACGGCCAGATCGGCGTACATGCGCAAGTTTTGCTCGAAATCAAGCGACATGGGTTACTCCTACATAAAGAGGTTTTTGGAGCGACTGCGTCCTTACCAAACGACCCTAGTACTCTGGAAAGAACGTTTTCGCTGAGACCTGTCAGGTGCGGCAGCGATGTATTTGACGCATCAGAAAGCGCTCACAGCCGCACCTGACAGGTCTAGAAGAATACAGGAATACTTCGTTGACGTTCAATTCTCCGCCACCGGCTACTGCCGGACGATTGTCGCCACGCCGGCCGGCCCGCCCACCAGCGCCACACTGGCCATACCAACGAACAGCCCATGCTCGACCACGCTGGGAATGGCGTTCAGCGCCGCGTTCAGCGCCGCGCTGTCGGCGATGCCGGGGAAGCGGCAATCGAGGATGACATTGCCCTCGTCGGTGCGAAAGGCGCTGCCATCGGCCACGCGGCGCAGGGATGGCGCAGCACCGAGTTCGGCCAGCCGGCGCGTGGCCAACGGCAGGCCGAACTGCACCACCTCGACCGGCAGCGGCACGCGCGCGCCAAGCTGTGCGACCAGCTTAGTCTCGTCGGCCAGCACGATAAAGCGCGCAGCCGAAGACTCGACGATCTTCTCACGCAGCAGCGCCCCGCCCAGCCCTTTGATCAGGTTCAGCGCCGGATCGATCTCATCGGCCCCGTCGAGCGCCAAATCAAGCTGCGGGCGCTGGTCCAGCGTAGCGATCGGCACGCCGAGCTGCTGCGCCAGCGCGCCGATCGCATCCGATGTCGGCACGCCGACGATATCGCGCAGCCGGCCGTCGCCCAGCGCCTCGGCCAGGACATGCAGCATGTGCGTCGCCGTCGATCCGGTGCCCAGGCCCAGGAAAAGCACGCGCTGCGGCGCCGGGTGCAGCAGCAGCGGCAGCAGCGCCTGTCGCGCGTCCGACCGCTGCGTGTGGCTGCTGCCTTCCTGCTGGCGGTTGTTGATGCGCAGGCGCGACACGCCGCTGGCGTCTTCCACCACGCTGACCGCCGCCAACGCGCCTTCGCGGTAGCTGACGAGGCGGCCCCCTTCGGGCAGGTCCACAAAGGCCAGCGGTGGGGCCCACAGCGCAACGGCGGCGGTGGCCGCCGCCGTTGCCGCCGCGGCGGCTGTTGTGGCCCACACTTTTGGAGTTAGCCTGACGCGCGGCGCGGCCAGCGCCAGGTAGCCGGCCACCACCAGCAGCAGCGACAGCTTGGGGCCCAGTGCCGGCACCAGCAGCACGCCGAACAGCGGTGGCGCGGCGGCCGCGCCCAGCGTGTTGACCGCCAGCGCACGGCTGAAGCCCAGGCCGCTGGCCTGTGCCTGCAGGCTCAATGCGCTGAACAGCGCGCCCATCAGGGCGGTGGGCAGGGCGAAGGCGGCCAGCGCCAACACCGCTTCGACCAGCACGGCCGCCGCCATGCCGCCGCCCAGCGCGGCGTGCAGGCTGTCGCGCAGCACCTCGGCGCCCCACAGCGAGGCGCTGCCCAGCAGGCAGGCGGCGGCCAGCGCGCACAGCAGGCGGTCTTGCGAACGCTGGGTCGGCGCCCGTTCGGCACCGGCCTGCGGCCGCCAGCGTTGCCACAGCGCCGCGCCCAGCGCGGTGCCGGCCAGGTACACCGCCAGCAGCGCCGCGAAGGTGTAGACCGTGGCCTCGGTGACCTGGCTGAGCACGCGCACCACCAGCACCTCGTAGGCGATGCCCAGCAGACCCGTGGCGGCCAGCACAGCCAGCGTCGAGCGGGCAGGCGTGCGCTGGCTGAGGGGCGCGGCTGCGTTCGCAGCTTCATGGGCAACTTCATGGCCGATTTCGTGGGTCCGTTCGCGCGCGGGCTCAAGTCCCTGCGTTGCCGAGACTGTCGCGCCAGCGCGCGCTGCCAGCCGCAGCGCTGCCACCGCGCACAACCCGTTCAGCGCGGCGCAAACGGCTGCCGTGCGCGCCAGGCCGAAGGTTGGCACCAGCCAGAAGGCGGTGGCCAGCACGCCCAGCATGGCGCCCAGGGTGTTGCAGGCGTACAGCGCGGGCAGCGCCGCCGTGCCGGCGCCCTGCAGCCGCGCCAGCACCCGGGCCATCGCGGGCAGCGTGGCGCCCATCGCGGCGGTGGCCGGCAGCAGCAACAGGAAGGTGGCGCCGAAGGCCACCGCCCACTGCCACAGCGGTGTGGGCTGCGCCCCGGTGGCGTCCAGCACCCAGCCGCTGACCGGTGCCAGCGCCCAGGCCAGCACGCCGCTCCACAACGCGATGGCGATTTCGCAAGCCGCGTAGGCCCGTTCAGGCCGCGCCGACCTTTCGATGCGCGGCCCCAGCGCCCAGGCACCCAGTGCCAGGCCGCCGAAGAAGGCGGTGATGACGGCCAGCACCGCAGCGGCCTCGTGGCCCAGCCACAGCGCAGCCTGCTGGGTCCAGACGATCTGGTAGCCCAGGCCGGCGAAACCCGATGCCACCATCAACCCGCCGGCCAGCGCCCAGGCCGGGCGCTGCGGTGGCCCGGCCGCCCGTTCAGCCGCCAAAGCGGATCGCGTAGCCCCAGCTGTCCAGCCGGTTCGGTATCGCGTTGAAAGCCAGGCTGATGCGCCGCTCGCCGGGGTTGGGTGGCACCGCGTGCATCAGGTAGCTGGGGAACAGCACCATGTCACCGGGTTGCGGGGCAGGGCTGACCCATTTGTCGGCGCTGAAGGCACCCGGCGTGGTGCCGGCGTGGTCGTTGCGGAAGGCGAAGTCGGTGCCGCCCGGCGACTTCATGAACACCGTCTGCGAGGCCGGGTGCGTGGGCGTCAGGTAAACCACGCCCGAGACGAAACTGTTGGCGTGGTTGTGCATGGCCTGGTGGCCGCCGGTGTCCAGCACATTGACCCACATTTCCTTGATCGACCAGCCCAGCCTTTCACCGAACAGCAGCAGGCCGAAGTCGGCCAGCTTGGGCGTGATCAGGCCGGCCGCTTCCACGAACAGCGGGCTGTCGGCCGGCCGCAGCATTTCGGTGTGCGACAGATTCGGCGACGTGTTGTTGTCGCGCAGGGCCCGCACGCTGAAGTGCGCCACCAGTTGCGCCACCAACTGCGGCGGCAGCACACCCGGCGCCCGCAGGAAGGGCGTCGGGAACAGCGGTATCACTTCATCCATGCGGGCGACTTTCGGGGCGGTGTGCGCTTCAGTTCTGCTGGCGGCGCTTGATGAAAGCCATCGCCACCAGACCGGCCGCCAGCATCACATAGGTGTCGACTTCGGGCACCGGCGTGATGCCGATGTTGTCGTAGGCCACGAACTGCGCGTTGCCGCCGAAGTTGACCGACTTGGCGACGCCGGCGAACTTCACGCTGGTCAGGTCGAAGCGGCAGAAGGCCGTGTCGCTGCAGCCCAGGCTGGCGTTGCCGAACAGGCTGGCGCTGGCCAGCAAGGTGCCGGTGCCGTTCAGGTCCGAATAGATGTTCACCGCGTCCAGCGTGGTCACGCTCGACGCGTACCAGAAGGTCAGCTGGCCGCTGAAGCCGCTGGCCACGTTCATCAAAGCCGTGGTGTCGAAAGCCGCCATCACGGTGCCGCCGGTCGGCGCGTTCGAGTAGTAGCTGAAGTTGACGTCGTTCGAGATGCCGACCGCCGCGTCGGTGAAGGACACGCCCAGGTTGGCGCCGCTGTTGCCCGCGCCGTCGGAACCGCCGTTGTAGAACTCGGCGATGGGGTTGACATAGCCCACCGCGCCTTCGAAATCGATGGTGATGGGCGCGTCGGCCCAGGCCGATGTGGTGACGGCAAGGACCAGGGCGGCGGTCGTGATCAGCTTCATGGGAACTCCTGAGGGTGTGGTGGGTGCGTTGCTTGCGACGAAGTCTAGGAAGCGAACAGCGACAGGCGTGTGACACCCGGCGTCGTCAAGTTGTCATCAGCGCGCCCTAGCGTCGCACCCTGATTCATGGCCTGCGCCGCTTTCCGGCTGCGGCACGAATCGGGAGCGCACGACTTGAACCACCCCAACCACCGTCGATCTGTCCTGCAAGCCGGGCTGGCCGCCGGCCTGAGCCTGGCCTTGCCCGCCGCACGGGCCTGCGAGTACTTTTCGCCGACCCTGCGCGTCACCCACCCCTGGGCCCGCGCCAGTGCACCGGGCGCCAGCGTGGCGCGGGTCAGCATGAAGTTCGACGATGTGTCGCAGGACGACCGCCTGATCGGCGTGCACACGCCGGTGGCCAGCGGCGCCGAACTGGCGGGCCCGGGTGCAGAGCCGGATGCACGACCGGATGCACGACCCGGTGCAGACACCGGTCTGAACCTGGCGATACCCAGCGGCCGCGAAACCCTGCTCAGCGAAGGCGGTCTGCACCTGCGCCTGACCGGCCTGCAACTGCCGCTGGAAGTCGGCCGCAGCTACCCGCTCAAACTGGTGTTCGAACGTGGCGGCACGGTCAACGCCACGCTGAACATCGACTACGCGCGCTTCCTGTGAAGCCGGCTTGAAGCCCGCCTGAATACCCGTTCACCACAACAACCCACCCAGGAGAAGTTCCCCATGTCCCTCCGTTTCAACCGCACCCCGCTGGCCCTGGCCGCACTGGCCGCCATGGCCACCGCGACGATGGTCACTGCGCCCACCACCGCCACCGCAGCCGGTGCCGTCGCCAAGACGCCCGGCAAGTACGTGGCCGGTGACTTCCACAACCACAGCACCTGCTCCGACGGTTCGATCTCGATGCAGAAGCTGGTGCAGAAGGCCACCGTGCAATGGGGCCTGGACTGGTTCGTGCAAGCCGGCCACGGCGGCAGCGGCAACCGCAACTGCACGCTGGCTGAAGACGCCACGCTGGCCACCCCGGCCTACCCGCTGACGGCACAAGGCCCCACCACCACCTGGCAGAACAGCACGCCCCCCGTCGCCCCCAAGGGCCTGGTTTCGGGCGTCGCGCCCAACCAGAACATGTGGCGCTGGCAGTCGATCCAGGAATTCCAGTACCCGGTGATGGAATACCTTGGTGCCTACAAGAACCTGCCGCTGTTCCTGGGTGTCGAGTCGGTTGTCGCCGGCCATGAACACTCGACGGTAGGTGTCATCACCGGCCAGATTCCGCTGGCGCTGGACACCGCCACGCTGCCGACCTCGCCGGTCATCGCCGCCAACACCAGCCGCTACACCGCCCTGGGCAACGCCAACGCGCTGGCCCAGTGGGAATACTGCTTCGACCGCAACGACACCGACACCAGCCGCGGCAACACCGCCGTCGGCAGCGGCATCGGCAACAACTGGAACTGCTCGGTCACCGGCAGCGCCAACGCCGCCGACACCAGCTGGAGCGCGACCGCGCAGAAGCTGATCCCCAGCGGCAGCGGCGTCGGCAGCGGCCTGGGCACCAAGGGCCACCTGAAGACCCTGGAAGCGGTGAAGTGGATGAAGGAAAACCACCCCACCGGCAGCTACTACGTGCCGGCCCACCTGGAACGCGCCGGTCCCTTCAACCTGGACGGCAACAACGGCTTCAACATCGAGCACCTGCGCAACCTGAACAACGCTGCGCCGGCGGTGGCCTTCGGCTTCGAGACCCAGCCGGGCCACGGTGCTTCCAGCGACCGCGGTGAGTACGCGGTGCTGCGCAACGGCTTCACCGGCAGCGCCACCAACGTCGACTCGGTGGGCGGCACCACCTACGGCGGCACCGGCGTCTACGGCGCGCAGATCGGCGGCGTCTGGGACGCGCTGCTCGGCGAAGGCCGCAACTTCTGGTTCTTCGACAGTTCCGACTGGCACAACCGCGGCAGCTTCGGCCCGGATGACCGCCGCAGCACGCAAGACTTCCAGCCCGGCGAATACCAGCGCAACTACACGATGGTGCGCAACGGCGCCGACAAGCTGCGGCCGCAAACCATCGTCGACGGCCTGCGCACCGGCAACAACTTTGCCGCCAGCGGCCAGCTGATCGACCGCCTGGCCTTCATCGCCTGCGCGTCCTACCCCGGCCTGGCGGCCCGCCGCAACGAAGCGGTGGAAGCGCTGGCCGTGGCCGCTGCCACCAACAACACCGACATCACCGCCACCGACTGCGCCACCATGGGCGAAAAGCTGGTGGTGCGCCCGGGTGCGGACATCATCGTGTCCGTCGTCGTGCGCGACCCGGCCGGCAGCAACAACTCGCCGTACACCTTCCCCAACCCGTCGCTGCTGCAGGTGGGCATCAACCAGCCGCTGAACGCGCCGGCGCTGGACCACATCGACGTGGTGCGCGGCCTGGTCACCGGCTACACGGCGCCGGGCTCGGCGGACTACGCCGGTGAATGGCCGCGCAACACCGCGTGGTTGAAGGCCGACGGCACCACCACCGGCCTGTCGGCCGTGCCGGCGGGCGCCAAGAACACCAGCGCAGCGGTCATCAAGACCTTCAGCGGTGCGGGTGGCACGCCGTGGCAGGCCTTCAACTCCGGCGTGGACAACAGCGGCTTCCTGAAGATGACCTTCCGCATCCCGGCGGTGACGGCCTCGCAGTACGTGCGCCTGCGCGGCAGCAACCTGCCGGCCAGCGTGCCCTTCGAGACCGACGCCAGTGGCAACCCGCTGGCCGACGTCTACACCAACGCCAGCAACCTGGCCCGCCTGGCGATTCCTTGCACCACGGTGCACAGCACGGGCAACCAGTTCGACGGTTGCCCCGACCACCTGGGCGTGAAGACCGGCACGACGCAGAAGCATGTCAGCTATGACATCGCGGCCTGGTCCGACCTCTGGTTCTACAGCAACCCGGTCTTCGTGCAGGTGCGCGATTCCTACCCGGTGGCCGGCGTCAAATGACGAGGGGGCGACAGTGGGCGCGTGAGCCCTTGCTGCACTTCGCGGTGCTGGGCGCTGTGCTCTTTGCGGCCGACCACATCCTGGTCGGCCGCGCCGAGGACCCGCGCACCATCGTCGTCGGCGCGGCGGTGGACGCCGAGGCGCGCCAGGTCTTCAAGGCCGCACGCGGCCACGACCCCAGCGCGGACGAACTGGCCGCGCTGCGCCGCGTCTGGCTGGACAACGAGGTGCTGTACCGCGAAGGCCTGGCGATGCAGGTGGACAAGGGCGACACCGCCATCCGCGAACGCGTGATCTTCAAGGCGCTGAGCGTGGTCGATGCCAACACCCGCCTGCCGCCCTACGACGACCAGCTGTTGCGCGGCTGGTTCGAGAAGAACCGCGCCAAGTACGACGAACCCGGCCGTTTCGACTTCCAGGAAGCGGTGCTCAGCGGCGACACGTCCGAGGCCGCCGTGCGCGCCTTCGTGGCCGCGCTGAATGCCGGTGCGCCGGGCGATGCGCAGGCCGGCCTGCGGGTCTTCAAGGGCCGCCCGCATGCCAACCTGGTGCAGAGCTACGGCACCGAGCTGGCGAAGAACCTGGAAGCCGCCACCGTGGGTGAATGGCGCGCCTTCGCCACCCGCGACGGCCTGCGCGCGCTGCGCCTGGACGCCGTCGTCGCGCCCAAGCCGGCCGCCTTCGAGCCGCTGCGCGGCGTGGTGCTGCAGGACTGGACCGATGCGGTGATGGCCGACCAGCGTTCGGCCGCCGTGCACGCGCTGGCCCAGAAGTACCGCGTGAAATTCGAGGCGGTGGCGCCATGACGGCCGCTGTCCGCCAGTGGCTGCTGGCGCTGCTGGCCCTGCTGGCCAGCGCGGCCGGCGCGCACGAAATGAGCATGGCCGAGATGCAGATCCGCGAGGTCACGCGCGGTGAATTCCTGTGGCAGTGGACGGCCAGCAGCGACCGCAAATCGGGCGTCGATCTGACGCCGATCTGGCCCGACGCCTGCGCCGCCGACGGCAATGTGCTGCGCTGTGGCGCGGCCGGCCTGCAGGGCAAGCTGGTGATCGAAGGCGTGGGCCAGCGCTATTCGGCCGCGATGGTGAAGGTGCAGTGGCTGGACGGGCAGAGCCGCGTCTACACCCTCACCGGCAGCCAGCCGGCGGTGCAGCTCTACGGCGCGGCCGACGACGCGCGCGGTGTCGGCGAAATCGCCTCGGCCTACGGGCTGCTGGGCGTCGAGCACATCCTCAGCGGCTACGACCATTTGCTCTTCGTCATCGGCCTGCTGTTCCTGGTCGGCTTCCAGCGCCGCCTGGTCTGGACCATCACTGCTTTCACCGTCGCGCACAGCCTGACGCTGGCCAGTGCGGCCGTCGGTTGGTTGACGCTGCGGTCACCGCCGGTGGAGGCCTGCATCGCGCTGTCCATCGTGCTGGTGGCTTCCGAGGCGCTGAACCAACGCGAGACGCTGGCGCGCCGCTGGCCGGCGCTGGTGGCCTTCATCTTCGGCCTGGTGCACGGGCTGGGTTTTGCCGGCGCGCTGCAGGACATCGGCCTGCCGCAGCAGCACCTGGTGGTGGCGCTGCTGACCTTCAACCTGGGCGTTGAAGCCGGCCAGTTGCTGACCGTGGCCGCCGCCTGGGCGCTGGTGCAGGCGCTGCGCCAACAGCCCTGGGCCTTGCGGCTGCGCAGCCCGGCGCTGTATGGCATCGGCTCGCTGGCCGCGGGCTGGACCTGGCTGCGCGTGGGTGCGCTGTTCGGCATCTAGAAACAAAAAAGGCCGGCCCGTTCAGGGGCCGGCCTTGCGGTCAGCGGGCGATCACAGCGTCTGTGGCGCTGCGGTCTCGCTGGTGGGCGGCGTGGTCTGGCTGACGTTCAGACCGGCTGCGGTTTCGCTTTTCGGCAAGCCCGCCGCGAACTGCGTGTAGCCCGCTGCCGAGATCTTGGCCGATGCCGGCACTTCGTCCATGGCCACCGGGTCCGGTGAACTGATGCCGTCCGAGCCGCCGCCGCAAGCGGTCAGGCTCAAGGTCACCAGCGCCAGGGCTGCCCAGTGCCTGCGTGTCAAGGTGGCGCGCTTCATGGTGTGGTCCTCGTTTCGCGGTTCATCACTTGCTGCCCGGCAGCGGCGTGTTCAGGTACGGGAAGCCCGGCAGCAAGGGCACCACGGCCTGGTCAACGGCGTCGTGCAGCTGCAGCGAGGTGGCGCCCAGCGGCACCGCCGACGGCGTGCAGGCTGCGCCGAAGCCGTAGGCATTCGTCGTGCCGTTGGCGATGCACAGGCCGCCCATCACGGCCACCAGCGAAACGTCCACCACGTCGTCCTTGGGGCGGCGGCCGTTCGGGAAGCCGGCGAAGTCGGTGCCGCCGTCACGGATGCTGCCGACGATGCCCAGGCGGTTCTGGTTGGCGAAAGGCACGGCGGCTATCGCCGTGTTGAGACGCAGTTGCTCGCTGCCGACCACGTTCTTCGGCTGGTTCACGCCCGGGATGCCGGTCAGGAAGGTGGTGACCAGGTCGGTGCGCGGGAAGTTGGTGGGCGCTGCACCCGGCAGGTTCAGCACCACCGACAGCAGGGCCGGCAGCGTCGGGTTGGTCACGTAGGTGGCGAACTGGCCGTCACCGCTGGGCGAAGACGCGTTGAACTTGTCCTTGTCCTTCAGGCCGATGACCACTTCGTTGACCAAGGGCATGCCCAGGCGCGAGACCTGCACCCAGGCGCCGCCGGGTTTTTCGCTGGCCTGGTAGCCCGATGCGGGCGACGGGTTCAGCAGGCGCGCCTGGCGCAGGCTGGCGGTGGTCCAGCCGCCGATCACGTCGTCGCCGGTGGCGCTGGCCTTCAGGCAGTCCTTGTGCACTTCCAGCGCCATCGTGGTGACGTTCTTGTCGCCGATGGTGTTGGGCGCCGCGCCGATCAGTGCCGGGTTGGTGATCACGCTGACCGGTGCGTTGACCAGGTCGAAGATGGTGCCCAGGTTGACCGCGAAGGCGTCCTGCCGCTGGCCGACGAACACGCGGGCCGGTGTGGCGCAGCCCGGGATGTTCACGGTGTAGACGTGCTTGGCGGCGTAGGCCTTGTAGTCGGGGAAGGTCTTCACGCCGATGTTGTCGGCGGGCTTGTCGAAGGTGGCGCTGCCGCCGCTGGCGTTGGTCACGGCGGTGGCCGTGCCGTTGCGGCGGTCACCGCGCACCACGGTCAGCGAGTACTGCTCGGCCACCGACAGGTTGGCGTCCTTGACGTTGCTGACGGTGCCGATCTGGGCCAGCGGAATGGCCACGGTCTGGCCACCGATGCTCAGGCTCTGGCCGTTGCCACCGTTGTTCAGCGTGCTGGTGAAGCGGAACTGGAAGGTCAGGTCTTCCTTGGCGTCGCCGTTGTTGTCGATGTGGATCTCGTACAGCGCGTTCGGGTCCATCTGGAAGTAGTTCGGGCCGCCGTAGGCGTCTTGCAGCGGCTGGTAATTGGCGATGACGGTGACGAAGCCGGCACGGCCGGTTTCGTAGCTGTTGAACATGTAGAAGTCGCTGGCGTCCACCTTCGGGCTGGTGGTGATGAAGGGCGCTTCGCGGTGGCTGGAAGCCTGGGCCAGCGTGGTGAAGCCGAGGACGGCGGCGGTGGTGGCAGCGGCCATCAGCGTGGCACGGTGCGGGGCGCGCAGAGCAGAACGGGTCATGGGAATCTCCTGGGTGTCGTTGGGCTGACGTTGGGGTAGCGGTGTGCGGCAGTTGGCCGGCAGATCGCTTTACGCCCCGACGGGCGGAATGGATGCGGGCCGGATGCAGTTGACACGCCAGGCGGGTCTTGTGCCGCAGCGCATCCATCCGGCGGCGGGCCGCGTAGGGCAGAGGTCACGGCCCCACGCCGCCCCTCGATCGCACCCCTCAACCACCCGCACCCGGAGTCACGCCATGCTCAATTTCTCGCCCCTCGCCCGCCGCTTCCTGATGGCCGCCACGCTGGTGCTGAGCGCACCGCTGGTCGCGCAGGCCGAACCCGTCTCGCTCTTCGTGCCCTACGCAGGCGCTGGCAACCTCAGCGTCTTCGACGCCAGTGCCGGCACCGGCGGCTGGGTCGGCAGCATCGATCAGGTGGCCCCGCCGGTGGTGGACAGCCCGCTGTCGCTGGTGTCCTTCGTGCTGTTCACCATTGACACCAGTGCCTTGACGCTGAGTGGCAGTTTCGAATTCACCACCACCGATTTGCTGTCCACGCTGTATGGCGACGTCAGCGGCACGGTGTCGGCCGCCGACATCCTGAGCAGCGGCGGGCAATTCGGGCTGGACTACACCATCCGCGGTGGCACCGGGGCTTTTGCGGACGCCAGCGGCTACGGCCTGGCCTTTGTCGATTACGACCCGGCCGGCGCCTTCAACAACTACGCCGAAACCGGCGTGCTGGTGGCCACGGTGCCCGAACCCGGCACGCTGGCCTTGCTGGCAGCCGGCCTGGTGGCCGTCGGTGCCAGCCGACGCGTCCGCGGCCAGCCCGCGCGGTCGTTAAACTGAGGCCCCGCTTTTCCCTGTGAACCCGGCGCCGCAGCGCCGGGCGCCAGCGCCCCATGACCACGGCCTACGACCCCACCGCCAAGCAGAAATCACAGGCCAAGACCAGCCGCATCCCGATCAAGGTGGTGGCCGCTGGCGAGGTCTTGAAGAAGCCCGACTGGATCCGCGTGAAGGCCGGTTCGCCTTCCACCCGCTTCTACGAAATCAAGCAGATCCTGCGCGAGCAGAAGCTGCACACGGTGTGCGAAGAAGCCAGCTGCCCCAACATCGGCGAATGCTTCGGCAAGGGCACCGCCACCTTCATGATCATGGGCGACAAGTGCACGCGGCGCTGCCCCTTCTGCGACGTGGGCCACGGCCGCCCCGACCCGCTGGACGCCGACGAACCGCTGAAGCTGGCGCAGACCGTCGCCGCGCTGAAGCTGAAGTACGTGGTCATCACCAGCGTGGACCGCGACGACCTGCGCGACGGTGGCGCCGGCCACTTCGTGGACTGCATCCGCCAGACGCGCGCGCTGTCACCCGAAACGCGCATCGAGGTGCTGGTGCCCGACTTCCGCGGCCGCGATGACCGGGCGCTGGGCATCCTGCGTGAAGCGCCGCCCGACGTGATGAACCACAACCTGGAAACCACGCCGCGCCTGTACAAGGAAGCGCGGCCGGGTTCGGACTACCAGTTCAGCCTGAACCTGCTTAAGAAGTTCAAGGAACAGGTGCCCGGCGTGCCGACCAAGAGCGGCGTGATGGTGGGCCTGGGCGAGACCGACGAAGAAATCCTGCAGGTGATGCGCGACATGCGCGAGCACCACATCGACATGCTGACCATCGGCCAGTACCTGGCCCCCAGCGGCCACCACCTGCCGGTGCGCCGCTATGTGCACCCCGACACCTTCAAGATGTTCGAGCGCGAAGCGGCGGCCATGGGCTTCACGCACGCGGCCGTGGGTGCGATGGTGCGCAGCAGCTACCACGCCGACCAGCAGGCCCACGCGGCCGGCGTGATGGCGGCGCCGTCGCCGGGCCAGCCGGCGGCCTGAGCCGCCAGCGGCCGGCCGCTTCAGTCGTCTTCCAGCGCCCAGATGAGGTGGGCGTCGACCAGCAGGCGGTAGTGCCAGCGCAGCGCCTCGACACGGGCCTGTTCGGCGGCGGTCGTGGCTTCCAGGGTCAGACGCCGGGCCAGCAGCAAGGTCTGCAGATCGGCCTCGCCCAGGCTGTAGGCGCGCTGCATCAACCGGGCGCTGTCGCGGGTGGCCGCCAGCCCTTGTGCGGCCAGTTGCCAGCGCGCCAGGCCACCGGCCGCGTCGGCATAGGCTTCGACGACTTCGGTCTCGCCGTCGCGTTTCTGGCGCTCGACCCGGGCGCGCGCCACTTCAGCGTCCTGCAGCGCCTGCTGCATGCGTTCGCTGCGGTAGCTGCCCGACAGCGGGATGCTGACGCTCAGCCCGACGACCCGTTCGTTGCGGAAGGCTTCCGAGGCCGCGTAGACCCCCACCGTCGGGTCGGGGCTGCGGTCGGCGCGGGCCCGTGCGGCGGTCAGTTCGGCCTTCTTCAGCAGGCCTTCGGCGATCTTGATCGGATCGCTCTCGGCCAGGATGCGGTCGCGCCATTGCGGCAGGCTCATGCCCAGCGCGGCGGGCTCGGCCAGTGGCTGCGGCGCATGGTTCAGCGTCGGGAAGCGCACCGCCAGTTTCGCCCGTGCCTTGGCCTCGGCCGATGTGGCGGCGCTCAGCTGGCGCTGCACCTCGATCAGGTCGGCGCGCGCCGTGTTCAGGTCGAGCATCGACGCATCACCCGCCTTGCGGCGCTTCTCCACCGCCTGATGGCTGGCGGTGGCAAAGCCCAGCTGTTCGGTCCACAGCTCGCGCTGCCGGCCCGTCGCCAGCGTGTCCATCCACAGGTCGGCCAGCGCACGGGCGGCTTCGTGCCGGGCTTCGCCGACACGGGCCTGGCCGATGGCGATTTCGTTGTCGCCCAGCTGGGCGTCGATGCCCGCCTTGCCGCCGCTGCGCAGCGTGCGTTCGAGCGTGACCGTCCACTCGTTCGACGTGCCGCTGTTGTCGTACCGGCGGCGCTGAGCCGCCAGCCGGGTGGTCCATTCGTGCGCGCCGGCGCGCAAGGCGGCTGCACCGTGGCCGGCGGCGGCCAGGGCCCGGCGGGCTTCGATGACGGCCAGGTCCTGGTCGATGCTCAGCCGGGCGATCTCGGTCGGCGGCAGGTCGGGCGGCGTCGGCCGCTGTTCGGCCCGCGCCGGGGCTGCGGCCAGCGGCAGCCAGACTGCGACCAGCAGGGCCGCGTCCAGCCACCGGCGGTGGCCTTGGCCTTGGCGTTGGTGGCGCTTCATGCCACTTCCCCTTCGACAACCAGGGCCGTCGCCCAGTAGCGCAGGCCGGTGCCGCGAAAGCCCTGCATCAGCAGTGCGGTCAGGCTGGCCAGTTCTTCGCCGGTGGTGATGATCTGCACCTGCACCGAGCGGCTGCGCCCCAAGACCTTCTCGGCGTTGGACAGGCGCCCCTGCGCCGTGCCGTGGCTGGAGGTGGGTGTGCTGGTGAAGATTTCGCCGTCGACCGAGGTCAGCAAGGTGTCGAGCAGCTTCTCTTCGACCTCGCGCGAGCAGATCAGCGTCAAACAGAATTTAGACATGGTTCAGCTCCGGGGCTGCAGGCTGGGCCTGCGCGAAGCGCAGGTAGAGGATGGGCAGCAGGAACAGCGTCAACGCCGTGGCACTGATCAGGCCGCCGATGACCACGATGGCCAGCGGGCGCTGGATCTCGGAACCCGGCCCCGTCGCGAACAGCAGCGGGATCAGGCCGAAAGCGGTGATCGATGCCGTCATCAGCACCGGCCGAAGGCGCCGCTTCGCGCCTTCGGTGACGCAGGCCGCCAGCGCCAGCCCTTCGGCATGCAGCTGGTTGAAATAGCTGACCAGCACCACGCCGTTCAGCACCGCGATGCCGAGCAGGGCGATGAAGCCCACCGAAGCCGGCACCGACAGGTATTCACCGGTGACCCACAGCGCCACGATGCCGCCGACCAGCGCGAACGGGATGTTGCTCAGCACCAGCAGCGCCTGCCGCACCGAGCCGAAGGTGGTGAACAGGATCAGGAAGATGAAACCCAGCGCCAGCGGCACGACCAGGGTCAGGCGGGCGGCGGCGCGCTGCTGGTTTTCGAATTGCCCGCCCCAGGTGATGGTGTAGCCGGTGGGCAGCTTGACGGCCGCCGCCACGCTGGCCCGGGCCTCTTCGACAAAGCCGACCAGGTCGCGCCCGGTGACGTTGGCGATGACCACGCCGTAGCGGCTGCCCATCTCGCGGTCGATCTTGACCGGCCCGCTCTCGCGCTCCAGCCGGGCCAGCGTCTGCAGCGGCACGCTCAGCCCGTCGGCGCCCATGATGCTGAGGGCGGCGAATTCGGCCGGCGAGACCTTCACCGCGTCGGGGCCGCGCAGCACGATGGGGATGCGCCGGTTGCCGTCGATCACGGTGCCGGCACGCTGGCCTTCGAGCTGCGCCCGCAGGGCGTCCTGCACGTCTTCCACCGACAGGCCGTAGCGGCCGGCCGCCAGGCGGTCCACCACCACGCGCAGGTACTGCACGCCGCCGTTTTCCACCGTGTACACGTCCTGGCTGCCCGGCACCTTCTGCATCACGGCTTCGACCTGGGCGGACAGGACGTTCAAGGTGGCCAGATCGGGCCCGAAGAGCTTGATCGCCACGTCGCCGCGCACGCCGATGATCATTTCCGACACGCGCATGTTGATCGGCTGCGTGAAGCTGTAGCGGATGCCGGGCATCTGGTCCAGCACCGTGCGGATGCGGGCGATCAGCGCTTCCTTGCTGGCCAGCTGCCAGTCGCTGCGCGGCTTCAGCACCAGGAAGGTGTCGGTCTGGTTCAGGCCCATCGGGTCCAGGCCGATTTCGTCCGAGCCGGCGCGCGCCACCATGCCGGTGATTTCCGGGATGTTCTTCAACAAGGCCTGCTGGATCTTCAGGTCGAGTGCGGCGGTCTGCTCCAGGCTGATCGAGGGCAGTTTCTCGATGCCGACGATGATGTCGCCCTCGTCCATTTCCGGCATGAAGGTCTTGCCGACGAAGGTGTAGACGACGGCCGCGCCGACCAGCAGGGCGCCGGCCACGGCGAAGACGGCACCTTGCCGGCGCAGGGCCCAGGCCAGCGCGGGTGCGTAGGCCTTCAGCAGCTGGCGCGGCAACCACGGGTCTTCGTGCGAGACCTGTTTCAGCAGGAAGGACGACAGCACCGGGATCACCGTCAGCGACAGCAGCAGCGAGCTGATCAGCGCGAAGACGATGGTCATCGCCACCGGCCCGAAGAACTTGCCTTCCAGGCCTTGCAGCGTCAGCAGCGGCAGGAACACCGTGATGATGATCAGGATGCCGGCCGAGACCGGTACGGCCACTTCGCGCACCGCGCGGAACACGATGTGCAGGCGCGGCAGGCGGCCCTTGCTGCTGTCCTGGGCCAGGTGTTGCACCACGTTCTCGACCACCACCACGGCCGCGTCCACCAGCATGCCCAGGGCGATGGCCAGACCGCCCAGGCTCATCAGGTTGGCCGACATGCCGGCCAGCCGCATCTGGATGAAGGTGGCCAGCGCCGCCAGCGGCAGCACCACGGCCACGACGACGGCCGCCCGCACATTGCCGAGGAAGGCACCCAGCAGCACCAGCACGATCAGCGTGGCTTCCAGCAGGGCCTTGGCCACCGTGCCGACGGCCTTCTCGACCAGACCCGCGCGGTTGTAGAAAACCTTCAGCTCGACGCCCCGGGGCAGGGCCGGCTGGATGTCGGCGAGCTTTTTCGTCACGCCCTCGACGACCTTCTGCGCGTTGGCGCCGGCCAGGCCCAGCACCAGACCTTCGACGGCCTCGCCGCGACCGTCCTGCGTGACCACGCCGGAGCGCGTGACCGACCCGTCACCCACCGTCGCGACATCGGCCAGGCGGATGGTGCGGCCGCTCTGGCTGCTGACGACGATGGCGCGCAGGTCGTCCTGCGTCTTCACGCTGCCTTCGCTGCGCACCAGCAGCACCTCGTCGCCTTCACCGAGCCGGCCGGCCCCGTCGTTGCGGTTGTTGGCTTCGATGGCGGCCTTGAGCTTGGCGACCGACAGGCCGACGGCGGCCAGCTTGGCCGGGTCGGGGATGACCTCGAAGCTGCGCACCTTGCCGCCCAGCGCGTTCACGTCGGCCACACCCGCCACGCCGCGCAGGGCCGGCCGGATCACCCAGTCCAGCAGGCTGCGCTTTTCTTCCAGCGACAGGCCGGCGGCTTCGATGGTGAACATGAACATCTCGCCCAGCGGCGTGGTGATCGGCGCCATGCCGCCGCTGATGCCGGCCGGCAGGTCGGCCGTGATGTTGGCCAGCCGTTCCGCCACCTGCTGGCGCGCCCAGTAGATGTCGGTGCCGTCGTTGAAGTCGACGGTGACATCGACCAGACCGTACTTCGACACCGAGCGCAGGATGCGCTGCTGCGGGATGCCCAGCAGCTCCACCTCGATCGGGATCGCGATGCGGCTCTCGACCTCCTCGGGCGTCATGCCCGGGGCTTTCATGATGATCTTGACCTGCGTGTTGGACACGTCGGGGAAGGCGTCGATCGGCAGGCTGCGAAAGCTGAACCAGCCGGCGCCGGCCAGCAGGGCCGCAGCCAGCATGACGAACAGGCGCTGCGTGAGCGCGAACTGAACCAGGCGGGGCAGCATCAGTTGCCGCCCGTCTTGCCGAGCCAGGCGGCTTTCAGCGCGACCACCGAGGTGACCGCGATGTCCTGACCGGGCTGCAGCGGCCCTTGCACCTGCACCGAGGCGCCGGCGCTGTGCAGCACGGTCACCGCCAGCGCCCGGAAGCCGGTGGCTGTGCGCACGAAGACATAGGCCTTGTCGCCGTGTCGCACCACCGAGGCCACCGGCACCGGCCAGCCTGCGGCAGCCGAACCCGCGCCCGCCACGTTGGCGAAGGGCACCTGGGCCTGGACGAATTCGCCCGGCCGCAACAGCGCGGCACCCTGAGTGATGTGGGCGCGCAGCGTGACGGTCTGGCTGTCGCTGACCATCGAAGCCAGGCTCAAGGGCGTGGCCGTGGCGGCACGGCCGACCACGTTGATCACCCCGCCCTTGAGCGCGACCTGCGACCGCCGGTCGGCCGGCAACTGGATGTCCAGCCACAGCTGCCGCGTGTCGGCCAGGCGCATCAGGGCGTCGGCCTGCGCCACGCGCTGGCCGGCCTTCACGGTCAGCGCCATCACCGTGCCGGCGGTCTTGGCGTGCACGGTCAGGCCGTCTTGCAGCGCGCCGCCGGCGGCGATCTTGCGGATGCTGGTGGCGTCCACACCGGCCAGCCGCAGCGCGGCTTCGGCCTGCTGCAGGCGTGCGCGGTCTTCCTCGGCAGCGCTTTCGGCTTCCTGCACGCGCCGCTCGGGCACGATGCCCTCCGCCAGCAGTGCGCGTTCGCGTTGCGCCGTCTGCTGTGACAGCCGGCTCTTGGCTGACGCCTGCAGCAGCCTGAGCTGCAGTTCGCCCAGCTCGGGGCTGATCAGGCGCAGCAGCGGCTGGCCGCTCTTGACGGTGTTGTTCTCGCCGACCAGCACCCGGTCCACCAGCCCGGCCAGCGGGGCGCTGACCACCTGCTCTTGCGAGGGCGGCAGCACCACGCGCGCCGGGTAGGCCTGCCCCTGGATGCCCGCCGCTTTGTCCAGGCGTTGCAAGGTGACGCCCAGGCCCTGCAGCTGGGCCGGTGTGACGGCGAATTCATCGGCCGCCCGGGCCGGCTGCGTCATCGAGAGAACAGCGCTCAGGACGAGCGCGAAGGCGACGCGAACGGGCGCGCGCGGGGTCGGAAGGCAAGGCATGCGAAAACTCCACGTGTGCCTGCTTCCCGGGCGGGGCAGCAGGACGGACAGGACTGAGACAGGCGCTGGGCAGCGCGATGCAGGGTCTCAGGCGTGGAGCGGCGGCGCGCGGCCGGCGGGCGGCAGGCTGCGGTGCGAGCGGAAGTCGTTGCGTGAGCGGTCCGGGCGCCACAGGGGCGGCGGCGCGTCATCGAGTGCTGCCAGGCGATGGGCCATCGCCAGCAGCGCCACCGGCAGGTCGGCGCCGTCCAGCGCTGGCAACTGGCCCCACCACGACGTGTTGGTGCGCAGGGCCGTGGCCGCGTGCGAAGCGGCGGTCGGCTCGTCGCTGTTCAGCTGCGCAGCGTCACCGTTCGGCGGTGCGTTGTCGGCGCTGGCCGCGTGCTGCGCCTGCACGCCGTCGTGGTGGTGCAGGTGGAAGGGCGCGCTCAGGTGGTCGAAGGCCAAGGCCAGCACCAGCAGCCAGCGCGCGAACCACCACGCGCGGCTCAAGCCGGGGCTGCGGCTGGTGGTGTGGGCAGGTGAACGGTGGGCTTGAGACACGGACGCTGGTGTTGGTGCTGGGCGATGAACACGACGGGCATGCGCAGCCAGTATTCCATACGAAGGTGAATTCAACCTGAAGCCGAACGGGCCTTCAGGCGCCGCTGCGGCGGCTGCGGGGCAGGGCGACGGTGGCGACGGTGGCGGCTTGGAGACCGGCGCGGCCGCGCTGTGCGGGCCGCACCAGATCGGCCAGCGTCACCTGGTCGAGTTCACTGAAAAAGGCCTGCAGCGCGCGCTGCAGCACCCCCTTGAGGCTGCACCCCGGCGTCAGCGTGCAGGTGTCGGTTTCGGGGTCGAAGCACTCGACCAGGCGGAAGTCGGTTTCCCCGGCGCGCACCACATCGCCCACGTGGATGTCGGCCGGCGCCTTCAGCAGGCGGAAGCCACCGCCCCGGCCGCGCGTCGTTTCCAGCACGCCCTGGCGGGCCAGGTCGTTGACGATCTTCATCAGGTGGTTCTTAGAGACCTGCAGGGTCTCGGCGGTTTCGGCGATGGTCAGCAGCGCGTCGCCCTCGCGGGCACAGCGCATCAGCACGCGCAGCGTGTAGTCGGTGTATTCGGAAAGGCGCATGGCGAAGACTCGGCGGGCCAGAAGGCTGTGGGGTGATGGATCGACTGCAGCAGCCTGCAGCTGATAACATGCAATCAAAATATATCTTATAACGAGGCGTGCCGGTCGTATGGGTCGTGCCGCCGCGCGCTGCCCCATGAACCTGCCGATCTTCCCGACACCCATCACGCCGGCCCCGCCTGCCGCTGCCGCTGCAGCCGCTGCGCCACCCGGCGAGTCCGCGCGTGGGCTGCCCCTGCTGCGCCTGGGTTTCCGCCCCTTCTACGGGGCCGCTGCGGCCTACGCGGCCCTGGCTGTGCCGCTGTGGGTGGCCGTAGCGCTGGGTGGCTTCGCGTGGCCCGGCCCGGTGCCGGCCTTGCTGTGGCACGCGCACGAGATGCTCTTCGGTTTTGCGGCTGCGGTCATCGTCGGCTTTCTGCTGACCGCCGGCAAAGCCTGGACCGGGCAGGCCACGCCGCGCGGCCTGGCGCTGGGTGGGCTGGTGCTGCTGTGGCTGGCGGCGCGGCTGGCGGCGGTGGTGGCGCCACCGGTGGTCTTCGCGGTGCTCGACCTGGCCTTGCTGCCGCTGGTGGCCGCCGCGCTGGCGCGCGTGCTGCTGCGGGCCGGCAACCGGCGCAACCTGCCGCTGGTGGGCCTGTTGCTGCTGTTGACGCTGGCCAACGCGGCCTTCCACGCCAGCGCGCTGGGCTGGTTGGACCTGAACCCGCTGCGACCCTTGCATGCGGCGCTGGCGCTGGTCGTGATGATCGAATGCGTGATGGCCGGCCGTGTGGTGCCGGCCTTCACGATGGGCGCCACGCCGGGGCTGAAGCTGGCTGCGCCCCGCTGGCTGTCGCCGGCGGCCTTGGCGGCCACGGTCGCCGGTCTGGCGGCCTGGGTGCTGGCGCCGGCGGCAGGGGGCTGGGCCTTGTTCACGGCCGCCGTCCTGGCGCTGGCCGCCGTGTTGCACGCGGCCTTGCTGGCCAGCTGGCGGCCGTGGGCAACAGCGCGGCGCCCCATCCTGTGGATCCTGCACGCCGCCTATGCCTGGATCCCCATCGGCCTGCTGCTGCTGGCCGCGTCGGCGCTGGGCGTGGTCGCGGCCTCGGCCGGCGTGCATGCGCTGGCCGTTGGTGCCACCGGCGGCCTGGTCATCGGCATGGTCACGCGCACCGCGCGCGGCCACACCGGGCGGCCCTTGAAGGTGGGCCGCGTCGAGACCGGGGCCTACGCGCTGGTGATGGCCGCTGCCGCCCTGCGCGTGCTGCTGCCGCTGGCCGGTCTGCCCCGCCTGGCCTGGATGCTGGCGGCCGCCTGCTGGACGGCCGCCTTCAGCCTCTACCTGGTGGTCTACGCCCCCTGGCTGGCGCAGCCCCGCGTCGATGGCAAGGACGGCTGAGATGAGCACCCCACCGCCGCCGCCGCCGTCTCCGCCTCCGCCCGCCACCCGCGTCATCCCCATCCACCCGGCTGCGGCCGACGACGGCACGCCGCTGTTCGTGTCGATGTACGAGAAGGCGCCCGACATCTACCCGCGTTCGGTGCACGGCTGGTTCGCCGGCTGGCGCTGGTTCTTCGTCTGGCTGACGCAGCTGTTCTTCTACGGCATGCCCTGGCTGCAGTGGGGCGGCCGGCAGGCGCTGCTGTTCGATGTGGAAGCGCAGCGCTTCTACATCGGCGGGCTGGTGCTCTACCCGCAGGACCTGATCTACCTGGTGGCGCTGCTGGTGCTGTCGGCGCTGGCGCTGTTCCTGTTCACGGCAGTGGCCGGCCGGCTGTGGTGCGGCTACAGCTGCCCGCAGACGGTCTACACCGAAATCTTCATGTGGATAGAGCGCCACGTGGAAGGCGACCGCATCGCGCGCATGCGGCTGGACGCCGCGCCCTGGTCGGCGAACAAGCTGCTGCGCAAGACCGGCAAGCACGCGGCCTGGCTGGCGGTGGGCCTGGTGACGGGCTTTTCCTTCGTCGGCTACTTCACGCCGGTGCGCGAACTGGCGCAGGCCGCGCTCAGCTTCAACGTCGGCCCGTGGAACACCTTCTGGATCGCCTTCTACGGCCTGGCCACCTACGGCAACGCCGGCTACCTGCGCGAGCAGATCTGCAAGTACATGTGCCCCTACGCGCGCTTCCAGAGCGCGCTGATCGACAAGGACTCGCTGGTCATCACCTACGACCAGGGTCGGGGCGAACCGCGCGGTTCGCGCTCCCGCAAGGCCACGCCGGCGGCGCAGGGCCTGGGCGACTGCATCGATTGCACGCTGTGCGTGCAGGTCTGCCCCACCGGCATCGACATCCGCGACGGCCTGCAGAACGAATGCATCGGCTGCGCCGCCTGCATCGACGTCTGCGACAGCGTGATGGACAAGATGGGCTACGCCAAGGGCCTGATCCGCTATTCCACCGAGAACGGCGTGGCCGGCGGCTGGACCAAGGCTCAGATGTTCAAGCGCGCGTTGCGCCCGCGGGTGCTGATCTACGCGGCGCTGCTGGGCGTGGCGTCAGCGGCCTTCACGGCCAGCGTGGTGCTGCGCAAGCCCTTCCATTTCGACGTGATCAAGGACCGTGGCGCGCTGGCCCGCGTCGTCGATGAAGGCGTGGTCGAGAACGTCTACCGCCTGCAGCTGATGAACCGCAGCGAAACGCCGCGCCGCTTCCGCGTCGATGTCGCAGGCCTGCCGGGGCTGACGCTGGCCCAGCCCGCCACCGAACTGCAGGTGCCGGGCACCGAGATCGGCTCCATCGTCGTCGCGGTGCGCCTGTCGGCCGAGCAGGCGCAGCGGCTGCAGGGGCAGTCGCTGCCGGTCTATTTCGATGTGGCCTCGCAGGCCGAAGCCGGGCAGGGCGCGGTGGTGCAGCGCGAGCCGTCCACCTTCTACGTGCCGCGCTGAAGCGTTGGCGCGGGCCGCCCGGCCGGCGCGGGTTTGATGTGGATCAAGGTCGCAGCGACAGCGCCTTCCTACTATAGATGCACATTACGTGCATCTATTAGCGCAGCCCCTTGCGCACAGGAGATTCGAGATGAAAAGCAACCACCGGCTGTGGCGCTGGCTGGGTCTGATCTTTGTGTTGTCCTTCGGAGCCCTGGGCTTCATCGGCTACCAGATCTACCTCACCGCGCCGCCCAGTCCCAAGGCCGTCGTCGCCGAAGACGGCAGCACGCTGTTCACCGGCGACCAGATCCAGGCCGGCCAGCAGGCCTGGCTGGCGGCCGGCGGCCAGCAGCTGGGCACCGTCTGGGGCCACGGCAGCTATGTGGCCCCCGACTGGTCGGCCGACTGGCTGCACCGCGAAGCGCTGGCCCTGCAGACGCTGCGCACGCAGCAGCAGACCACCGCCCTGGCCGGGCCCACGGTAGCCGAACGCGCAGCCATCGCGGCCACGCTGAAGGACGAGATGCGGCGCAACCGCTTTGACGAGACCAGCGGCGTGCTCACCGTCACCCGCGAACGCGCGCACGCCATCCGCACCACCGCCGCGCACTTCGAAACGCTGTTCGGCAGCGACCCCTCGCTGGCCGCGCTGCGCGAGCAGTACGCGATGGCCGACGGCGCGCTGCCCAAGGCCGAAGACCGGCAGGCACTGGCCGCCTTCTTCTTCTGGACGTCCTGGGCCGCCAGCACCGACCGACCGGGCGAGACCGACCTGTCCTACACCAGCAATTGGCCGCACGAGCCCTTGGTGGGCAACACGCTGACCGGTTCGGCCGCGATGTGGTCCATGGTCAGCATCGTGCTGCTGATCGCCGGCCTGGGCGCGATGCTGTGGTTCCACGGCAGCCACCAGCCCGAGGCCGACCCGGTGCTGCCGGCCAGCGATCCCTTCCTGGGTGCCGTCGCCACGCCGTCGATGCGGGCCACGCGCAAGTACTTCTTCGCCGTCATCGGCCTGCTGCTGTTGCAGATCGGCATGGGCGTGGTCACCGCGCACTACGCGGTCGAAGGCCAGTCCTTCTTCGGCATCCCGCTGGCCCAGGTGCTGCCCTATGTCGTGAGCCGCACTGTGCACACGCAGGTCGGCGTGTTCTGGATCGCCACCGCCTGGCTGGCCACCGGCCTGTTCGTCGCGCCGCTGCTGTCGGGGCATGAACCCAAGCTGCAGAAGCTGGGTGTGGACGTGCTGTTCTGGGCGTTGATCGCGATCGTCGTCGGCTCCACCGTCACCGGCTGGCTGGGCACGCTGCAGCACCTGGGTTTCGGCTACAGCTTCTGGATCGGCAACCAGGGCCTGGAATACACCAGCATGGGCCGCGTCTGGCAGCTGCTGCTGTTCGCGGGCCTGCTGTTCTGGCTGTTCCTGCTGGGCCGCGCGCTGTGGCCGGCGCTGATGAAGCCGTCGGAAACCCGTGGCCTGATCGCCACGGTCTTCCTGTCGGCCACCTGCATCGGCGGCTTCTACGCCAGTTCGCTGATGTGGGGCCCGCACACCCATTACTCGATGGTCGAGTACTGGCGCTGGTGGCTGGTCCACCTGTGGGTGGAAGGCTTCTTCGAGGTCTTCGCCACCGCCGTCGTCGCACTCATCTTCGTCAACCTGGGCCTGGTGCGCGCCACCAGCGCCAACCGCGCCATCGTGGCCGAAACCATCGTCTTCCTGTTCGGCGGCATCCTGGGCACGCTGCACCACCTGTACTTCACCGGCACGCCGACCTCGGTGATCTCGGTGGGCGCGGTGTTCTCGGCGCTGGAAGTGGTGCCGCTGGCCATGATCGGCCTGGAAGCGCTGCAGACCTACCGCCGCAGCCAGGGTGCGCCGTGGCTGTCGGCCTACAAGTGGCCGGTGATGTGCTTCGTGGCCGTCGGCTTCTGGAACACCGTGGGTGCCGGCGTGCTGGGCTTTGCCATCAACCCGCCGGCCTCGCTGTACTACGTGCAGGGCCTGAACATGACGGCGGCCCACGGTCACGCCGCGCTGTTCGGCGTGTACGGCATGCTGGGCATCGGCCTGCTGCTGTTCTGCCTGCGCAACCTGTATGCCCGCGGCCTGCACACCGACAGCCTGCTCAAGCCCGCCTTCTGGGGCCTGAACATCGGCCTGGCGATGATGGTTTTCGGGTCGCTGCTGCCGGCCGGCATCTACCAGGCCTGGGCCAGCATCGACAAGGGCCTGTGGTACGCGCGTTCACCGGAAATCATCCACTCCAAGGTGATGGAAACGCTGGTCTGGCTGCGCGTGCCGGGCGACATCGTCTTCGCCGGCGGTGCCGTGCTGCTGGCGCTCTACGCCTTCCGCCTGCTGCGCCGGGCGCCCCGCCTGCGCGGCAGTGAACAGACCGCCGCCGCCGCCGTGCGGGCCTGAGCGCATGGCGACCGCTGCGCACCCGCAAGCCGCCGTGGACGGGGCCGCCTCACCCTGTCCCTACCCCTACCAGGGGCCTGCGGACCTGCAGGCCCCGGTGTTGGCGGCGCTGGGCCGGGTCATCGACCCCGAGGTGGCGCTGACCATCGTGGACCTGGGTCTGGTCTACGGCGTGGACATCACCGACGGCATCGCGCGGGTCCGCATGACGATGACCTCGGCCGCCTGCCCGGTGGCCGACCTGATCACCGGCGACATCGAGACCGAGCTCGAACGCGTGCTGCCGCCGCATTGCGCCATCGACGTCGTGCTGGTGTGGGAACCGACCTGGACACCCGAGCGCATGAGCGCGCGGGCCCGCCGGTTCATGGCGTGAACTTCAGGCCGGCACCGGCTTCGGTTGCGCGCAGTGCCCGGTTGGGTTTCTCGCTGCTGGCGGCCACCCTGGTGCTGGCGGCCGTGGCCGGTGGCCTGTTGCGGGCCGGCGCAGCCTGGCCGCTGCTACAGGGCAGCGCCCTCGTCAGCCAGGCGGCCGGCGCCCACGCGGCGCTGATGCTGTCGGCCTTCCTCGGCCTGGTCATCGCCCTCGAACGGGCGGTGGCCGTGAAGCGCACCTGGGCGTTTCTGGCGCCGGCCGCGGCCGGGTGCAGCGGCGTGTTGCTGCTGCTGGATCGCTACCCCGCTGCGGCCGCGCTGGGCGTGCTGGCCGCTGCCACGTCGGTGGCGGTGCACACCGTGGTGTGGCGGCGCCAGCCGGCCGCGCACACGGCCTTGCTGCTGCTGGCGGCGCTGTCCTGGCTGGTGGGCAACGGCCTGTACGCCGCCGGTTGCAGCATCGGCGCGGTGCTGCCCTGGTGGTTCGCGCTGGTGGTGCTGACCATCGCCGCCGAGCGGCTGGAGATGACCCGGCTGACCCGGCGCCCTGCCGTCGCGCTGCCGGCCCTGCTGGGCATCGTGGCGCTGCTGGGGGCGGGCGCCTCCCTGTCGTCGCTATCGTCCCTGTCGTCGCTATCGTCCCTGTCGTCGCTGTCATCGCCCACTTCGGCGCTGGCCTGGACCCCGGCGCTGGCGCCTGTGCCGGTGTCCCTGCAGGCCTGGGGCGGCGTGCTGTACGGCGCCGCGTTGTCGGCCCTGGCGCTGTGGCTGGCGGTCTTCGACATCGCGCGCCGCACCGTCTTCGCGCCCGGCCTGGCGCGCTACATGGCGGTCAGCCTGCTGGCCGGCTACGCCTGGCTGGCGCTGGCCGGGCTGGCCTGGCTGGGCACGGCGCTGGGCTGTCCCGGTCGCGACCTGGCGCTGCATGCGCTGGGCCTGGGCTTCATCCTCAGCATGGTGATGGGGCATGCGCCGGTCATCCTGCCCGCGCTGTTGCCGGTGAAACTGCGCTTCGGGGTCGGGTTCTACCTGCCGCTGCTGGCGCTGCACGCCTCGCTGCTGCTGCGCCTGGTGGGCGGCATCGGCCACCCGACGTGGCGCACGCTGGGCGCTGAATTGAACGCGGCGGCCCTGCTGCTGTTCGCACTGACGCTGGCCGCGTCGGCCTGGGGCGCGCGCCGCGCGGCGGCCCGGCCGCGGGCCTGGCCGCCACAGGCCGGCCAGCACCTTGCTCGCCCGCCGGATTGACATGGCTCAAAGCCGGGCGCAACCTCAACGACCAAAATACATGCGCGAAATATGAATCTTTTATCCGGACACCCTGTCCACGATCAGCCAATTTCCACCGTCACCCAGCCCAAGGAGTGCAACGTGACCCGCCAACTCAAGACCCTGACCACCGTGGCCCTGCTGGCCTGCGGGCTCTTGGCCGCCGCCCAGGCTGCGACCCCCAAAGCCGGCAACCCCCGCGACACCGGCGACCTCGGCCCGCCGCAGGGCCCGGTCATCCGCGCCGTGCTGACCAGCCCGCCCAACGTGCCGCCGCCGACGATGCGCAAGACGCCGGCCAAGGTCATCGTCGAGCTGGAAGTCGTCGAAAAGGAGATGCAGATTTCCGAAGGCGTGAACTACACCTTCTGGACGTTCGGCGGCAGCGTGCCGGGCAGCTTCATCCGGGTGCGCCAGGGCGACACGGTGGAGTTCCACCTGAAGAACCA
>JANPHI010000166.1:0-1576 GCA_031424355.1 Betaproteobacteria bacterium
CGGGTTGGCGAAGTACAGCGCCGCGGCTGTGCCGGCCACGTCGGCCCAGATGGCTTCCTGCACGCGCTGCGGGCGCAGCACCGGCAGGCGAGGCACGGGCTGCGCAGCGCGCGCCGTCTGGGCGGCGGCGTGCGGGGCCAGGCCCGCCGCGCCGGCGGCGGCCGCAGCGGCGATGAAATGGCGGCGGGTGGAAGTCATGGCGGTGCCTTGGGCTGTTTCAAGCGTTGCGCGCGTTGCGCGTTTCAGTAGATGCGCGGCAGTTCGCGCCGCACGCGGTCTTTGTCGCCGTGGTCGAAGTGCCACCACTCGGTGGGGATGCCGTGAAAGCCGCCGTGGGCCATCGCATCCAACAGGCACTGCCGCTCGCCGACCTGCGCAGGCGTCAGCACGCCATTCGCCAGGTGTTCGGCGTGCAGCGCGGGGTGCGACGCCAAGGTCATCTCGTCGAAACCGCTGCCCATGTCCGACTCGCGGCCCTGCGGGTCGATCAGCGTCACGTCCACCGCCATGCCGTAGCTGTGGATGGAGCCACGCACCGGGTTGGCGAAGTACAGCGCCGCGGCTGTGCCGGCCACGTCGGCCCAGATGGCTTCCTGCACGCGCTGCGGGCGCAGCGCGTCCAGCACCAGCAATTGCCAGCCCGGGCGCTGCACGGCCAGGTGGTCGGCAGCGGCTTCCAGGCCGGCAGCGGCCTCGGCACGCAGCCAGGCGCAGTCCAGGCCCACGTAAAGCACGCGGCCGGCAAAGTTGTGGGTGGTGGTGTAGCGCAGGTCATGCGGCACGCCGCGCAGCGTGACCAGCCGGCGGAAGGCGGGGTCGGCGGCGATGTCTTCGACGCGGGTCATGGGCAAGGTCGGGGTTGCGGTCATTGCCGGTACACCCCTTCGAAATCGACGCCGCCATTCGGCGCCATCACGAAGCCCTGCACGTCCTTGCGCAGCGGGATGTAGACGGCGCTGTGCGCCATGGTGATCCACGGCCGTTCGCGCTTGAAGATCTGCTGCGCGCGTTCGATCAGCAGCGTGCGTTTGGCCACGTCCACTTCGGCCCGCGCGCCTTCCACCAGCGCGTCGAATTCGGCGTTGCAGAACTTGATGCCGCCGCGGCTGGACGCGCAGGTCAGGTTGGGCGCCAGGAACTCGTCGGCAGCAGCCACGTCGGTGCTCCAGCCGCTCATGTAGATGTGGTGCTCGCCCTGGTTGGCGCGCTTCAGGTATTCGCCCCACTCGTAGGTGAGGATGCGCGCCCTCACGCCGATCCGGGCCCAGTCGGCCTGGATCATCTGCGCCATCAACTGACCGTTGGGGTTGGTGGGCCGGCTGATGGGCAGGGCCCACAGGTCGATGTCCATGCCGTTCGGGTGGCCCGCCTGGGCCAGCAACTGCCGCGCGCGGTCGGGGTCGTATTCGTTCTTCAGCGTCCGGTCATAGCCGGGCACCGAAGGCGGAAACGCGCTGACGGCCTGCATCGCGTCACCCCGCGGAAACAGCACCTTGAACAAAGCGTGGCGGTCCACCGCGATGTCCAGCGCCTCACGCACCAGGCGGCTGTCGGTGGGGGCGCGATTCATGTTGAA
>JANPHI010000167.1:0-4531 GCA_031424355.1 Betaproteobacteria bacterium
GCCGCCGCTGAACTGGCTGCTGCGCAGTTCGGGGTTGCGCGGGCGCACGTCGTAGCGTTCCATCATCGCGGCGGTGTCGTCGCGCATCGCGCGTTGGCGCATCCAGCGGCCATGCCAGAAGCTGCGGCTGTAGCACTTCAAGGTTTGATAACCCAGCACGGCCGATTCCCAGGCCGCGAAGGGCAGCACCAGGCCGCGCCGGTGACGGTCTTCCGGCACGTGGGCGATGCGCCGCTGGCGCGCCGCGCGGGTGCTAATCCAGCGCGCCGGTGTGTAGGCGGCGTCGCCCACCTGCAGTTGGCCCTGCGTGGGCGCCATCAAGCCCGACAGCACGTCCAGCAGTTCGGTCTGGCCATTGCCCGAGACGCCGGCCACGCCGACGATCTCGCCGGCGCGCAGCGTCAGGCTCACGTCGCTGAGGCGTGCCACGCCCAGCGCGTCGGTCCAGTTCAGGCCAGTGGCCTGCAGCAGCACCGCACCCGGCTGCGCCTGTTTGCCGTCGCGGCCCAGGTTCACCCGGCGGCCCACCATGGCCTCGGCCAGGCCGTCGATGCTGGTGTCGGCGATCACGCAGTCCAGCACCACCTGGCCCTGGCGCATCACCGTGACCGCGTCGCACAGCGCCATGATTTCCTTCAGCTTGTGCGTGATCAGCAGGATGGTCGTGCCGCGTGCGCGCAGGCCGCGCAGCGTGTCGAACAACGCATCGGTTTCCTGCGGTGTCAGCACCGCCGTGGGCTCGTCCAGGATCAGGATGCGCGCGCCCCGGTACAGCGCTTTCAGGATCTCCAGCCGCTGGCGTTCGCCCACCGGCAGTTCGCTGACGAGGGCGTCCAGATTCACCTGCAAGCCGGTGTCGCGCATCAGCACGTCCAGCTGCGCGCGCACCTGGGCGCGGGCAGCCTGCAGGCGCCAGCCGGGTTCGGCGCCCAGCATCACGTTGTCCAGCGCGCTCAGCGTGTCCACGAGCATGAAGTGCTGGTGGACCATGCCGATGCCCAGCGCGATGGCCTCGCGGGAACCGGTGATGCGCGCGGGCTTGCCTTCGATGGCGATCTCGCCGCTGTCGGCCTGGTAGAAGCCGTAGAGGATGGACATCAGCGTGCTCTTGCCCGCGCCGTTCTCGCCGACGATGCCGTGCACGGTGCCGGCGGCCACGCGCAGGTTCACGTCGCGGTTGGCCTGAACGGCGCCGAAGCGCTTGTTGATGCGCAACATCTCAACCGCCGGGGCGGCGGTGGCAACCATCACTTGCAGGTGTTCGCGACGGTGAAGTCGATGACCTTGATCTTGCCGCTGACGATGTCGGCGCGCGCCGCGTCGACGCGCTGCTTCATCGCGGGCGTCACCAGCTTGGCGTTGTTCTCGTCGATGGCCACGTCCACGCCGCCTTCCTTCAGGCCCAGCGAGGTCATGCCCGGCGTCACGCCCTTGAAGGCGGTGTAGACGGCCACGTCCACGCGCTTGACCATGCTGGTGAGCATGGTGCCGGGGTGCAGGTGGTTCTGGTTGCTGTCCACGCCAATGGCCAGCTTGCCGGCGTCCTTGGCCGCCTGGTAGACGCCCATGCCGGTGCCGCCGGCCGCGGCGAAGACCACGTCCACACCCGAGGCGAACTGCGACTTGGCCAGCTCGGCGCCGCGCGCCGGGTCGTTCCAGGCACCGGGCGTGGTACCGGTCATGTTGGTGGTGACTTCAGCCTTGGGGTTGGCGTACTTGGCGCCTTGCTCGTAACCGCAGGCGAACTTGCGGATCAACGGGATGTCCATGCCGCCGACGAAGCCCAGCTTGCCGGTCTTGCTGGCCATCGCGGCCATCACGCCGACCAGGAAGCTGCCCTCGTGTTCCTTGAAGATGATGCTCTGCACATTGGGCAGCTTGACCTCGGCGTCGATGACGACGAACTTGGTCTTGGGGAAGTCTTTCGCCACCTTCTCGGCTGCGCTGCCCTGGCTGAAGCCGATGCCCACGATGGGGTCGGCGCCGCGCTCGGCCATGCGGCGCTGCGCCTGTTCACGCTGCGCCGGGTTGGCGATCTCGAACTCCATGTAGGTCTTGCCGGTTTCCTTCTTCCACTTCTCGGCACCGTTGAAGCCGGCCTGGTTGAAGGACTTGTCGAACTTGCCGCCCATGTCGAAGATGACAGCCGGTTCGGCCAGGGCCAATACGGGAGCAGCGGCCAGGGTGGTGGCCAGCAGGATGCGCTTCATGGGTGTGGGTTCAGGCAGGGACAAGCTTGGCAGGATAGCAAGAGTCACGCCGTTGACACGGGCTGCAACGCCGGAATCGGGGGGCTTTGCACGGGCCTGCAGCGCGTGACGCCCGATTCAGGCGGCGGGCACGGGACTCGCTAGGGCTCTAGCATGGCAACGATGAACACCCTGACCCCCGAATCGGCGGCACCGGCCGCCACCCTGCAACGCGCCCGCGCCCTGCCCAAGGTGCTGCTGCACGAACACCTGGACGGCGGCCTGCGCGTGGCCACGCTGCTGGACCTGCTGCGCCAGCGCGGCATGGCCAGCCCGGCGCCCGATGCAGCCGCCCTGGCCGCCTGGTTCAACGCCAACGCGCACGCCGGCAGCCTGGTCAAGTACCTGGAGGGTTTTGCCTTGACCGTGGCCGCGATGGCCACGCCGGCCGCGCTGGAACACGTGGCCTTCGAAGCCGCCGAAGACGCGCGGGCCGACGGCGCGGTGCTGGCCGAATTCCGCATCGCGCCGCTGCTCTTCGAACCCTACGGCATCAGCGGCGAAGCCGCCGTCGAGGCCCTGCTGGCCGGCCTGGCGCGCAGCAGCCTGCCCCTGCTCGAAAAATCGGGCTTGATCGTCTGCGGCATGCGCCACGAGCCGCCCGCGCAGACCGAACGGGCTGCCCGCCTGGCTGCGGCCTACCGGGGCCAGGGCGTGGTGGGCTACGACCTGGCCGGCGCCGAACTGGGCTTCCCGCCCGGCGACCATGCCGCGGCTTTGAAGATCGCCCGCGACGCCGGCCTGGCCATCACGCTGCACGCTGGCGAAGCCGACGCCGCCGAGCGCGTCGTCGAAGCCGGCAGCCTGGGCGCCACCCGCATCGGCCACGGCGTGCGGCTGGCCGATGCGCTGAACGATCCGGCCCGCCGCCACCTGGTGGACGAAGTGCTGACGATGGGGCTGCACCTGGAGGTCTGCCCGACCAGCAATGTGCACACCGGCGCGGCCACGTCCATCGCCACCCACCCGATCACCGCGCTGTGGCGGGCCGGCGTGAGCCTCAGCTACCACACCGACAACCGGCTGATGAGCTGCATCACGCAAAGCGAGGAAGCGGCGGCGCTGCTGACGCACACGCCGCTGACCGAGACCGACTTGCTGGCGATGGCCACACAGGCGGCGCAGCATGCCTTCCTGCCGGAAGCCGCACGGCAAGCCGCGCTGGCCGCCATCGCGGCTTACCGGCCGGCTTGATGCATCAGGTCACCGCTGGCTGCAGGTAGCGGACGGTGCCAGCGTCGGCGTCCATCTCCACGTCCAGTCCGACCGGCAGCGTGAACTTGCGCTTGATGTGGCCGAACAGCGCGCCGCTGTAGACGGGCACCTTCAGCGGCTTGACGAAATAGTCGTCGAAGACCTCGTCCAGCGTCAGCGTGCCGTAGTTGCCGTCGCCCGGGCCGCAGTTGGTGAAGGCGCCGATCACCACGCCGGCCAGGCGGTCCAGCGCACCGGCCAGCTTCAGCGTGGACAGCATGCGGTCGCAGCGGTAGATGGCCTCGTTGGTCTCTTCCAGGAACAGGATGGCGCCGTCGAAGGAAGGCCAGTAGCGCGAGCCGGCCATGGCGGTCAACACCGTCAGGTTGCCGCCCACCAGCGGCCCGCGCGCCCGGCCGCCGCGCAGGGTCTGCGTGCGGTTGTTGCGCGGCACCAGCGCGTCTTCGCGTTCGGTTTCGTTGGCCAGCGTTTGCGCGCGGGCGTCCATCACCGCGCCGCGCAGCCACTGCACGCTGAAGGCGTTCCAATCGGACGTGCCCACCGGGCAATGGAAAGTCACCAGGCCGGTCAAGGTGTTGACCGCATTGAGCAGCGCGGTGATGTCGGAAAAGCCGCCCAGGAATTTCGGGTTGCGCGCGATCAGGCCGTAGTCCAGCAGCGGCAGGATGCGATTGCCGCCTGAGCCGCCGGTCAACGCCAGGATGCCCTGCACGCCAGTGTCCGCAAACATGGCGTTGATGTCGCCGGCGCGCTGGGCGTCGGTGCCGCCAAAGGGGCCATAACGCGCGCGCAGGTTCGGTGCCTCGCGCACCTTGAAGCCCAGGGCCTGCAGCGCTTCGGTGGCCAGCACGTAGGGCAGCCGTTCGAAGACCGCGTTGGACGGGTTGACCAGGGCGATGGTGTCGCCGGGCTGCAGGCGGCGCGGGCGCAGCACCGGCAGGCGGGGCACGCCAGGCGCACCCGGCGCAGCGCGCGCTGTCTGTGCGGCGGCCGGCGGGACCAGGCCCGTCGCACCGGCAGCGGCGGCGGCGGCGATGAAATGGCGGCGGGTGGCTGTCATGGCGGTG
>JANPHI010000168.1:0-3068 GCA_031424355.1 Betaproteobacteria bacterium
GAGGTGACCGACATCGTCGAGAAGGAGATGTATTCCTTCATCGACAGCATGAACGGCGACGCACTGACGCTGCGCCCCGAAGGCACGGCCGGCGTGGTGCGCGCGGCGGTCGAGCATTCCATGCTCTACGACGGCGGCAAGCGCGTTTACTACATCGGTCCGATGTTCCGCCACGAACGCCCGCAGCGCGGCCGGTATCGGCAGTTCCATCAAGTGGGCGTCGAGGCGCTGGGTTTCGGCGGTCCCGATGTCGATGCCGAAGTCATCCTGATGTGTCGCAGCCTGTGGCGCGACCTGGGCCTGACGGACGTGCGCCTGGACATCAACTGCCTGGGGCAGAGCGACGAACGCAAGGCCCACCGCGCGGCCTTGATCGCTTACCTGGAACAGCACCAGGACGCGATGGACGCCGAGGCGAAATCGCGCCTGTACAGCAACCCGCTGCGCATCCTGGACACCAAGAACCCGGCGCTGCAAGCCGTGGTGGAAGCCGCGCCCAAGCTGATGGATTTCCTGGGCGAGGCATCGCTCAAGCACTTCGACGGCGTGTGCAAGGTGCTGGACGCCGCTGGCCAGCCCTACCGCGTCAACCACCGCCTGGTGCGCGGCATGGACTACTACTGCCTGACCGTTTTCGAATGGGTCACCGACCGCCTGGGCGCCCAGGGTACGGTTTGCGGCGGCGGGCGCTACGACGGTCTGTCCGAGCTGATCGGCGGCAAGCCCGCGCCCGGCATCGGCTGGGGCATGGGCATCGAGCGGGTGCTGGACCTGCTGCAGCAGTCGGGGGTGGAAGCGCCCGTGACGGTGCCCGATGTCTATGCCGTGGTGCCGTCGCTGGAAGCCCTGCCGGTGGCCATGCAGGTGGCCGAAACCCTGCGCGCGGCCGGTGTCTCGGTGCTGATGCACGCCGCCGGCAAAGACGCCTGGGGCAGCATGAAGTCGCAGTTCAAGAAGGCCGATGCCAGCGGCGCCCGCCACGCCCTGGTTTTTGGTGCCGATGAACTGACGCGCGGCGAGGTGGCTTGCAAGCCGCTGCGCGATGCCGCCGCCGCGCAGACCACCCGCGTCATCGCCGAGGCTGCAGCCTGGGCGCACGAATTGCGCACCGCATAATCGCGGACTTTTTTCCCGAACACGCTGAACCCGAAGCAACCCTGAGCCATGGCCACACAACTCGACCTGCAAGAGCAGGAACAACTCGACGCGCTCAAGGCGTTCTGGAACAAACAGGGCAACCTGATCACCTGGGCGCTGATCCTGGTGCTGGGCGGCTTCGCGGCCTGGAACGGCTGGCAATACTGGCAGCGTGAACAGGCACAGAAAGCCGGCGCACTGTTCGAAGAACTCGACCGCGCCGCACTGGCCGGCGACGCGGAAAAGGTCACCCGCGTTTTCGCCGACCTGAAAGAGCGCAACCCCGGCACGGCTTACGCCCAGCAAGGTGGTTTGCTGGCTGCCAAGGTGCAGGTCGCCAAAGGCCAGATCGACGCCGCCAAGGCCAGCCTGAGCTGGGTGGCCGAGAACGCCGTCGAAGACGAAGCCCGCCAACTTGCGCGTTTGCGCCTGGCCGGTGTGCAAGCCGACGCCAAGCAATACCCCGAAGCGCTGAAGACGCTGGACGCCGTGAAAGGCGAGGGCTTCGAGGCCCTGGCCGCTGACCGCCGCGGTGACGTGCTGATGGCCCAGGGCAAGCGAGTCGAAGCCCTTGCGGCCTACCAGACCGCGTGGAAGACCATGGGCGAGAAGGTCGAGTACCGCCGCCTCATCGACGCGAAGTTGACGGCGCTCGGTGCCTCGCCCACGCCGGCCGAACCCGCCGCGTCGGCGGCGGCCACAGCGCCCGTTGCCGCCGCCGCTTCCAGCGCCTCGGGAGCCGGCAAGTGACCTTAACGCGTTCGGCTGTTTCCCGCTTGCGGATGGTGGCGCTGGCCGCCCTGGTGGCCGGTCTGGCCGCTTGCTCGGCCGACAAGCCCAAGCCCACGCCGCTGCAGGCCATCACGCCCAAGATTGCGGCCCAGCAAGTCTGGAACGCCAGCATCGGCAGCATCGGCTACCCCATGGTGGCGACGGTGCGCAACGGCGTGCTGTTCGTGGCTTCGGGCAACGGCGAGGTGCGCGCGTTGCAGGCCGAGACCGGCGTGGAAGTCTGGCGCGCCACGGCCGGCAGCGCCATCGCCGCTGGTGTGGGCAGCGACGGCCGCTACACCAGCGTGGTCACGCGCGGCAACGAGGTCGTCACCTTCGACGCCGGCCGCGAGGTCTGGCGCAAGCGCGTGCCGTCCAGCGTGGTCACACCGCCGCTGGTGGCCGGCGAGCGTGTTTTCGTGATGGGCGTGGACCGCGCCGTGCATGCCTTCGACGCCGTCGATGGCCGCCGTTTGTGGTCGCTGAGCCGACCGGGCGATGCGTTGACGCTGGCCCAGGCCGGCGTGCTGGGCGCCTTCCGCAACACCTTGCTGGTGGGGCAGGGGCAGCGTCTGGCGGGCGTGGACCCGCTGCGCGGCACCGTGCAGTGGGAAGTGCCGCTGGCTGCGCCGCGCGGCAGCAATGAAGTCGAACGCCTGGCCGACCTGCTGGGCCCGGCCGTGCGCGTGGGCGACCGCGTTTGCGCGCGGGCTTTCCAGTCGGCCGTGGGCTGTGCCGACGCCGCCAAAGGCAGCGTGCTGTGGTCGCGCACCGTGGGCGGCATCCAGGCGGTGGCGGCCGATGCCGAACGTGTTTTCGGTGCCGATGCCAGCGACCGCATCACCGCCTGGCAGGCCGACAGCGGCGATGTCGCCTGGACCAACGAAAAGCTGCTCTACCGCGGCCTGAGCGGCGCCCTGGCAGTTGGCACCAGCGTAGTCTTTGGCGACAGCGAGGGCTATGTGCACTTCCTGGCCACCGCCACGGGCGAACAGCAACTGCGTTTGCCCACCGACGGCAAGGCCGTCATCGGCACGCCCGTCCTGTCGGGCACCACGCTGGTCGTCACCACCCAAAACGGTGGCGTCTACGCCTTCCGTCCGAATTGAGAAACGCTGTATGAAGCCGGTCATCGCCCTGGTAGGCCGGCCCAACGTCGG
>JANPHI010000169.1:0-10271 GCA_031424355.1 Betaproteobacteria bacterium
GTTCGCGCACAAGGGCGAGACGCTGGCCGAGTACTGGGACTTCACCCACCGCATCTTCGAGTTCGGCGCCAAGGGCACTGAGGGCGAAGGCCCGAACATGATCCTCGACGACGGCGGCGACGCGACGCTGCTGATGATCCTGGGCCAGCGCGCCGAGAAGGACCTCTCGGTCGTCGCCAACCCGACCAGCGAAGAAGAGACCTGCCTCTACGCCGCGATCAAGGCCAAGATCGCCGTCGACCCGACCTGGTACACCCGCAAGGCCGCGCAGATCATCGGCGTGACCGAAGAAACCACGACCGGCGTGCACCGCCTGAACGAGATGAGCGCGAAGGGCACCCTGCTGTTCCGCGCCATCAACGTGAACGACAGCGTCACCAAGAGCAAGTTCGACAACCTCTACGGCTGCCGTGAAAGCCTGGTCGACGCCATCAAGCGCGCCACCGACGTGATGATTGCCGGCAAGGTGGCTGTCGTGGCCGGCTACGGCGACGTGGGCAAGGGCTCGGCGCAGGCACTGCGTGCCCTGAGCGCGCAGGTGTGGGTCACCGAAATCGACCCCATCAACGCGCTGCAGGCCGCGATGGAAGGCTACAAGATCGTCACGATGGAGTACGCCGCCGACAAGGCCGACATCTTCGTGTCGGCCACCGGCAACCTGAGCGTCATCACGCGCAAGCACATGGAAGCGATGAAGGACGAAGCCATCGTCTGCAACATCGGCCACTTCGACAACGAGATCGACGTGGCGCAGCTGGCCGATTGCGTGTGGGACGAGATCAAGCCCCAGGTCGACCACGTGGTGTTCCCTGACGGCAAGAAGATCATCATGCTGGCCAAGGGCCGCCTGGTGAACCTGGGTTGCGGCACCGGCCACCCCAGCTTCGTGATGAGCTCGTCATTCGCCAACCAGACCATCGCGCAGATCGAACTGTACACCCACAGCGACGCCTACGACGTGGGCAAGGTCTACGTGCTGCCCAAGCACCTGGACGAGAAGGTGGCGCGCCTGCACCTGAAGAAGGTCGGTGCCATGCTGACCGAGCTGAGCGACGACCAGGCCGCCTACATCGGCGTGCCCAAGCAGGGCCCGTACAAGGCCGACACCTACAGGTACTGAAATCAACCGGGGCGCGCCCCGATTGATTGCCAGCAGGTCCGGCCACCGCCCGTGTGTCCGGACCTTTTTTTTGACCGCTCCACGAGGAGGCTGCCATGAGCGCCCGCGTCCCCGTCAGTTTCGAATTCTTCCCGCCCAACACGCCCGTCGGTGTTGAAAAACTCAAGACCGTGGTGCAGGACCTGTCGGTGCTGCAACCCGAATACTTCAGCGTCACTTACGGCGCCGGTGGTTCCACGCGCGAAAAGACTTTCGCGGCCGTGAAGGACATTGCCGCGTCGGGTTTCGACGCCGCACCGCACCTGTCCTGCGTGGGTTCCACCCGTGCAGGCATCGCGGAAATCCTGGCCGGCTACCGCGAACTGGGCATCCACCGCCTGGTGGCCTTGCGCGGCGACTTGCCCAGCGGCACCGCCGTGGCCGGCGAATTCCGCTATGCGTCGGAACTGATCGAGTTCGTCCGCGAAACCCAGGGCAGCGACTGGCACATCGAAGTCGCCGCCTACCCCGAATACCACCCCGAAGAGCGCTACGCGAAACGCGACTTGCAGCACTTCGCGGACAAGGTCAAGGCCGGCGCCAATTCGGCCATCACGCAATTCTTCTTCAACCCCGACGCCTATTTCCATTACGTCGATGAAGTGCGCAAACTGGGCGTGACCGTGCCCATCGTGCCGGGCATCATGCCGTTTCACAATTACGGCCGCATTGCGCAAATTGCCGCGCGCGACGGCGTGGAAGTGCCGCGCTGGGTGGCGTTGAAGATGGAAGGCTATATGGACGACGCCGCCTCCATCCGCGCCTTCGGCATCGACGTGGTGGCGGGTTTGTGCGAACGGCTGATCGCCGGCGGCGCGCCCAGCATCCACTTCTACGCGCTGAACCAGAGCGCGCTGGTGCTGGACATCTGCAAGCGGCTGAAGCTGGTTTGACCGCCGCCCGCTGATGCGCACGGGCAACAGCGCCGCGCCCACTTCTTGACCTTCATCAAAGCCCTGAGAAGACACGCTTTCGTGTCAGGAAAAGGGGCCCTCCGGCAGCGCTCAATCGATTCAGGCCACGTGGCCTTTATCGACTGATCCCGGAGGATCCCCATGAAGAAGATTTCCGTACTCGGCGCCGTTGCACTGGCTCTGGCATCCCTGACATCCCTGACTGCCGTGTCGGCACAGGCCGCCGGCAACGACGCGGGCAACTGGCTGGTGCGCGCCCGCGCCACGCACCTGGACTCGGCCAACAAGGACAGCACGGACCTGGGCCTGAGCATCGACAACAAGATGTTGCCCGAGGTCGACATCAGCTATTTCTTCACGCCCAATGTGGCGGCCGAGTTGATCCTGACCGTCCCGCAGAAGCAGACGGTGCACTCCAGCGTGGTCGGCGGTGGCAGCGACATCGGCACCTTCAAGCACCTGCCGCCGACGCTGACGGTGCAGTACCACTTCACCGGCCTGCCGGGCGTGCGGCCGTATGTCGGCGCGGGTGTGAACTACACCAACCTCAGCGAGGTGAAGATCCTCAACGGCGCCGTCAACCTGAAGCGCAACAGCTACGGCCTGGCCGCGCAGATCGGCGTGGACGTGCCGCTGGGCGGCGGCTGGCTGCTGAACGTGGACGTGAAGAAGGTGCAGATCGGCACCCGGGTCTACCTCAGCGGCGTGGACAAGGGCAGCTTCAAGGTGGACCCGCTGCTGGTCAGCGTGGGCGCCGGCCTGCGCTTCTGACCGCAGGTTGAGCAGGCGGCGGCCTATTCAGGCCGTTGCCACGCCAGGCCTTCGTCGGTGAGAACGGCGTCCAGCGGCACATCGTGCGGCTCGGCCTTCAGCCACGGCACATAGCCGTTGGCGTAGGCCAGGCCCACGGTGTAGGGGCGCGGCGTCAGCGTGGCCAGCGTGCGGTCGTAGAAACCGCCGCCGTAGCCCAGGCGCACACCGCCGTCGCCATAGCCCACGCAGGGCACCAGCAACAGGCTGGGGTGGAAGGCCGGGGTGTCCTTGGGCTTGGGAATGCCGTAGGCATCTTCTTCCCTCTCGCAGCCCGGGAACCACATGTGGAAGCTGAGCTGCTTGGTGGCCTTGTCGATCACCGGCAGGCCGATGCAGCGCTCTTCGTCGGTCTCCATCCAGCGGTACAGCGCCGGCAGGGTGTCGAATTCGCCCTTGATCGGCCAGTAGGCGCCGATGGCCGTGTCGGCCCGGCCCATCAGCCACACGCGCAGCACTTCCTGCAACTGCATGGCGCGCTGGTGGCGGTCGATCAGCGTCTGCCGTTCGGCCTGCAACTGGCGCCGCAGCACCTTTTTGTCACGCGAAGGTTCCAGCGGGGGCATGGGCAGGCTCATGCCGGTATTGTCACGCCATGGCCAGCAAAACCCCAGCACCCCCGGCACGCCGGCCGCCCTTCGTCGACCATTGCGTGGAGCTCTTGGCACCGCTGGGGCCGGTCACGGTGCGGCGCATGTTCGGCGGCTGGGGCCTGTACGCCGACGGCCTGTTCATGGCGTTGATCGCCTTCGAGCGCCTGTACCTGAAGGCCGACGCCCAGTCGCGCGAGCGTTTTGCGGCCGCGGGCTGCGAGGCTTTCAGCTATGACGCCGCGGGCCAGCAGCAGTCCATCAACTACTGGACCGCCCCGGCCGACGCGCTGGAATCACCGGCGCTGATGGCGCCATGGGCACGGTTGGCGCTGCAGGCCGCACTGACGGCGCGGGCCGAGAAGGCGGCCCCGCGCAGACTGCCGAGCAAACGGCCGAGTAAACGGCCCAGCACACGGCCGAGCACAAGGCCGAGCAAACCACCCGGCAAACCGCCGGGCATGCGCTAGATTCAGCCGCATGCGCACCCTGGTTTTTGCCCTCTCGACCTGGCTCACGGCCGCCCTGTTCGCTGGCGTCGGCCCCGCGCAAGCGCAACCTGCGGCGCCCGGCAGCGACGACACCGTGCTGCAAGCCCGCGAAGCCCTGCGCAAGAAAGACCGCAACGCGCTGGCAGCTGCGCGCATGGCGGTCAACACCGCACGCCACCCGCTGGCGCTGTGGGTCGAGTACTGGGAACTGACCAACCGCCTGGGTGAAGCCCAGCAAAGCGAGCTGGACACCTTCTACGCCCGCTGGCCGGGCAGCTATGTGGAGGACCGGCTGCGCAACGACTGGCTGCTGGAACTGGGCCGGCGGCGCGACTGGGCCAACGTTCGAACGGAGTTCCCGCGTTTTCGCATGAACGACGACCGCGAGGTCAGCTGCTACGCGCTGCTGGCCCAGCACCTGAACGGCGAAGACGTGAAGGGGGCCGCGCGGTCCGCATGGGCCGCGCAGAAAGACCTGGACGACGGTTGCGCGCTGCTCGGCCGCACGCTGTTCGAGGCCAAGGTCTTCACGCCCGGCGACGCCTGGCAGGTGGCGCGTCTGGCAGTGGAAGCCAACCGCCCGCGCACGGCGCGCGCCGCCATGCTGCTGGCACAGCCCAAGCACGGGCTGATCATCACCGACGTGCTGGACAACCCGGCGCGCTTCCTGGCGCGCCGGCCGCCGCTGGGTGCCACCGAGGCGGCCGAACTGACGCTGCTGGCGCTGATGCGCCTGGCGGCTGCAGACCCCGACGCCGCGGCGGCCTGGCTGGACGGCAACAGCACACAGCCGATGTCGATGCCCTTGCCGCTGCCGGTGGCCGCCACCGGCTGGGCTTTCGTGGCCCGCAACGCGGCCATGAAGCAGCAGCCGCAGGCCGCCGACCAGGCCCGCCGCGCCTGGCAGCTGTGGGACAGCGCGAACAAGGCCGGCATGCTGCCGCCCTGGAGCGACGACCTGCTGGCCTGGCAGGTGCGCGCCGCGCTGCGCCAACCGTCAGCGCCAGCCGCTGCCGACCAGCAACGCTGGCGGCTGGTGGCCAAGGCCATCGACGCGATGGGCAGCGTCGAGCAGCGCGACAGCGCCTGGGTCTACTGGCGCGCCCGCGCCACCGCCGCGCTGGCGGCGCCGGGCCCCGAGGGCGACGCGGCGCGCGCGGCGTCGCGGCAGGCGCTGGAAGGCGTGAGCACGCAGTTCAACTTCTACGGCAAGCTGGCCGTGGAAGACCTGGGCGGGCGCATCACCCTGCCCCCCGCACCGGCGCCGCTGACCGCCGCCGAACGCGGCGCTGCCCGTGACCACGCGGGCCTGACGCGGGCGCTGCAGCTGATCACCATCGGCCTGCGCAGCGAAGGCGTGCGCGAGTGGAATTTCTCGTTGCGCGGCCTGTCCGAACGCGAACTGCTGGCCGCCGCGCAGCGCGCCTGCGAGCGCGAGGTCTGGGACCGCTGCATCAGCACCAGCGACCGCACGCGCAGCGAGATCGACATCGCGCAGCGCTTCCCCATGCCCTTCCGCGAACAGGTCGTCGCCAAGGCCCGCGCGGTGGGGCTGGACCCGGCCGTGATGTACGGCCTGATGCGCCAGGAATCGCGCTTCGTCACCGACATCCGTTCCGGCGTGGGCGCCTCGGGCCTGATGCAGATCATGCCGGCCACGGCCAAGTGGACGGCCAAGCAGATCGGCCTGGACTACCGGCCCGAGATGATCAACGACCGCGACACCAACCTGCTGCTGGGCGCCAGCTACCTGAAGCGCGTGCTGGACGACTTCGGCGGTTCGCTGGCGCTGGCCACCGCCGCCTACAACGCCGGGCCCGGCCGGCCGCGCCGCTGGCGCGAAGGCGGCGCGGTGATGGAGCCCGCCGCCTGGGCCGAAAGCATCCCCTTCACCGAAACGCGCGACTACGTGAAGAAGGTGCTGTCGAACAGCGTCTACTACGCCGCCTTGCTGGCGCCAGCCGCAGCAGCCGGCGCCAGCGCCAACCCATCACCCGCCCTGCCCACCTTGAAGTCGCGCCTGGGCCCGGCCATCGGCCCCTTGACCGGTTTGCGCGAGGCCGGCGCCGCCGCCCCCGATCGCGACCGGGCCACCCCTTGATCTGAAAGCACCCACCGTGACTGCAGCGCCTGAAAAAATCCTCGTCCTGGGCGGCACCGGCTTCGTCGGCCGCGCCGTCTGCGCCCGCCTGGCGGCGCGCAGCGCCAGCGCCACCATCGTAGTGCCCACGCGGCGCCAGCAGCATGCCAACGGCGTGCGTTCACTGCCCACGGTGGAAGTGGTGCAGGCCAGCGTCCACGACGACGCCCAGCTGGCGCGGCTGGTGGCCGGCAGCAGCACGGTCATCAACCTGATCGCCATCCTGCACGGCAGCGCAGCCGACTTCCAGCGCGTGCACGTCGACCTGCCGCGCCGCCTGGCGCAGGCCTGCGCGGCCACCGGCGTGCGCCGCGTGGTGCACGTCAGCGCTTTGGGCGTGGGGCCGGGTTCACCGTCGAACTACCTGCGCAGCAAGACCGAAGGCGAAGCCGCGCTGTGCACGCCGGCCGTGGACGCCACGCTGCTGCGGCCGTCGGTCATCTTCGGTGCGCAGGACCGCTTCCTGAACCTCTTCGCCACGCTGCAGGCGGTGGCCCCGGTGCTGCCGCTGGCCGGCAGCAGCGCGCGCTTCCAGCCGGTGTGGGTGGAAGACGTGGCCAGCGCCATCGTGGCCTGTGTGGACGACGCCGCCACCATCGGGCAGACCTATGAATGCACCGGCCCCACGGTCTACACCCTGTCGCAGCTGGTGCACCTGGCCGGGCAGTGGTCGGGCCACGACCGGCCGCAGTTCCCGCTGCCCACGGCGCTGGCCAAGCTGCAGGCGCTGGCCATGGAATGGCTGCCGGGTGAACCGCTGATGTCGCGCGACAACGTCGACTCGATGGCCGTGCCGAATGTGGCCAGCGGCAAGGTGCCGGGCCTGTCGGCACTGGGCATTACCGCCACCGCGCTGGAGGCGGTGGCGCCGGGCTATCTGGGCGGCCGGCAGGCCTGCGCGCGGCTGGACAGTTTTCGAAAGCTGGCCGGGCGCAAGTAGCCGTCGCTGGCCCCACGGCGCCAGCCGCTGGCACCCCACCCCCCGCACCCGTAGCATCGGGTGCCCAGCCACTCGGAGTCGGCCATGCAACTCGTCATCGGCAACAAGAATTATTCGTCCTGGTCGATGCGCCCCTGGGTGCTGATGAAGCAGCTCGGCCTGCACTTCGAAGAGGTCCAGGTGCGCTTCGATTTCGGCCCCGGTTCGCACTTCCGCCGCGCGGTGGCCATCCACAGCCCGGCCGGCAAGGTGCCGGTGCTGCTGGACGACAGCTTCGCCGTCTGGGACAGCCTGGCCATCATGGAATACCTGAACGAGAAATTCCCGGCCCGCAACATCTGGCCCGAAGACATCCAGGCCCGCGCCCGCGCGCGCTGCCTGGCCGCCGAGATCCACGCCGGCTTCGCTGCGCTGCGCAGCCATTGCCCGATGAACATCGAAGCCAAGCTGCCCGCCGTGGGCGCCCGGCTGTGGGCCGAGCAGGCGGGCCTGCGCGCCGATGTCGAACGCATCGAGGTGATGTGGCTGGAAGCACTGGCCGCCAGCGGCGGGCCTTTCCTCTACGGTGAATTCGGCGCGGTGGACGCGATGTACGCCCCGGTGTGCATGCGCCTGCGCGGCTACGCCTTGCCGATGTCGCCGCACGTCAGGAGCTATGTCGAACGCGTGGCCGCCGCGCCCGGCGTGGCCGCGTGGATCAAGGAAGCGCTGACCGAGCACGACTACGTGCCCGAGGACGAGCCCTACCGCAACCCCGACCGCAGCCTGCGCTGATGCAGCGCTACGTCGTCGGCGGCGCGGTGCGTGACGCGCTGCTGGGCCTGCCGCACAGCGACCGCGACTGGGTCGTCGTGGGCAGCACGCCCGAGCAGATGCAGGCGCTGGGCTACCGGCCTGTCGGCAAGGACTTCCCGGTCTTCATCCACCCCGACACTGGCGAAGAGGTGGCGCTGGCGCGCACCGAACGCAAGAGCGGCCGCGGCTACCAGGGCTTCACCGTGCACGCGGCGCCCGAGGTGACGCTGGAAGAAGATTTGCTGCGCCGCGACCTGACGATCAACGCCATCGCGCAGGCCGACGACGGCACGCTGATCGACCCCCACAACGGCCAGGCCGACATCGCGGCGAAGGTGCTGCGCCACGTCTCGCCGGCCTTCGTCGAAGACCCGGTACGGCTGCTGCGCGTGGCGCGCCTGGCGGCGCGTTTCCCGGACTTCACGCTGGCGCCCGAAACGCTGGCCCTGCTGCGTGAAATGGTCGCCAACGGCGAGGTGGACGCGCTGGTGCCCGAACGCGTGTGGCAGGAACTGTCGCGCGGCCTGATGGCGCAACGCCCCAGCCGCATGTTCGAACTGCTGCGCGACTGCGGTGCGCTGGCCCGTTTGCTGCCCGAAGTGGACCGCCTGTGGGGCGTGCCGCAGCCGCCCGAACACCACCCCGAAATCGATACTGGCCTGCACTTGATGATGGTGCTGGACCAGGCCGCGCGCGTGGACGCGCCGCTGCCGGTGCGCTGGGCCTGCCTGGGCCACGACCTGGGCAAGGGCAACACGGCGAAGGCCGCCTGGCCGCGCCACATCGGCCACGAAGGCCGCAGCGCCAAGCTGGCCAAGCTGGTGGGCGAACGCCTGAAGGTGCCCACCGATTGCAAGGAACTGGCCGAGGTGGTGGCCCGCGAACACGGCCACATCCACGCCAGCGGCACACTCAGCGCCGGCGCCGTGGTGCGCCTGTTCGACCGCTGCGACGCCCTCCGCCGACCCGAGCGTTTCATGCAGGCCCTGCAAGCCTGCGCCTGTGATGCACGCGGGCGCACCGGGCGCGAAGACAGCGCCTACCCCCCGCTGACACGGCTGCCGGTTCTGCTGGATGCGGCGCGGGCCATCGACACCGCAGCCATCGCCGAGCGGGCCATGAAGCAGGGCAAGCGCGGGGCCGAAATCGGGGCGGTGGTGATGGCGGCGCGGGTGCTGGCCATCGAGCGGGTGTTGCCCGCAGCCTGAGGCCGGCTGTTCTTCGGTCTGCGCTGACAAGCGTTACTTCACCTCGACCGGCTGCTCCATCCGCCCGTCGGCATGCCGCGCGAAGCGCTGGGGCGAGGGGCCGTGCACCGGCGCGGCGTCGGGCCAGGGCCAGCCGCCGAACTGGGTGCTCTGGAAGTCGGCAAAGGCCTGCCGCAGTTCCTGCTGGGTGTTCATCACGAAGGGGCCGTATTGCGCCACCGGCTCACCGATGGGGCGGCCTTGCAGCAGCAGGCATTCGGCGGGCTCGCTGCCGTTGACGAGTTCGACATCGGCGCCAGCCTGCACCTCGGCCGCCGCGTGTCGGGCCAGGGTCTGGCCGCCGATCTGGATGCTGTCGCCCTTGAAGAAGTAGAGCTGGCGCCGCGTGCCGACACCGGCTGCGGCCGGCAGGGTCCAGCGGGCGCCGGGGGCCATTTTCAAGGTCCAGATAGCCAGGTCGGCATCGGCCTGCGAGGCCCAGGAATCGGGCGGTGGCGCCAGCGGCTCCACCTCGGCCAGGCGGCCGGCGATGCAGGACACCTCGACGCCCCGCCCTTGCGCATCGGCATCGTGTCGCTGCGGGATGTCTTCGGCCCAGAACATCGTGAAGTGCGGCGCGGCCATCTTGCTGCGCGCGGGCAGGTTCAGCCAGATCTGGAACAGCTCCAGCGGGTTGGCGGCGTCGGCCTTCAGCAGCGGGAACATCTCGCTGTGCAGGATGCCGCGCCCGGCGGTCAGCCACTGCACGTCGCCACCGCCGAAACGGGCCGTGGCGCCGAGTGAGTCGGCATGGTCCACGCGGCCCTTGCGCACGATAGTCACGGTCTCGAAGCCCCGGTGCGGGTGCTGCGGAAAGCCCGGCACCGTCAGCCCGTGGTACATGCGCCATCCGTCCTTGCCCGCGAAGTCCTGGCCCAGGTCGCGCCCGGCCAAGGAAGCTTGCGGGCCGTGGCCGGCGTTGCCTTTCGGGTAGGCGTCGTCGTGGTAGACGCAGAACAGAAAGGGGTCGAGCGTCGGCCAGGGCATGCCCAGCGGCTGGAGGTTCAGGATGGCGGGCATGGCGGGGTGGTGGTGCAAGCGTGCAGCGGTGCCGCAGTCTAGGCGCGGGGTCCGCCAGGTGCGGGTGCAGGCCTGCTGGACAGCGACACCAGCCACAGCCCCGCGAAGGTCAGCGCGCCGTTCAGCACCAGCAGTTCCAGGCCCAGCTGCCAGTCGCCGAAGAGC
>JANPHI010000170.1:0-3248 GCA_031424355.1 Betaproteobacteria bacterium
GCGCCGAAGCCGCTGGCCGCGCGGCGGCGTGTCGGCACCTCGATGCGCAGCACGTTGGCCAGGTACTTGCCGGTCAGCGATTCGGGGTTGTCGGCCACCTCTTGCGGCGTGCCCTGCGCCATCACCTGGCCGCCGTGCACACCGGCGCCGGGGCCCATGTCCACGACGTGGTCGGCGGCGCGGATCATGTCCTCGTCGTGCTCCACCACCAGCACGCTGTTGCCCAGATCGCGCAGGTGCTGCAGCGTGCCAATCAGGCGTTCGTTGTCGCGCTGGTGCAGGCCGATGCTGGGCTCGTCCAGCACGTACATCACGCCGCTCAAACCGCTGCCGATCTGGCTGGCCAGGCGGATGCGCTGGGCCTCGCCGCCGCTGAGTGTGTCGGCGCCGCGGTCCAGGCTCAGGTAGTTCAAACCCACGTCATTCAGGAAGCGCAGACGGCTGCGGATTTCGCGCACGATCTTGTCGGCGATTTCGCCCTTGGCGCCGATCAGCTTCAAGCCTTCGAAGTAGCCCAGCGCGTGGGCCAGGGTGTCGTGCTCGACCTCGAAGATGGGCTTGCCCTTGACGCCGGCCAACGTGCTGTCGGCATGCTGCAGGAAGACGTGGCGGGCCTCGCGGCGCAGGCGTGTGCCGTGGCAATCGGGGCAGGGCTTGGCGGCCTGGTAGCGCGTCAGCTCGTCGCGCACGGCGGCCGAATCGGTTTCGCGCAGGCGGCGTTCGAAGCTGGGGATGATCCCTTCGAAAGGATGCTTGCGCTTCACCGCGCGGGCTTTGCCTTTGCCCGTTTTGCTGGGGCCGTCGGCCTGGTAGACGAATTCGATTTCGTCTTCGCCCGAGCCGTAGAGCAGCACCTGCTGCGCGCTGGCCGGCAGGTCTTCCCAGGCGGCTTCGATGTTGAAGCCGCAATGCGCGGCCACCGTTTCCAGCAGCGTGTAGGTGTAGCTGTTGCGGCGGTCCCAGCCCTTGATGGCGCCGGCGCCCAGGCTCAGGCTGGGGAAAGCGACCAGGCGTTCCGGGTCGAAGACCGTGACCTGGCCCAGGCCGTCGCAAGACGGGCAGGCGCCCACCGGGCCGTTGAAGCTGAACAGGCGCGGTTCCAACTCGCTGAGTGAATAGCTGCAGGCCGGGCAGCCGAAGCAGCTGCTGAACAGATGCTCTTTGCCGGTGTCCATTTCCAGCGCAATGGCGCGGCCGTCGGCGATGCGCAGGCTGGCTTCGAAGCTCTCGGCCAGGCGCTGCTTCACGTCGGGTTTCGTCTTGAGCCTGTCGATGACGACATCGATGTCGTGCTTCTGGTTCTTCTGCAGCTTGGGCACAGCGTCGGCTTCCACCACCGCGCCGCTGTGGCCGTCGCTGCCGACGCGAAAGCGCACGTAGCCGCGCGCCTGCATGTCCTCGAACAGTTCGGTGAACTCGCCCTTGCGGTCGCGCACCACCGGCGCCAGCACCATCAGCTTGGTGTCTTCGGGCAGGGCCAGCACGGCGTCGACCATCTGGCTGACGCTTTGCGCCTGCAGCGGCACGTCGTGGTCGGGGCAGTAGGGCGTGCCGGCGCGGGCGTAGAGCAAGCGCAGGTAGTCGTGGATCTCGGTGATGGTGCCGACCGTGCTGCGCGGGTTGTGGCTGGTCGCCTTCTGCTCGATGCTGATGGCCGGGCTCAGGCCTTCGATGACATCGACATCGGGCTTGTCCATCAACTGCAGGAACTGCCGCGCGTAGGCGCTCAGGCTTTCGACGTAGCGGCGCTGGCCTTCGGCGTAGAGCGTGTCAAACGCCAGGCTGGACTTGCCCGAACCCGACAGCCCCGTGATCACCACCAGCGCGTGCTTGGGGATGTCGAGGTCGATGTTCTTCAGGTTGTGCGTGCGGGCGCCGCGGATCTTGAAACTGCGCGCTTCCTGGTAGGGCGTGCGCGGGCTGGCGGGAACTGCAGGGTCAGGGCGCGACATGGTGGCGTTTCACGAGGGCAACCCGCGATGATAAGGGCCCGGCCTTCGCGGGCCACGCCCGCGCCACTGCCGCAGCGCTTAAGTCGCGCCGCCCAGCACGCGCAGGATCTCGGCGCCGTAGGCTTCCAGCTTCTTCGCACCCACGCCGCTGATGCCGGCCAGCGCGTCCAGCGTGGCCGGTTGTTCGCGCGCCATCTCGGCCAGCGTGGCGTCGTGGAAGACAACGTAGGCCGGCAGGTTGTGCTCGCGCGCCACCTCGCCGCGCCAGGCTTTCAGCGCCATGAACAGCGCCGTGGCTTCGTCGTCCAGCGGCAGCGGCGGCGGCTTGTCGCGGCCGGCGCTGGCGCTGCCACCCGTGCCACCGTCACGCCGTCGCACCGCCTTGCCGCGTGCCTTGCTCTCAGTGGCCACCCGCAGTTGCACCGTGACTTCACCGCGCAGCACTTCGCGCGCGCTGTCGGCCAGCGCCAGCGTGCTGAATTCGCCTTCGGTCTGCAAGTGGCCGGCGGCGATCAACTGGCGCAGCACCAGGCGCCACTGCGCGTCGCTGACATCGGCGCCGATGCCGAAGGTGGACAGGCTGCTGTGGCCGTACTGCGCCACCTTGTCGGTGGCCTTGCCACGCAGCACGTCGATCAGGTGCACCGCGCCGAAACGCTGCCCGCCGTTCTGCCGGAAACGGTAGATGCACGACAGTGCCTTGCGCGCCGCTTCGGTGGCGTCCCACGTCGAAGGCGGGCTGATGCAGTTGTCGCAATTGCCGCAGCGGTAGCCGTGTGCGCTGGGCTCGCCGAAGTAGGCCAGCAGGCGCACGCGGCGGCAGTCGTGGGCTTCGGCCAGGGCCAGCAGGGCGTCGAGCTTGGCGCGCTGCAGGCGTTTGAAATCTTCCCCGGCTTCGCTCTCGTCGATCATGCGCCGCTGGTTCACCACGTCGGCCAGGCCGTAGGTCATCCAGGCATCGGCGGGCTGGCCGTCGCGGCCGCCGCGGCCGGTCTCCTGGTAGTAGCCCTCGATGTTTTTCGGCAGGTCCAGGTGGGCCACGAAGCGCACGTCGGGCTTGTCGATGCCCATGCCGAAAGCGATGGTCGCCACCATCACCACGGCGTCTTCGCGCAGGAAGCGGTCCTGGTGCTTGCGGCGCACGGCGGCGTCCAGGCCGGCGTGGTAGGGCAGCGCGTTCAGGCCTTCATCGGCCAGCCAGGCGGCGGTCTCGTCCACCTTCTTGCGGCTTTGGCAGTAGACGATGCCGGCGTCGCCCTCGTGCTCGTCGCGGATGAAGCGCAGCAGCTGCTTCTT
>JANPHI010000171.1:0-15095 GCA_031424355.1 Betaproteobacteria bacterium
GGCAACCGGCGCGCGCTGGCGACCCGGCTGGAACACCTGGAACCGGGCCAGGACGCCGAGCGCATCCCCACGCTGCAACTGCCCACGCTGATCTTGTGGGGCGGGCGCGACCGCATGATTCCGCCGACCACCGGGCACCAGATCCGCCAGCAGATCGCCGGCAGCCAGCTGGTGGTGTTCGACACCCAGGGCCATGTGCCGCAGGAAGAAGACCCGGCGGCCACGGTGGCGGCGGTGAAGGTGTTTCTGGGTCTGAAATAAGCGCGGCGTGGCGTGGCGTGACGCGGCACGGGGTGGGCTGGTGCCGCCGCGTTCACGCCGGCCAGCACGGGCTCAGCGCGGCGGGCGCATCCAGCGCAAGCCGCGCAGCAGGCCCATCAGACCCAGGCCGGCCAGCACGCAGGCCAGCGTGCCGGGTTCGGGCACGTCTTGCGCGTTGCGGCCGCCGAGTGCGGTGGCCGCCATGCCCGGCCCTTCCAGCACCGCCGGCATCCAGCGCACGGCGTTCGGGTCATCGGTCGCGCCGCGCGCCGACAGCACACCGTTGCGCACGGCCGTGTCGCTCTGCCCCAGCACCGACACGTTGCCGCAGACCTCGGGCACCATCACCGCGATGGTGCGACCGCTGGCGGTGGTGGCTTCGTAAAGCGCCGCCGCTTCGCTGTGGCCCGCGACGAAGTTCACGCGGGTCGACAGGCACAGCGTCTTGCCGTAGGTCATGGCGATGTTCTGCGCGCTGAAGACGCGCCCGCTGGCCAGCGCGTGCACGCCGTCGTTGCGGATGTCCAGCCGGTCCACGGGCTGCCCCGACCGCACCCGGGCGGCGACTGCCTGCACCACCTCTTCGGGCAGCGCGGCGCTGCGCAGGGCTTGTTCCACGGTGCCGCGATAGGGGTTGCGGCCGGGCTGGCCCCAGACGCAGCTGTAGCGCAGCGCCAGGGTGTCGGGCGGCGTTGCCACGACAGCAGTCGCAGCAGGCGCAGAAGCGGCGGGACTGGCGGTAGCGGCAGCAGCGGCAGCGGCATCGGCGGCCGCTGCCAGTGCCGCATGCGCGTGGTGGCGCGACAGCGCATGGGCCGCCGGCAGCGGCTCGCCGTCGTGCTGTTCACCGGGCGCATAGCGCAGATTGGGTTTCGCGGTGAAGGCACCCGCCTGCCAGGCCACGGCCGCCACGGCGGCGCTCAGGCCCAGCAGTGCCAATGCGGGGATCAGCGCCCCGCGCCAGCGCCGCAGCAGGCGGCGCCCTGCGCGCAGCACGGCAGGGCTGCGCGGCCGGCGGGCGGTGCGGGGCACCAGACCTTCCCAGCCACAAGCGGCCGCCGTGCAGCGGTAGCGGCGCAGGTTGACGACCTCGGCATCGAGCTTTTCCTCGGCACGGCGGCGCACGCGGGCCAGGGGCTCACGGCAGGCGGGGCAGGTCGGGCAAGGCGACGGTGGGCTGGAAGGTGCGGGCATGCGGGGCAGGCGCAGGTGACGGCGCACCCGCGCGCTGCGCGCCCGCCCCCATGGCGGTCCACAGCGCCGGCGCACCCACCCGGCGTGTCCGGGATATCGGCCCGCCCCGCTTCAGACTTGAATCAGGCCCGCGCCGCGAACACGCCGAACCAGCCGGCCGCGTCGGTCCAGCGCCGCACCTGGCGCCAGCCGGCGTCGCGCAGCAGGGCCTCGAAATCACCGGGCGCCCATTTGTAGGAGTTCTCGGTGTGGATGCGCTCGCCGGCTGCGAAGTCGCGCCAGCCGCCCGGCCACTGCACCTGCAGCGCGTGGCGCGCTTCCAGGTGCATCTCGATGCGCGACAGCCGGGCGTTGAACAGCGCCACGTGGCGCCAGTCGCGCACGCGGAAATTGCTGGCGATGCAGGCGTTCAAATGGCTCAGCAGGTTCAGGTTGAAGGCGGCCGTGACCCCGAGTTCGTCGTCGTAGGCCGCTTCCAGCACGGCGGCGGGCTTGAGCAGGTCGGCCCCGATCAACAGCGCACCGCCCTGCGCCAGCCGTTGCGCCTGACGCAGCAGGCGCAGCGCCTGTTCGGGGCTGAAATTGCCGATGCTGGAACCCGGGTAGAACACCAGCGCAGGCCCGTTCAGCAGGCCGGCCGGCAGGGCCAGGTGCTGCGCGAAGTCCAGCCCCACGCCGGTCATGCGCAGCGCCGGGAACTGGCGTTGCAGCGCGGCCAGCGCCTGTTGCAGGTAGTCCTCGGAAATGTCCACCGCCACGTAGTGCGCGGGCTGCAGCGCCGGGAACAGGCGCGCGGCCTTGGCGCCGTCGCCGGCACCCAGGTCGACCAGCGCGTAGTCGGTCGGCAAGGCCGCCCGCACGAAGGCCGCCATCTCGGCGGCGTGGGCGCTGAAGATGCCGGCCTCGGTGCGCGTGGGGTAGTACTCGGGCAGTTCGGTGATGGCCGTGAACAGCGCCGAACCCAGCCGGTCGTAAAGGAACTTCGGCGACACGGTGGCCTGCGGCAAGGCCAGGCCGGCGCGCAGTTCTTCGGCCGGGGTCGGTGCCGGCGGGGCCCCGGCGTCGGTCGTGTCGTTGGCGGCCGCGCGCGGCACGAAGGCCGGCAGCCCGTGGACCGCGCCGGCCGGCAACTCGGCCGGCGTGCCCGGGGCGTCCGTGGATTTCGCGCTGCCGACGCCGCTCATGCCGCCCACGCCGCTCACGCCTCGCTCCCCCGCGCCAGGTGCTGCACGGCGCGCGTGACGCCGTCGCCCACCGGTATGCCCTGCACGCGCAACGCGGCTTCGACCCCGCCCAGGGCGCCCAGAATCATCGCCGGGTTGCAGTCGCCCAAATGTCCGATGCGGAAGGCCCGCCCGGCCAGCGGGCCCAGGCCGCCGGCCACCGCCACCTGGAAGCGGTCACGCGCCACCGTGCGCAGCGCGTCCACATCGGTGCTGGGCGGCACGGTGATGCTGGTGACGCTGACCGAGCGTGCCGCCGCGTCCTGCGCAAAGAAACCCAAGGCGCCCGCTGTGGCCCAGCCCTCGACGGCGGCATGCACCGCGCCGGCCAGCAGCGCGTGGCGCGCGTGCACCCGCGCCAGGCCTTCGCTGAAGATCAGGCCCAGCGCGGCTTCCAGCCCGAACAGCAGGTTCTGCGGCGGCGTGCCGCAGAACTTGCGGTAGCTCAGGTCGTGCTGGCGGCGCACCCAGTCCCAGTAGAAGCGCGGCGCCGGGTTGGCCTGCGCGGCGGCCATCGCGCGGGCGGTCACCGCCACCCAGCCGATGCCCGGCGGGCACATCAAACCCTTTTGCGAAGCGCCCATGGCCACGTCGGCGCCCAGCGCGTCCATGTCGAAGGGCGCGGCGCCGGCCGAGGCCACCACGTCCACGACCAGCAGCGCCGGGTGGCGCGCGGCGTCCATCGCGCGGCGGATGGCTTGGATGTCGCTGGTCAGGCTGCTGGCGGTGTCGGTGTGCACCGCGAAGACGGCCTGCACGCGGTGCGCGCGGTCGTCGCGCAGCGCCTGCTCGATGGCGTCGGCGTCTATCGGCCAGCCTTCGCGCCAGGGCGTGCGCAGCACCTGGCGGCCCAGCGCCTCGGTCTGCACGGCCCAGGATTCGCTGAAGTGCCCGGTGCCGGCGACCAGCACCGTGGCGCCCACGTCGGCCACGTTCTCGACCACGCTTTCCCAGGCGCCGTGGCCGTTGGCCGCGAAGAAGAAGACATCGGCAGCCGGGCTGTTCAGCAGGCGCCGCAGGCCGTCTTCGCAGGCGGCGATGTTGGCGTCGACCCGGGGGTCGCCCAGGTCCATCGGCTGCTGCGCCATGGCGTGCAGCACGGCGTCGGGCAAGGGTGTGGGCCCGGGCGAGTGCAGGAAGCGGCGGCCGGGGATGCGGGGCGAGGTCATGGCGGTGTGCGAGGAACAGCGGGGAACGATGCCGGCATCCTAAGGGCCCCTGCCAGGCCGCGCACCCATCAGGGCACCATCGCCAGCCGGCGGCGGCTGCTGTAAGCCCGCGCCTGGCCGGTGACCGGGTCGGTGAAGGCGATCTCGCGGGCCAGCAGTTGCAGCGGGTTCGACCAATCGGGCGGCGCGCCCGCCGGCGGTTCGGGCCACAGGCGCGGGTAGATGCGGTCGCCCACGATGGGCAGGCCCAGGCCGTTCAGGTGCATGCGCAGCTGGTGCTTGCGGCCGGTCAGCGGCAGCAGCCGGTAGTGGGCCCGGTCGGGCCCCAGCCGGCGTATCAGCTCGATGCGCGTCTGCGCGTTCGGCTCGCCGGGCTGCACCTGCATCTGCATGAAGTTGTCGCCCGGCGGTTCGATCAGGCGGTCGATGCAATCCAGCGGCAACGTCAGGTCGCTGCGCCACGGCGCGACGGCCTCGTAGACCTTGTGCACCTCGCGGTCGCGCAGCAGGGTCTGGTAAGCGTGGCGGTCTTCGGCACGCACGATGAACAGCAGCACGCCCGCCGTCTCGCGGTCCAGCCTGTGCATGGGCGTCAGGGTGGCGATGCCCAGCAGCCGCTTCAGCCGCACCAGGACCGTCTGGTGCAGGTGGCGGCCACCGGGGGTGACGCTCATGAAGTGCGGCTTGTCCACGGCCACCAGGTGTTCGCACTGGTGCAGCACGGCAATGTCCTCGGGCGGCTCGGATTCAGGCGGCGGTGCGCGCCAGTACCAGAGCACCTGCCCCGGCACGCAGGGCGCGTCGGGGGCGACGGGTTGCCCCAGCGCGTCCAGCACCTCGCCACGCGCCAGGCGTTCGGGCCAGTCGCTGGCGGCGGGCAGGCGGGCGGCCAGGAAGTCGGCCAGGGTGGCCCAGGGCCCCGCACTGACGGCCACACGGCTGGCGCTGACGCCGTCGCGCAAGGGCGGCGTCCACGGGGCGCGGGGGCGGGTCACGGGGCGTCCAGCTGCCGCGCACGCAGCAGACGCCAGGCCTCGTCGGGGTGGGTCGCGTCGTAAACCTGGTCCACCGTGGTGGCCGTTTCCTGCAGCCGCGTGTCCAGCGCCACACGGCGGTCGAAGACATAGCACTCGCCGACCCAGTCACGCTCGGCGTCGGGCATCTGCGCGAAGTGGTTCAGGATGCCGCCGTCCAGCTGCTTCACGTCCAGCCCCAGGCTGCGCAGCCACGGCGCGGTCTTGTCGCAGCGGATGCCGCCGGTGCAGTACATGGCCACCGTGCGTCCCGCCGCGCGCCAGGCCGGCGCGTGGGCCTGCACGTGGGCCACGAAGTCGCGGAAGTTGTGCACCTGCGGATCGACTGCGCCCCTGAAATGGCCCAGGCGCACTTCGAAGTGGTTGCGGTTGTCCAGCAGCACCACGCCGTCCTGCTGCAGCAGTTCGCGCCAGGCGGCGGGGCTGAGGTGGCTGTCGTCGTGCGCGTCGGGCAGCGGCAGGGGCGCAGCGCCCGCCTCCCCCGGCACATCGGGCAGGCCCAGCGCCACGATTTCGGGCTTGACGCCGACCTTCAGCCGGCCGAAGGGCGGCGTGGTGCAGGCGCTGTGCTTGAAGGGCATGCCGCGCAGCGCGCCGGCGGCCACACCGTCGGCCTGCAGGGCCGCTTCGAAGGCGGCCACCGCGTCGGGCGCACCGGCCACCGCACCGTTGATGCCCTCGGCGGCCACGACGATGCTGCCTTGCAGACCCGCCGCCAGCGCACGCAGGCGCTGGGCCAGCGCGGCGGGGTCGGGGCATGGGAAGAAGCGGTAGAAAGCGCTGTGCAGCACGGCAGGGCGGCGCGCGGTGGCCGAAGGGTCAGGGCCGGCATTCCAACACGAGCGCGAACAGCTCGTTGCGGTGGTGGATGCCCAGGCGGCGAAAGGCCCGGTCGCGGTAGGTCTTGACGGTGGCCGCCGACAGCTGCAGGTCGGCCGCCACGCCTTCGTGCGTCCAGCCTTTCAGCAGCCGGGCACAGACCTCGCGTTCGCGCGGCGTCAGCGCGTCCAGCACCGGGGCACGGGCCGCCACCGGCGTCTCGTCCGGCTCGGCGCGCGCCGGGTTCACGGCCAGGGCCGACAGCGCCAGGTGCTTGGCCACGCAGGCCAGCATGGGCTGGGCGGCCTGCCGCATGGCGTCGATGGCGGCATCGGAAAACGGCGCCTGGTCCTGGTGGCGGTAGAGGTTGATGGCCAGCACGCCGCCGTCCACGTCGCCCTGCACGATGGACAGGCGTTCGCGCAGGCCGTGGCGCAGGTAGATCTGCTGGCGGTGGGCCCGCGGCAGTTCGCGGGCGTCCCAGTGCGTCAGCACGGCCTGGCCGCCCTGCACCCGTTCGCGGGCGGCTGCAAAGCTTTCGTCGCGGCGGTACAGGCCGGCGCGGTAGACGCGCCAGGCCTCGCCGGTGCCGTCGGGCACGCCGCAGCTGCCGGCGGCATGCACGGTGGGCGGCTGGTCGGCCCGCAGGCGGTAGACCGACCACCAGCACAGCGGCATCCAGCGGTTCAGCTGAGCCAGCGCGGTGTGGCCGAAATCGGCCTCGCCCACGGCCGCGATGACCCCCGCCAGCGCGCCCAGCACCGCGCCGTCCGGCCCGCCGGGCGCGTGGGCCACCGGAAATTCGACGGGGATCAGCTGCATGGGCCTGTTGAAGGATGGCTGGGGGAAGGAAAGGGCATGAAGGGGAACGAACGGGGATGCAGGGCGGCACTGCGGGTTGTCCCGTCCCCATCGGCGGTGACAGACAGTGCTGTATGGAAAGCCTAATCTTTGTGGACGCGGTGCGGTATCGGGGCGTGCACCGAGCACGCCAGCGCCACCGCCCCAGCCCCAGCCCCGTTAGCCCGCAAGCCCCCAACGCCGACCCCGGCGCCCACGAAAGACACCCCATGGCCCACCGCACCGACCTGAACCGCCGCCACCTGATCAGCGCTGCCGCGCTCACCGCCGTCAGCCCCTGGCCGCTGAGCGCCCTGGCGCAGGCCTACCCCGACAAACCGGTGCGCCTGGCGGTGGGCTTCGCCCCGGGTACCGCGCCCGACGTGCTGGCGCGTTTGCTGGGCGGCCGCCTGGCCGAGTTACTGAAGCAGCAGGTGGTGGTGGACAACCGCGCCGGTGCCGGTGGCCAGATCGCCGCGCAGAACGTCGCGAAAAGCCCGGCCGACGGCTACAGCCTGCTGCTGGGCGATGTCAGCGCCATCGCCATCGCGCCGGCCGCCTTCAGCAAGCTGCCCTACGACCCGGCCAAGGAATTCGTCGCCGTCAGCGAAGTCGCCCGCGTGGACTTCCTGCTGGTGGTGCCGGCCACCTCGCCGCACAAGACCGTGGCCGATTTCGTCAAGGCCGCCAAAGCCAAGACCGACAAGCTGAACATCGCCACCTTCGGCGCCGGTACGCCCGGGCACTTCGGCGCCGAAGTCTTCGCCGAGGCCGCCGGCTTCAAGGTCGAACCCATCCATTACCGCGCCACCGGTGACGCCATCACCGCCATCGTGTCGGGCGACGTGGCCGGCTGCTTCGTGTCCACCGCTTTGGGCGTGGCGCAGATCAAGGGCGGCAAGATGCGCGCCCTGGCCACCACGGCGCCGCAGCGCTCGCCGCTGCTGCCCGAGGTGCCCACCTTCATCGAGGCCGGCTACGCCAAGGTCGATGTCTCGACCTGGTTCGCCGTGCTGGCCCCCACCGGCACGCCGCTGGCGCTGCTGGACCAGCTGAACCGCCAGCTCGTGGCCGCGGTGCAGACGCCCGAGACCCGCGCCAAGCTGATCGAAGCCGGCTTCAGCCCGTCGGGCACGGCCCGCGCCGACACCGACCGCCTGCTGAAGAGCGAAGCCCTGCGCTGGGCCGCGATGGTCAAGGCCACGGGCTTCAAGGGCGACTGAGCCGGGCGACTGACGGCCGCCACCACCATGCCCCTGCAGCCCCGCCCCATCGCCACGCTGGCCGATATCGAGGCCATCGAGTCCGGCCCCTACGCCGACTTCATGCCGCACGCCAGCCTGCACGCGGCGCTGAGCGACAGCGCCATGCGCCACGCCGACCGCACCGCGCTGCGCTACGTGCAGGACGCCGACGCGCCCGCGCGCACGCAGGCCTGGACCTACCGCGACTTCATCACCGAGGTGCGGCGCACCGCCAACCTCTTCCGCGCGCTGGCCGGCGGCGACGAACCGCGCGTGGCCATCCTGATGCCGGCCATCCCGCAGGGCGTTTTCGCGCTGTGGGCGGCCGAAATCGCGGGCGTGGCCTGCCCCATCAACTACCTGCTGGACAGCGCCCACATCGCCGGGCTGATCCGGGCTTCGGGCGCCAACCTCCTGGTCGCGCTGGGGCCGAATGCCGAACTGGCGATCTGGCCGCGCGTGGCCGATCTGCGCGCGCAATGCCCGGGCCTGAAACAGGTGCTGGCGGTGGGCGTGGGCGTGGGCAAAGAAGGGGACAGCCCGGCGCCGCCCGAAGGCGCGCTGTGCTTCGACAGCGCCCGCGCGGCCCAGCCCGGCGACGCCTTGCGGTTCGGCCGCGCGGTGCGGGCCGACACGCTGGCCGCGCTGTTCCACACCGGCGGCACCACCGGCGCGCCCAAGCTGGCGCAGCACACCCACGGCAACCAGCTGCACACGGCCTGGTCGGCGGCCCAGCTGTATGCGATGGACCAGCACGACGTCATCGTCAACGGCTTCCCCATCTTCCACGTCGCGGGCTCGCTGGTCTACGGCCTGTCCACGCTGCTGTCGGGCGCCGAGCTGCTGCTGCCCACGCTGCTGGGCCTGCGCAACACGCGCTATGTGCAGCGCTACTGGCAGGTCGTCGAACGCCACCGCGTGACGCTGCTGGCCGCTGTGCCCACCGTCATGGCCACCCTGCTGAACACCCCGACCCAGGGCGCCGACGTGAGCCGCGTGCGCGCGCTGTACACCGGCGGCTCGCCGCTGCCGCCCGAGTTGGCCACGGCCTTCGAGGCCCGCCACGGCATCGCGGTGCGCAACATCCTGGGCATGACCGAATGCGCGGGCGTGGTCGCCATCGAACCCGGCGCCGCCCCGCGCATGCCCGGCTCTTGCGGGCTGCGCCTGCCCTACACGCAGGTGCAGGCGGTCAGGCGGGCCGGCGAGGTCGCCACCGCTGACATCGGCGCTGGCATCGGCGCTGAAATCTGCGCCGCCGGCGAAAGCGGCGTGCTGCGCCTGCGCGGCCCGCACGTCAGCCCGGGCTACACCGACGCCACGCGCGATGCCGGCACCTTCGACGGCGGCTGGCTCCTCAGTGGCGACATCGGGCATGTCGATGCGCAGGGCCGCGTCTTCGTCACCGGCCGTGCCAAGGACGTGATCATCCGCAGCGGCCACAACATCGAACCCGGGCTGATCGAGGAAGCGCTGATGCGCCACCCCGACGTGGCCTTCGCCGCCGCCGTGGGCGCGCCCGACGAATACGCCGGCGAGGTGCCGGTGGCCTATGTGGTGCTGAAGGACGGCGCCGGCATCGACGCCGCCGGCCTGCTGGCCTTCGTCCAACAGCACATCGCCGAGCCGCCGGCGCTGCCCAAGCACATCGACCTGCTGGACGCTCTGCCGCAGACGGCGGTGGGCAAGGTCTACAAACCGGCGCTGCGCCTGCGCGCGATCGAACGGGTGGTTCGCGACCGCCTGCTGCGCGCCGGCCTGCAGAGCCAGGTGGACGTGCAGGGGCAGGACAGCGCCAGCGGCTTGTCGCTGCAACTGCTCAGGCTGCCGGCCGCCGTGGACGCCGGAAGCGACACCGATGTCGATGCGGCCGTGCGCGCCGTGATGGCCCCATTCGCGCTGCGCTGGAGCTGGTCCGCATGAACGCCCTGCCCTTGCTGACCGAGGCCGAAGGCGGCGTGCTGACGCTGACCCTGAACCGCCCCGCTGCGCGCAACGCGCTGACCCCCGAACTGCTGTGCCGGCTGGCCGACGCGCTGCAGGCCTACGCGGCCGACGACAGCCTGCGCGTGGCCGTGCTCACCGGTGCCGGCGACCTGGCCTTCTGCGCCGGCGGCGACCTGGGCCTGACGCTGCCGCTGCTGACCGGCGCGCGGCCACCGGCCGACGCCTGGGACGAGCGCGTGCTGAACGACCCGCTGGTGATGGCCGCTTCAGGCCTGCGCGGCTGGCCCTTGCACAAGCCGGTCGTCGCCGCGCTGAACGGCGCCTGCATGGCCGCCGGCGCCGAGTTGCTGCTGGGCACCGACATCCGCATCGCCGCCGAACACGCGCGCTTCGGCTGGCCCGAGGTGCAGCGCGCGGTGCTGCCCTTTGCCGGTTCGATGGCCCGCCTGCCGCGCCAGATTGGCCATGCGGCCGCGATGCAATTGCTGCTGACCGGGCTGCCCATCAGCGCGGCCGAGGCGCTGCGCATCGGCCTCGTCAACGAGGTGCTGCCGGCCGCCGACGTGCTGCCGCGCGCGCTGGCCATCGCCCGGCAGATGGCCAGCAATGGGCCGCTGGCGGTGCAGGCCGTGAAGCGCACGGTGCTGGCCTGCAGCGGGCAGCCGCTGGACGTGGCTTTCCAGATCGAAGACGGGGCCTGGGCGGCCGTGGCGGCCAGTGAAGACGCGCAGGAAGGACCGCGCGCCTTCATCGAAAAAAGGGCGCCGGTCTGGCGCGGGCGCTGAACGGGTTCAGCGGGGCGGCGCGGCCGGCCCATCGACCACTTCGGCGGCGCTGCGGAAGGCCTCCACCGCCGCCGGCACGCCGCAGTAGACGGCCGCGTGCAGCAGCACCTCTTGCAGTTCAGCCACGGTGGCGCCGTTGTTCAGCGCGCCGCGCACATGGCCCTTCAGTTCGTGCTGCTTGCCCAAAGCGGTAAGCAGGCCCACGGTGAGCAGGCTGCGCGTCTTCAGGTCCAGCCCCGGGCGCTGCCAGACGTCGCCCCAGGCGGCCTGCGTGATGTGCTGCTGGATGGGCGCGGTGAAGTCGGTCATGCCCGCGAAGGCGCGGGCCACGAAGTCTTCGCCCATGACCTGCTTGCGCGTGGCCAGGCCTTTGTCGTATGCCGAATCGCTCATGGAGTTTCCTTGTCGGTACCTTGTCGATGCCTTGCAGGTGCCTGGTCGGTGACGGGCCGTGGACCGGCTCAGCGCCAGTCCGGCGGCCGCTTGTCGATGAAGGCCTGCACGCCTTCCAGCGCGTCGGCGTCCATCATGTTGCAGGCCATGGTGGTGGCCGCGTCGGCGTAGGCGGCGGCCAGGCCGGTTTCCAGCTGGCGGTAGAACAGCGCCTTGCCCAGCGCCAGGGCTGCACGCGGCTTCGCGGCGATGCGTGCGACCAGTGCGTCCACTTCGGCGTCCAACTGCTCGGCATCGACGACGCGGTTGACCAGGCCGCGGGCCTGCGCAACGTCCGCGCTGATGAAGTCGCCCGTCACCAGCATTTCGAAGGCCGCCTTGCGCCCCAGGTTGCGGCTGAGCGCCACGCTGGGCGTGCTGCAGAACAGCCCGAGGTTGACGCCGCTGACGGCGAACTTTGCTTCGCGCACGGCCACCGCCAGGTCGCACTGCGCCACCAGCTGGCAGCCTGCTGCGGTGGCCATGCCCTGCACGCGCGCCACCACCGGCACGGGCAGTTGCTGGATGCTCAGCATCAAGCGGCCGCACTGCGCGAACAGGGCTTCGTAATAGCCCAGCGACGGCTCGGCGCGCATCTCTTTCAGGTCGTGTCCGGCGCAATAAGCCTTGCCCGCAGCGGCCAGCACGACGACGCGCACGCGGTCGTCCTGCGCCACGCGGTCCAGCGCGGCTTGCAGCGCGGTCAGCATGGCTTCGGACAGCGCGTTGTAGGCCGCCGGCCGGTTCATCGTCAAGGTGACCACGCCGCGCGCGTCGTGGGTGCACAGCACCAGGTCAGTGTCGCTCATCACAGTCCTTTCACTCGAAAGCGGCGGCGCTCTTGGCCCGCTCGCGCAGCTGGAATTTCTGGATCTTGCCGGTGCTGGTTTTCGGGATGGCCTCGAAACGGATTTCGCGCGGCACCTTGTAGCCGGCCAGCAGGCCCTTGCAATGCGCCACCAATTCGGCGGCAGTGACTTCGGCGCCGGGCTTCAGTTCGACATACGCAACCGGCGTTTCGCCCCATTTGGGGTCGGGCCGCGCCACCACCGCGCAGGCCACCACGGCGGGGTGGCGGTAGAGCGCGTCTTCCACTTCCAGGCTGCTGATGTTCTCGCCGCCACTGATGATGATGTCCTTGCTGCGGTCCTTGATCTTCACGTAGCGGTCGGGCTCCATCACCGCCAGGTCGCCGGTGTGGAACCAGCCGCCCTCAAAGGCCTTGGCGGTGGACGCCGGGTTCTTCAGGTAGCCCTTCATCACGATGTTGCCGCGGAACATGATCTCGCCCATGGTCTGCCCGTCGGCGGGCGTCACGGCCATGGTCTCGGCGTCCAGCACCGTCATGCCTTCCTGCAGCATGTAGCGCACGCCCTGGCGGCCGTTCAGGCGGGTCTGCTCCGACAAGGTTTCGTCGGCCCAGGCAGCCCGCTTCACGGCCACGCTGGCCGGGCCGTAGACCTCGGTCAGGCCGTAGACGTGGGTGATGTCGAAGCCCAGCTGCGCCATGCCTTCGATCATGGCCGCCGGCGGCGCCGCGCCGGCCACCATGCCGCGCACTTTCTGCGTGATGCCGCTGCGCAGTTCAGCCGGCGCGTTGATCAGCAGGCTGTGCACGATGGGCGCGGCGCAGTAGTGGTCCACGCCGTGTTCGCGCATCGCGTCCAGCATGGCCTTGGCTTCCACCTTGCGCAGGCAGACATGCGTGCCGCCCAGCATCGCCACCGTCCACGGGAAGCACCAGCCGTTGCAGTGGAACATCGGCAGCGTCCACAGGTATTTCGGGAAGTGCGGCATGGTCCAGGTGGCCGCGTTGCACACCGCGTTCAGGTAGGCGCCGCGGTGGTGGGTGACCACGCCCTTGGGGTCGCCGGTGGTGCCGCTGGTGTAGCTCACGGCGATGGCGTCCCACTCGTCGGCCGGGCCGGCCAGCGTGGCCAGCGGGGCGTGCGCCGCCAGCAGCGCTTCGTATTCCAGCGTGCCCAGCAAGGCACCCGCGCCGGCGTATTCGCTGTCGGCCACGTCGATGACCACCGGCGTGCGGCCGAACTCGTCGCGCAGCATCTGAAGCGCCGGCGCCATCAGCGGCGCGAACTCGCGGTCGGTGATCAGCACCTGCACTTCGCAGTGGTTCATCTGCCAGGCTAACAAGGGCGCGTCGAGCCGCGTGTTCAGCGTGTTCAGCACGGCGTTCAGGGCCGGCACGGCGTAGTGCGCCTCCACCATCTCGGGCGTGTTGGGCAGCATCACGCTGACGGTGCTGCCGCGCGCCACGCCCAGGCTCTGCAGGGCCGCCGCCAGGCGGGCCGACCGGTCACGCGTCTGCGCCCAGGTGTAGCGGCGCGCGCCGTGCACCACGGCGGGCAGGTCGCCGAAGACTTCGGCACTGCGTTCGACAAAACTCACGGGCGACAGCGCCACGTGGTTGGCCGGGTTCTTGTCCAGGTGCTGGTCGTAGATGCTCATGGCGCGGGGGTTCTGCAGGCTGGCGACGGGACGATCATGGTACGCGCGGCCCCTCGCGCAAAATCCAGGGCATGACTGCCCCGGCCGCCCACCCCGAACCCCGCCCGCCCGACCCCGACCTGCCCCTGGCCGACCGCGTGCGCGCGGCACAGGCCGCACTGACCTTCGACCGTTCACGCTCGTCCAACTTCATGCGCGTGCCGGTGGCGGTGTTGGTCGTCTGGCTGCTGTGGCCCTCGCTCGGCCATGGCCTGCTGCTGGCCTGGCTGGGCAGCAAGGTGGCGGTGACGCTGGCCCGCGTGTTCATCGACCGGCAGTTCGCCCGTGAACGCCAGCAGCCCGCGCGGGTGCTGCACTGGTGGTGCTGGATGCTGGGCATGCTGGTCATCGACGGCGTGCTGTACGGCGCCCTGGGCACCTGGATGCTGCCCACCGGCGACACCCCGGTGACGGTGGCCGTGATGGCCACCTTGCTGGGCGCTGCGGCCACCTCGTTGGTGATCCTGTCGGTGAGCCTGGCGGCTTCGCTGAGCATCACCGTGCCCATGCTGGCGCCGGCCATGGTGTGGCAACTGATCAGGGGGATGGAGGGCGACCGCATCGGCACCTTCATGGGCCTGGGCTTGGGCATCTTCTTGCTGCTGGCCGTGACCGAAGGCCGGCGGGCGGCCAACCACACGCTGGAACTGCTGAGCCTGCGCATCCGCATGGACGAGTTGGCGGCGCAGCGCGCGCAGGCCCTGGCCGAAGCGCAGCACAGCAATGCCGTGAAGAGCCAGTTCCTGGCGACGATGAGCCACGAGGTGCGCACGCCGCTGCACGGCATCCTGGGCCTGGCGCGGCTGCTGCGCGGCGGCCTGCCGCAGGCCGAAACCGGGTCGCGCCGGCAGCACCTGCAGACGCTGGAACGCACCGGCGAACACCTGCTGAACGTCATCAACGACGTGCTGGACTATTCCAAGATCGAAAGCCAGCACCTGCGCCTGCAGCCCGTGGCCATCGACCTGCACGCGCTGGTGGCCGACGCGGCCGACCTGTGCCGCCCGGCCGCGCAGGAAAAGGGGCTGCGGCTGGACGTGGACCAAGCGCTGCCAAAGCCTTGCTGGGTGCAGGCCGATCCGGCGCGGCTGCGCCAGGTGCTGCTGAACCTGCTGGGCAATGCCATCAAGTTCACGGCCCACGGCCGGGTTACCTTGCACAGCGGCCGCCGGGCCGACGGCGTGCTGGAACTGGCCGTCAGCGACACCGGCCCTGGCGTGCCGGCGGCCGACCGCGAGCGGGTGTTCAACCCTTTCGAACAACTCGACGGTTCGTTCTCGCGCCAGCACGGCGGCACCGGCCTGGGCTTGTCGATCTCACGCGAACTGGTCCGCGCGATGGGCGGCGAACTGGCCTGCAGCGCCGCACCCGAAGGCGGCGCCTGCTTCAGCGTCAGCGTGACCCTGCCGGCGTCGGAACCGGCATCAGCTGCCGGTTCAGCGCTGCGGGCCTTGGCAGAGGCCCACGCCGCCGCGTCTGCGGCCCCCGCCGCCGGCACGGGCCACGCCGAAGCACCCCCGCCGGCCTGCGCCGGCCGCGTGCTGCTGGTCGAAGACAACCCGGTCAACGCCATCGTGGCCGAAGCCTGGCTGCAGCGCCACGGCGTGGACGTGACCACGGTGGCCGACGGCGTGCAGGCCGT
>JANPHI010000172.1:0-19753 GCA_031424355.1 Betaproteobacteria bacterium
GGCCAGCAGGTCGGCTTCCGGCAGCGTGGCCTCGTAGCGTTCCAGCACCGAATGCAGGCCGTGCTCTTCGCAGGCCTTGACCTTGTTGCGCACGTAGACGGCGCTGGCCGGGTCGTCGCCGACCAGGATCACCGCCAGCCCGGGCTTGCAGCCCTGGGCCGTCAGTGCGGCGGCGCGCAAACCCACGTCGGCACGAATTTGGCGGGACAGCGCCACGCCGTCGATCAGTTGTGAGGTCATCGTCTCAGTCCTAGAAACGACACAGGCCGCCGACCTTCAAAAGGGCAGCGGCCTGGTCGGTTGAAGCGGGGTTGTGCTGCGAGATTCAGGCTTTCGTCTGGGCGCCCAGCGCGATCTTCAGCAGGTCGGCCACGGTGTTGGCGTTCAGCTTTTCCATGATGTTGGCGCGGTGCGCCTCCACCGTCTTGATGCTGATGCCCAGGTCGTCGGCGATCTGCTTGTTCAGCCGGCCGGCGACGATGCGTTCCAGCACCTGCGCTTCACGCGTGGTCAGGCGGCTGAGCAGGGCGTCGCGGCTGGCCTGTTCCTGGTGCTGGCTGAAGGCGCTGCGCGCGCTGTCCAGCATGCGTTCGACCAAGCCCAGCAGCTCTTCTTCCTTGAAGGGCTTCTCGATGAAGTCCATCGCACCCTTTTTCATCGTCGTCACGGCCATCGGCACGTCGCCGTGGCCGGTGATGAAGACGATGGGCAGCGGGCTTTTGCGCTCCATCAAACGGTCTTGCAGTTCCAGCCCGCTCATGCCGTCCATGCGGATGTCGGCGATCAGGCAGGCCACCTCGCGCGGGTCGAAACGGGCCAGGAAGGACTCGGACGAATCGAAGCACTTGACGCGGTAGTCCTTGCCTTCCAGCAACCACTGCAGCGAATCACGGACGGCCTCGTCGTCATCGACAACGTAGACCGTACCTTTCTTGGGGATCAAGCTCATGCGGCGGGTGAGGCGGTGTGCGCCCTGGGTGTCGTGGAGGTTTACGGGGAGGTTTCGCCCTCGAGCGGGGCCGCGATGGTGTCGGTGCGTGGGCTCAGTTCCACCGGCAACGTGAAGGCAAACCGGCATCCGACAACCTGGCTTCCATTGTAGAGGTTCTGCGCCTTCATCCGCCCCCGGTGCGACTCGATGATGGACCGACACAAACTCAATCCAATGCCCAGGCCTTCAGGTTTGGTCGAGAAGAAGGCTTCGTACAGCCGCGCCAACACTTCGTCCTTGATGCCCGGGCCCATGTCGGTGACGCTGAACTCGATGACGCCACCTTCTTCCGGCGTGTGGCGGGGCACCACGCGCAGTTCGATGTGGCGGCGCTGCGGCGGCATCTGGGCGCTGTCGATGGCCTCGGCGGCATTCTTCAGCAGGTTCAGCACCACCTGCTCGATCAGGATCGGATCGACCATGATTTCCGGCAGCCGCTGTGCCACGTAGCTGTGCACCGCGACATGGCGGCGGCGCAGTTCGATGCCCGCCAGTTCCACCGCGTCTTCGACGATCTGTCGCGCTTCCGAAGGCTGGCGCTGCGGCTCGCTGCGTTTCACGAAGGCGCGGATGCGGTGGATGATCTGCCCGGCGCGTTCGGCCTGGCGCGCGGTCTTCTGCAGCGCGGCGATCAGGTCGTCAGGCCGGATGGTGTCGGCCTTCACGCGCGACACCATGCCGCTGCAGTAATTGGCGATGGCCGTCAGCGGCTGGTTCAGTTCGTGGGCGACCGATGACGCCATCTCGCCCATGGTCACCAGGCGGCTCGTGACCTGCGCTTTTTCGGCCTGCGCCGCGCTCTGTTCTTCGGCCCGCAGGCGGGCGGTGATGTCGGTGGCGATCAGCATCTGCGCCAGCCGGCCATCGGTCCACTGCAGGTAGCGCGCGCGCACGTCGAACCACTTCTGCAGCGCTTCGACGTAGACCTCGCGCGGACTGGTGCCGGCCTCGGTCAGCTCTTGCGTGGGCAGACCCGACAGGCCGTCGATCTCGTCGCCGTCGTCGGCACCGTAGGCCGTGGCGCCGACGGCGCCGCCGGCCATCTGCTGGTGGCCGCGCGCGTCGCCGCCGAACCACAGGCGGTAGCTGCGGTTGGCGAACAGCAGTTCGCCTTGCTGCACCGACAGCACCGACACGCTGGCGTCCAGCCCTTCCAGCACGGTGGTGAAGCGCTCGTGGCTGGCGCTCAACTGGTCGCGGATGCGCTTGGCTTCGGTGATGTTGGTGATGGACGTCATCCAGCCCGTCTGCTGGCCTTTCGGGTCGATCAGCGGGCTGATGTACATGCGGGCGTCAAACAGCGCGCCGCCCTTGCGCATCACCTTCACCTCGATGCCATTGCTCGGGCTGCGGCCCTGCAGTTCCTGTTGCAGCAGGCGGCCGTTTTCCTCGATGCGGTCGGGAGGCCAGTAGGGGTAGGGCGGCAGCTGCCCGACCAGCTCGGTGGTCGAGAAACCCGTCATCGCGCAGAAGGCCGCGTTGACATAGGTGACGCGGCCCTCCAGATCCATCGCGCGCATGCCGGTGGGCATGCTGTTTTCCATCGCCCGGCGGAAGTTGGTTTCCTGCACCAGCGCACCCTGGATCTGGCTGCGCCGGCGCATGTGGCGCCAGGTGCCGAGCAGCATCCACACCGTCAGCACGCTGAGCGCCACCACCATCCAGAACAGGGTGTTGTTGACCAGGCCGATGCTGGTGCGCCAACCCTGGCCGCGCAGCACCAGGCCGTTGAGCAGCGGCGTCAGCGGCGCGTCGCTGGTGATCGGCGAACGCTTGCTGCGCTGGCCGGGCATGCCGGTGATGGTGGACGCCAGCACGGCCTGCTGGTCGTTGATGACCGAGATCATATGGCGCTGCGCCACGTCGGTCGGCACGAAGTGGCGCACCAGACCCACGATGGAGTATTCGACCACCAGCACACCGGCGAAGGCATTGCGCTCGACGAGCGGGATGTGCAGCTGGAACACCGCGCCACCGGTGCTGTCGGTGAAGGCCCGGGAATAGACCGGCGAGCGGCTCTCGCGGGCGGCCTTGAAGGTGGTTTCGGGTTCGCTGGGCACGCCTTCCACCGGCAGCGCGGGTTCGGGCTGCCCGGCGGCGCTGCTCGCCTGGTAGAGCATCGCCAGATGGGTGGCGCGCAACTGGCGGCGGGCGTCCAGCCAGGTCAGGTGGGTGATCTCGGGGCGCTCGCGCGCGAAGGCGGTGGCCTGGCCGACGAACTCGTCGGGGTCGCGGTCGCGCGCGACCAGTTCGCGCGCCATGCGGATCAGGTTTTCCTGGTTCTGGATCAGCCGCAGGCCGATCTGCTGCTGCGTGATTTCGGTATCACGCTTGACGGACTCCGCCTCCCGCTCGATTTCCTCATTGCGCAGGTACCAGAAGGCCGAAATGATCGCAGCCAGGAACAGCAGAACCGACAGCAAAGGCCCCAGCGTGGCGAAGCGGTCCTGCCTGGCGGGTGACTGGCGGCGCCACCACTGGCCAAACATCCGTTTGCCCACGGGCAGCGCAGGGCGCACAGGCGGGCTGGGGGCAGCGGCAGCGTCGGGCGGGGACTCGGGCACAGGCATGCTGCGCATTATCCCGGCTGGACGCCAATCACCTGGACCATCTCACATAATGAAATCGCACGGCACTATTTGAAATTAACTTCTTTTGTGCCACACTCCCGCCGCATCAAAAAGCATCCCAAGAACGGAGACAAAACATGTCCGCCATGCCGGAATCCTTCCACCAAGCTGCCGCCACCGACACCGACGCCCAAGAGACGCGTGAATGGCTGGACGCCCTGTCGGCCGTCATCGGCTCTGAAGGCGCGGACCGCGCCCACTACCTGCTTGAGCAGTTGCTGGAGCACGCGCGCGAAAACAGCATCGACATGCCGTTTTCCGCCAACACTGGCTACGTCAACACCATCGACCCGACGCAGGAAGAGCGCAGCCCGGGCAACCTGGAGCTGGAGGGCCGTCTGCGCGCCTACATGCGTTGGAACGCGATGGCGCTGGTGGTCAAGGCAAATCGATTGCATCCAGCAGATGGTGGCGACCTGGGCGGCCACATCAGCAGCTTTGCCAGCCTGGCCCACATGTTCGCGGCCGGCTTCAACCATTTCTGGCACGCCGAGAGCGAAGGCCATGGCGGCGACCTGCTCTACATCCAGGGCCACAGCAGCCCCGGCATCTACGCCCGCGCTTTCCTGGAAGGCCGCATCACCGAAGACCAGATGCTGAACTTCCGCCAGGAAGTCGGCGGCAAGGGCCTGCCCAGCTACCCCCACCCCAAGCTGATGCCCGAGTTCTGGCAGTTCCCGACCGTGTCCATGGGCCTGGGTCCGCACATGGCCATCTACCAGGCGCGCTTCCTGAAATACCTGCATGCGCGCGGCATTGCCGACACCGCGAACCGCAAGGTCTGGGTCTTCTGCGGCGACGGCGAAATGGACGAGCCCGAGTCCTTGGGCGCCATCGGCCTGGCGGCGCGTGAAAAGCTCGACAACCTGGTGCTGGTCGTCAACTGCAACCTCCAGCGCCTGGACGGCCCTGTCCGCGGCAACGGCAAGATCATTCAAGAGCTGGAAGGCGAATTCCGCGGCGCCGGCTGGAACGTCATCAAGCTGATCTGGGGCAACGAGTGGGACCCGCTGCTGGCCCGCGACAAAGACGGCGCGCTGCGCAAGATCATGCTCGACTGCCTGGACGGCGACTACCAGGCCTTCAAGGCCAACGACGGCGCCTTCGTGCGCAAGAACTTCTTCGGCCGCGATCCGCGCACGCTGGAGATGGTGGCCAAGATGTCCGACAAGGACATCTGGAACCTGCGCCGGGGCGGGCACGACGCGCAGAAGGTCTACGCCGCCTTCCACGCCGCCAACAACAACAAGCAGGGTCAGCCCACCGTGTTGCTGGTCAAGACCGTCAAGGGCTGGGGCATGGGCAGTGCCGGTGAAGGCAAGAACACCGCCCACCAGGCCAAGAAGCTGACGGACGACGACGTGCGCTTCATGCGCGACCGTTTCAACATCCCCATCCCCGACAGCCAGCTGGCCGACATTCCCTTCTACAAGCCCAGCGACGACACGCCGGAAATGCAGTACCTGCACGAGCGCCGCAAGGCATTGGGTGGCTACCTGCCCAAGCGCCGCGTGAAGGCCGACGAGAGCTTCACCGTGCCCTCGCTGGAAACCTTCAAGAGCGTGCTGGAACCCACCGCCGAAGGGCGCGAGATCAGCACCACGCAGGCTTATGTGCGTTTCCTGACCCAGCTGCTGCGCGACAAGGCGCTGGGCCCGCGCGTGGTGCCCATCCTGGTGGACGAAGCACGCACCTTCGGCATGGAAGGCCTGTTCCGCCAGATCGGCATCTACAACCCGGAAGGCCAGAAGTACACACCGGTCGATAAAGACCAGGTCATGTACTACAAGGAACAGGTCGACGGCCAGATCCTGCAGGAAGGCATCAACGAGGCCGGCGGCATGAGCAGCTGGATCGCTGCGGCGACGTCGTATTCGACGAACAACCGCATCATGGTGCCCTTCTACATCTACTACTCGATGTTCGGCTTCCAGCGCATCGGCGACCTGGCCTGGGCGGCCGGCGACATGCAGGCGCGCGGCTTCCTGCTGGGCGGCACCAGCGGCCGCACCACACTGAATGGCGAAGGCCTGCAGCACGAAGACGGCCACAGCCACATCCTGGCCGGCACCATCCCGAACTGCATCAGCTACGACCCGACCTTCGCGCACGAGGTCGGCGTCATCCTGCACCACGGACTGAAGCGCATGGTCGAGAAGCAGGACAACGTCTATTTCTACCTGACGCTGCTGAACGAGAACTACCCGATGCCGGGCCTGAAGGCGGGCACCGAGGAGCAGATCCTGAAAGGGATGTACCTGCTGGAAGAGGGCGCCAAGAAGACGCCTCGGGTGAACCTGCTCGGCAGCGGCACCATCCTGCGCGAAAGCCAGGCCGCCAAGCTGCTGCTGGAAGCCGAATGGGGCGTGGCCGCCAACGTCTGGAGCTGCCCCAGTTTCAACGAGCTGGCGCGCGACGGCCAGGCGGCGGAGCGGACCAATCTGCTGCACCCGCTGGCCGAGCCCGTGGTGCCTTTCGTCACCCAGCAACTGAACCCGCACGCCGGGCCGGTGATCGCCTCGACCGACTACATGAAGAACTACGCCGAGCAGATCCGTGCCTACATCCCGAAAGGCCGGACCTACAAGGTGCTGGGCACCGACGGCTTCGGCCGCAGCGACTTCCGCAGCAAGCTGCGTGAGCACTTCGAGATCAACCGTCACTACATCGTCGTGGCCGCACTGAAGGCGCTGGCCGACGAGGGCACGATTGCCATGACCCAGGTGGCTGAGGCGATCAAGAAGTACGCCATCCAGGCCGACAAGATCAACCCGCTGTACGCCTGAGCCCAGCCCCAAGAAGAACGGAGACACGACATGGCGTTGATCGAAGTGAAAGTGCCGGACATCGGCGACTTCAAGGAAGTGGAAATCATCGAGTTGCTGGTCAAGCCCGGCGACACCGTTGCGGTGGACCAGAGCCTGCTGACCGTGGAGTCGGACAAGGCCTCGATGGAGATTCCGTCGTCCCATGCCGGCGTGGTGAAGGAGATGAAGGTCAAGCTCGGCGACAAGGTGGGCGAAGGCTCGCTGGTGCTGGTGCTTGAGGCCGCCGGCGCTGCGGCGCCGGCTGTGATGGCCGCGCCTGCCGCAGCCGCAGCCGCGCCTGCACCTGCTGCAGCGGCAGCACCTGTGGCTGCGGCGGTACCCGCAGCCACCACGGCCACGGCCGCCATCGAGGTCGTGGTGCCCGACATCGGTGACTTCGACGAGGTCACCGTCATCGAGGTCTTCGTCAAGGCGGGCGACAGCGTCAAGGTCGAACAGAGCCTGATCACGGTCGAGAGCGACAAGGCCTCGATGGAGATCCCGTCGTCCCATGCCGGCGTCGTGCAGAGCCTGCTGGTCAAGGTCGGCGACAAGGTCAAGAAGGGCACGCCGGTCGTGATGTTGCTGGGTGCGGCTGCGGCCGTGCCGGCGGCTGTGGCGCCGGTTGCCGCGTCTGCTGCGGCTGCTGCATCGACCCCGGCGCAAGGCGCGGCGGCGCCTGCGCCGGCCACTGCCGCCGCGACGGCTGCGATGCCCGCCCACGAACCGACAGCGGCCAAGGGTGTGCTGCCGCATGCCTCGCCGTCGATACGCCGCTACGCCCGCGAACTGGGCGTGCCGCTGGCTGAAGTGCAGGGCAGCGGCCCGAAAGGCCGCATCACGCAGACCGACGTGCAAGGCTTCGTCAAGGGTGTGATGGCCGGCGACACGCGCACCGAAGCGCAGAAGGTCAAGACGCCAGCGGCGGCCCCGGCCGCTGCAGCGGGCGGCGGCATCCCGGGCCTGCTGCCCTGGCCGGTGGTGGACTTCGCGAAGTTCGGTGCCGTCGAGCGCAAACCGCTCAGCCGCATCCAGAAGATCAGCGGCGCCAATCTGCACCGCAACTGGGTGATGATTCCCCACGTCACGCACAACGACGAGGCCGACATCACCGAGCTGGAAGCCTTCCGCGTGCAGTCGAACAAGGAATACGAGAAGGCGGGCGTCAAGTTCACGATGCTGGCCTTCGTCATCAAGGCCGCCGTGGCCGCGCTGCAGAAGCACCCCACCTTCAACGCCAGCCTGGACGGCGACGAACTGGTCTACAAGAAGTACTACAACATCGGCTTCGCGGCCGACACGCCGAATGGCCTGGTGGTGCCGGTGCTGAAGAATGCCGACACCAAAGGCATCGTGCAGATCGCGCAAGAGATGGCCGAGCTGTCGAAGAAGGCGCGCGACGGCAAGTTGGGCCCGGTCGACATGACCGGCGGCACCTTCAGCATCAGCAGCCTGGGCGGCATCGGCGGCACCGACTTCACGCCCATCGTGAATGCACCGGAAGTGGCCATCCTGGGCTTGTCGAAGAGCGCGATGAAGCCGGTGTGGGACGGCAAGGCCTTCCAGCCGCGCTTGATCCTGCCGCTGTCGCTGTCCTACGACCACCGGGTGATCGACGGCGCTTCCGGCGCACGCTTCGCCGCCACCTTTGCGCAACTGCTGGGTGATTTCAGAAGGGTGCTGCTTTGAGCACAGTCGTCGTTGCCCGCAAGGGCAACACGCTGGCCATTGCATCGGACTCGCTGATCACCTTCGGCGAGATGCGCCTGCCGCCGGGCTACGAGGCCAACGACAAGATGTTCGCCATCGCCGATTCCTGGGTCGGCGCGGTGGGCAGCACGGCGCACATGCCGGTGCTGCGCCAGGCGCTGTCGGCGCTGCCGCCGGAAGAGCGCAAGCTCGATTCGCGGGACAGCCTGTTCGACACCTTCCTGCAGCTGCACCCCAAGCTGAAGGAGCGCTTCTTCATGAACACGAAGGAGCACGACAGCGACCCGTATGAGAGCAGCCAGTACTCGATCCTGATCGCCAACGCGCAGGGCATCTTCGGGGTCGAGAGCTACCGCGAGGTCTTCGAGTTCGAACGCTTCTGGGCCATCGGCTCGGGCCGGCGGTTCGCACTCGGTGCCATGCACGCGGTCTATGACAAGGCACGCAGCGCGGCCGAGATCGCCGAAGCCGGCGTGCTGGCCGGTTGCGAGTTCGACACCAGTTCGGCCGGCCCGGCGCGCGTGCACACATTCAAGTTCAAGAAGAAAGACTGAAGGAGACACCCATGGCCCTGATCGACATCCTGGTGCCGGACATCGGCGATTTCACCGAAGTGACCGTCATCGAATTGCTCGTCGCGGTGGGCGACACCGTCAAGCCCGAGCAGAGTTTGATCACCGTCGAAAGCGACAAGGCTTCGATGGAGATCCCGTCTTCGGCTGGCGGCGTGGTCCAAGCATTGAAAGTCAAGATCGGCGACAAGGTGGCGATGGGTTCGGTGGTGCTGGCGCTGGAAAGCGCGGCGGCTGCCGCGCCCACTGCACCTTCGCCTGCAGCAGCCACACCCGCAGCGGCTGCTGCCGCACCAGCCGCCAGCACTGCGCCGGCCGTTGCCGCGCCCGCCGCCGCCAGCTACGCCGGCGGGGCCGACCTCGAATGCGACATGCTGGTGCTGGGCGCCGGCCCGGGCGGTTACTCGGCCGCTTTCCGCGCCGCCGACTTGGGGCTGAAGACCGTCATCGTCGAGCGCTTTCCGGTGCTGGGCGGCGTCTGCTTGAACGTGGGTTGCATCCCCAGCAAGGCGCTGTTGCATGTTGCATCGGTGATGGACGAGGTCACGCACTTCGCCGACCTGGGCGTCACCTTTCAGAAGCCCACGCTCGACCTGGGCAAGCTGCTGGCCCACAAGAACAAGGTGGTGGGCAAGCTCACTGGCGGCCTGGCGGCGATGGCCAAGATGCGCAAGGTGACGGTGGTGACGGGCCTCGGTGAATTCGCCGACCCCTTCCACCTGAAAGTGACCGGCGCCGACGGCAAGGTGCAGACCATCAAGTTCAAGAACGCCATCATCGCGGCCGGTTCCGAAGCGGTGAAGCTGCCCTTCCTGCCGAAGGACGACCCGCGCATCATGACCAGCACCGGCGCGCTGGAACTGCGCCAGAAGCCCGAGCGCATGCTGGTCATCGGCGGCGGCATCATCGGCCTGGAAATGGGCACCGTGTACTCCACGCTGGGTGCGCGCCTGGATGTCGTCGAAATGCTCGACGGCCTGATGCAGGGCGCCGACCGCGACCTGGTCAAGGTCTGGCAGAAGTTCAACGCCCACCGCTTCGACAAGCTGATGCTGAAGACCAAGACCGTGGGCGCCGAAGCCACCGCAGCCGGCATTCGTGTGATGTTTGAAGGCCTGGACGGCGTGAAGAGCGAAGGCGTGTACGACCTGGTGCTGCAGGCCGTGGGCCGCACGCCCAATGGCAAGAAGATCGCCGCCGACAAGGCCGGCGTGGTGGTCAGCGACCGCGGCTTCATCCCGGTGGACGTCCAGATGCGCACCAACGTGCCGCACATCTACGCCATCGGCGACATCGTCGGCCAGCCCATGCTGGCGCACAAGGCGGTGCACGAGGCGCATGTGGCGGCCGAGGTTGCTGCCGGCGACAGCCAGGCGCAGTTCGACGCGCGCGTCATTCCCAGCGTGGCCTACACCGACCCCGAGGTGGCCTGGGTGGGCCTGACCGAAGACGAGGCCAAGGCCAAGGGCATCAAGGTGAAGAAGGGCCTGTTCCCGTGGACGGCCTCGGGCCGCGCCATCGCCAACGGCCGCGACGAAGGGTTCACCAAGCTGCTGTTCGACGACTCGCCCGAGGCCCACGGCCACGGCCGCATCCTGGGTGGCGGCATCGTCGGCACGCACGCTGGCGACATGATCGGCGAGGTGGCGCTGGCCATCGAGATGGGTGCTGACGAGGTCGACATCGGCAAGACCATCCACCCGCACCCGACGTTGGGCGAAAGCATCGGCATGGCCGCCGAAGTGGCCCACGGCAGCTGCACCGACCTGCCGCCCGCGCGGCGCTGAGCCGCTTCAGCCGGCCGGGCGCTGGCCCAGCCAGTGCAGCAGCTTTTCATACAGCTGCTGCGGCATCACCGGTTTGGCGATGTGGTCGTTCATGCCGGCGGCAATGCAGGCCGCCCGGTCTTCGCTGTAGGCGTTGGCCGTCATGGCCAGCACCGGCACCTGGGCCATGCCGGGCAGGCGGCGTATGGCCTGCGTGGCCTGCAGGCCGTCCAGGCCGGGCATCTGCACGTCCATAAGGATCAGGGCATAGCGCTCGCGCGCGGCGTGATCGACCGCGTCCTGGCCGTTGTCCACGGCGTCCACCAGCAGCCCGGTCGAGAGCAGCAGTTCGCAGGCCAGCATCTGGTTGACCGGGTTGTCTTCGGCCAGCAGCACGCGCGCGCCGGCATGTTCCCGGCGCAGCAGGACTTCGGCCGAAGGACCCTGGCGCGTGGCCGGGGGTAGCCGGGTGTCGAGCGGGCCCGCCGCAGCGACCGGGGCCGCAGCACCGCCCGGCAGCGCCGGATGCAGCGCCGGCTGCAGCCGGGCGGTGAACCAGAACACGCTGCCCTGGCCTTCGGTGCTGTGCACGCCCAGTTCGCCCTGCATCAGATCGACCAGGTGGCGCGTGATGGCCAGCCCCAGCCCGCTGCCGCCGTAGCGCCGCGTGGTCGAGCCATCGGCCTGTTCGAAGGCGTTGAAGATGGCCCCGAGCCGGGCGGGGGCGATGCCGATGCCGGTGTCGTGCACCTCCAGGCGCAACACCGGGGCTTCAGGCCGGCTGCGGTCGAGCTGGCAGACCAGCTTGACGCTGCCGACTTCGGTGAACTTGATCGCGTTGCCCAGCAGGTTCAGCAGCGCCTGCGACAGGCGAGTCGGGTCGCCGCTGAGGCGCGCGCCGCGGGCCTGGTTGTCGAGCTGCAGCGCCAGCCCCTGGGCGCGGGCGCGGTCGGTCATCAGGTCCAGCGCGCGGTCCAGCAGCGTGTCCAGATCGAAGTCCACGCGCTCCAGCGTCAGCTTGCCGGACTCGATCTTCGACAGGTCCAGCACATCGTCCAGCAGGTGCAGCAGATGGGCCGCTGCGTCGCTGACGATGCGCAGCCGCTTGCGGGCCTGCGCGTCGCTGCTGTCACGCAGCAGCAGGTGCACCATGCCGGTGATGGCGTTCAGCGGGGTGCGGATCTCGTGGCTCATGTTGGCCAGGAAGGCCGACTTGGCGCGGTTGGCGGCCTCGGCCTTGTGGGTGCGCTCTTCGACCAGCGCTTCTAGGTTGTTGCGGTGCTGTTCCAGCGCGCGGGCGGCGGCGGCCGAGGCCTGCCGGTGGCCCACGTCGTCCAGGCAGCGGCGGATGGCCGGCACCAGCCGCGCCAGTCGGTCCTTGAAGACGAAATCGGCCACGCCCTGGCGCAGCAGGTCCACCGCCAGTTCTTCACCGATGGTGCCCGACACCAGGATCACCGGCACGTCCGGCAGCTCACGGCGCAAGCGCACCAGCTGCGTGTTGAAGTCGACGCCGGGCACCTGGTGGTCGGCCAGCACCACCTGCCAGCCGCCTTCGCGCAGCGCTGCATCCAGCGCGGCCGTGCTGCTCACCTGGCGGCATTGCTGGCCCAGTCCCTGGCGTTGCAGGTGGCGTTGCAACAGGCGGAAATCGGCATCGGCGTCTTCGATGATCAGCACGTGGGCGATCTCGGCGGCGGCGGCTGTGTCGGACGCCGCACCGGCGGCGGCGTCGGGTGCCGTCAGTTCATCGTCCGCCATCTCAGTCCCGGCTCAGCGGTTCGTTGGTGGCCAGCCAGTACACGCCCAGGCGGGCCACCGTTTCGGCGAACTCGGCGAAGGCCAGCGGTTTGCGCACGAAGCTGTTGGCGCCGTTGGCGTAGCTGGCCAGGCGGTCGGCATCCTCGTCGGAAGAGGTCAGCATCACCACCGGCATCAGCCGCGTGCGGGCGTTGGCACGCAGCCGGGCCAGCACCTCCAGACCGGTGAGGCGGGGCAGGCCGATGTCCAGCAGCACCACGGTCGGCAGCTCAGGCCCGTCGCGCTGCGCGAATTCGCCTTCGCGGAACAGGTAGTCCACCGCTTGCTGACCGTCGCGCACCACGTCCACGCGGTTGGCCACTTTCGCGCGGCGCAGGGCGCGGAGCGCCAGCATCTCGTCCTGCGGGTTGTCTTCGACGAGGAGGATCACGCGGTCGTTCATGGGGCAGCAGACTCCAGGTTTTCGACGGCCCGCCGGGCAGGTACGGTGAAGCGGAAGCGCGCGCCCTGGCCGGTCGCACCGTGGGCTTCGATGCGGCCGCCGTGGCGGTGGATGATGCGTTGCACCGTTGCAAGACCGATGCCGATGCCGGGGAATTCGTCCTGGCGGTGCAGCCGCGCGAAGGCCTTGAACAGCCGCCCGGCGTGTGCCATGTCGAAGCCCGCACCATTGTCAGTCAAAGCAAACCAGCGCACGCCGTCCACGTCCTCGGCCGCCAGCTCGATGCGCGCGTTTGTCGTCCCGGCGGTGTACCTCCAGGCGTTGCCCAGCAGGTTGTTGATGACCGCGTCGAACATCCGCTGGTCGCCCATCAGGTGCAGGCCGGGCTGGATGCGCACGTCCACCACGCGCTGGGGTTCGGCACGGCGCAACTCGGCCGCGCACCGTTCGGCCAGCGCGCTGAGGTCGACATCGTCGGCGCGCAGGCTGCCGCGCAGCGTGCGCGACAGCACCAGCAGGCCCTCGATCAGGCCGCCCATGCGGTGGCTGCCCTGGACGATCTGGTCCAGGTAGCCGCGCGCCTCGGCGTCCAGCTGCGGGCCACAGTCTTCCACCAGCGCCTGCGAGAAACCGCTCATCGCGCGCAGCGGGGCGCGCAGGTCGTGCGACACGGCGTAGGCAAAGCTGTCGAGTTCGGCGTTGGCGGCTTGCAGCTCGGCGGTGCGGTCGGCCACGCGTTGCTCCAGTTCGGCGTTCAGCGCGCGCACCGCTTCTTCGGCCGCGCGCCGTTCGGTGATGTCCTGGGTGATGCCTTCCAGCTGCACCACCACGCCGTCGCGCAGCACGGCACGGGCCTGGGCGCGCACCCATTTCTGGTTGCCGGCCGGCGTGCGCAGCTGCAGTTCCAGGTCGTAGGGCACGGCCTTGCGGATGAGGCGCGAAATCGCCACCTCCAGCTGCTGCCGGTCGCCGTGCAGAAAGTAGGCCAGCGCCAGTTCGCGGGTCGGCACGCTTTCAGGCGGCAGCTCGTAGATGCGCGCCATCTCGTCGGTCCAGCTGCTCAGCCCGGTTTGCAGGTCCGACGTCCAGCCGCCCACCCGGGCCATGCGGCTGGTCTGCGCCAGCTGCGTTTCACGCTGGCGCAGCAGAGCCTGCTCGCGGCGCTGTTCGGCCTGCCGCTGCGCCAGTTCGGTGTGCAGGGCCTGCAAGGTGGCACCCAGCTCGGCCACTTCGTCGGCGCGGCCGGGCGCCAGCACCGCAAAGTCAGGCGCTGCACCCCGGCCCACGCGGGCTGCCGCATCGGACAGCGCGCGTATTGGCCGGGCCACGCGGCTGCCCAGCCAGAAGCTCAAGGCGACGAAAACCACGGTGGCGGCCAGGCCCAGCATCAGCAGGCGCTGTTCCAGCACATCGGCGGCCAGGAAAGCCTGGGCCACCGGTTGGCGCACCAGCACGGTCAGTCCGGCGCCGGGGCCTGCGCCTGCCCGCTCGTCGCGTCCCAGGGCGGTGACGAAGTCGCCTTCGCCGGGCCAGTTCAGCACGCGCGGCGCGGCGCCCTGGCGCAGTTCGCCCAGGCCCGGCAGCGCCAGCGCGCGGTCCAGCCAGGCCGGTGGGCCCAGCAGCACATGGTCATCGCGGGTCAGCACCAGGCTTTCGCTGCCGGCCAGCCGCCGGTCGGGCGGCTGCAGCGACTGGTACAGCTCGTCCAGCCAACGCCAGTGCAGGCGCGCCACCAACACGCCCATCGGCCGGCCTTGCACGTCGATCAACGGCACCGCCAGGTCGATCAGGCTGGGCGGTGCGCCGCCGTCCAGGCCCAGGTGTTCGGCCAGCGCACCGGCGGGTCGGCGCGGGCCGGTCCACGGCGCCTTCATCGCTTCCGAAAACCAGGGCTCTTCGCTTTGCGACTGGCCTTCCAGCAGCCCGTTGGTGGCCTCCTTCACGCGGCCCTGGGCATTGGTCAGCGCCAGCCAGGCCCAGGCCGGCTGTTGCGCGCGCAGGCCTTCCAGCAGCAGACGGGCGTCGCCCGGTTCCATCAAGCCGCTGCCGAGCAACGGCAAGGCTGCCGTGTCGCGCAGCTGCTGCAGCCGTTCCTGCAGCGCGGCGTTCAGCAGGCGGCTGATCAGCAGGGCCTCGCGCCGCATGGCCTGGCCCTGGCTGTCGACGAGCTGCTCGCGTTCGTAGCGGTTGACCACGAAAGCCGCCAGCAGCGCGAAGGCCAGGCCGCTGGCGCCCAGCAACCAGGCGAAGCGGGCGCCCAGACGGCGACGCGGGTTCAGGGGCGTCAGCCAACGCCAGTTCAAGGGGTGTCCGTGGTCATGTCGGCCAGGGTCAGCGGTCAGGGGTGCCAAGGTCCAGGGTCAGGGATCACGGATAGTAGCCAGCCTGGCGCATTTCGCGGTCGGCGGCCTGCTGCGCGGCCTTCAGCGCTTGCTGAACCGTGCTGCGCCCGGACAAGGCGGCGGCCACTTGTTGGCCCATCGCAATGCCGATGGCCTGGAACTCGGGAATGGCCGCGAACTGCACGCCGAAATACGGGCTGCGGGGCAGGGTGCTGGCCGCCAGGTCGACACTGTCGATGGCGCGCATTTCGGCGGCCGCAAAACCGGCGGCCTGCACGAAGGCCGGGTTGGCGTAGGTCGAACGCCGGGTGCCGGTGGGCACGGCAGCCCAGCCCTGGTCGCCGGCCACCGTTTCGATGTAGGCCTTGCTGGTGGCCCAGACCACGAAGCGCTGCGCGGCTGCGGCCTTGGTGGTGGCGCGCGGTATGCCCAAGGCCCACACCCACAGCCAGTTCGCCCCGCGGGCGGTGGTGCCCGAAGGCGCCTGCGCATAGCCCACCTTGCCGGCCACGGTGCTCAGGCGCGCATCGTTGAGGAAAGACGCCGCGATGGTCGAGTCCACCCACATCGCGCAGCGGCCGGCCTTGAACAGCGCCAGCAATTCGTTGTAGCCCTGGCTGGTGGGCGCGGGCGGGCCGTACAGCGTCAGCAGTTCCACATACAGGCTCAGCGCGTCCTGCCAGGCCTTGCTGTCGAGCTGCGGCTTCCAGTCCATGTTGAACCACTGCCCACCCTGGCTGTTGGCCATGGTGCTCAGCAGCGTGACGTTTTCGCCCCAGCCGGGTTTGCCGCGCAGGCAGATGCCGTGAACGCCGTTCTTCGGGTCGTGCAGGCGCCGCGCTGCGTCACGCACCTGGGTCCAGCTGGGGCGCTCGGTGAAGCGGATGCCGGCCTTGGCGGCGAGATCCTTGCGGAACATCAGCATCGAGCTTTCGCCATAGAAGGGCGCGCCGTACAGGCGGCCGTCGATCGACAGACCGCTGCGCACGGCCGGCAGCAGGTCGTCCACGTCATAGGCCGGCGGCGGGGTGATCTCGCGCAGCCAGCCCTTGCGGCTCCAGACCTGGGCCTCGTACAGGCCCACCGTGACCACGTCGAACTGCCCGGCGCCGGTGGCGGCGTCTTGCGTCACGCGCTGGCGCAGGGCGCTTTCTTCCAGGGTCACCCAGCGCACCCGGATGTCGGGGTTGTCGCGTTCGAAATGCGGCGTCAGGCGCTGCATTTCGATCATGTGGGCGTTGTTGACCGTAGCCACGACGAGGTCGGTGGCCCCGCAGGCGCCACCCTGTGCGGCCGCGGCCGCCAACAGCAGCCGCGGCAGCCACCGCCCGACAAGTCGTTTCATCTGCTGCCCCAACGGCTTCCAGTGCTGGAAGCTGGAGTCTGCACCGGCGCGCCCGCGCCGGCCTGATCCGGGTCAAGCGCTGCCGCTGGCCCGTCCGTACAGGCGCGACAGTTCGAGCAGCCGTCCGCCGTGCCAGGGCTGCACCTGGGGCCACTGGAAACGCCACACCCACCAGCCCGATTCCTGGCCCGGCCAGTTCATGCGGCAGTCGGTGGGCAAGGCCAGCACGTCCTGCATCGGGTGGACGGCGGTGTCGCCCACGCTGGCCATGGCGGCGCGGATCAGCGTCCACGGCATGTCGTGGCCGTCGGTGGCCAGGTAGCCGCGGGCGTAGTGGCGTTCCTTGTCGCTGGCCGTGGCCCACCAGCCGGCGGTGGTGTCGTTGTCGTGGGTGCCGGTGTAGACCACGGTGTCGGGCTCGTGGTTGTGTGGCAGGAAGCCGTTGCTGGCGTCGCCACCAAACGCGAACTGCAGGATGCGCATGCCGGGGTAGCCGAACTGCTTGCGCAGGGCTTCGACATCGGGCGTGACCAGGCCCAGGTCCTCGGCAATGATGGGCATCGGGCCCAGCGCCCGGGTGATGGCGTCGAACAGGCCGGCGCCCGGGCCGGGCACCCAGCGGCCGTGTTCGGCGGTGGGTTCGCTGGCCTGGATTTCGTAGTAGCCGGCAAAGCCGCGGAAGTGGTCGATGCGCACGATATCGACCAGCTCAAAGGTACGACGAATACGTTCCACCCACCAGGCGTAGCCGTCTTTGGCGTGCGCGGCCCAGCGGTACAGCGGGTTGCCCCAGCGCTGGCCGGTGGCGGCGAACATGTCGGGCGGCACGCCGGCCACCACGGTCGGCTTGCCAGAGCCGTCCAGCTCGAACAGGTGCTGGTTGGCCCAGACCTCGGCGCTGAGGTAGGCGATGAAGATGGGCGTGTCGCCGATGATCTGCACGCCCTGGCTGTTGGCGTAGGCCTTCAGCGCCGCCCACTGGCGATAGAAGCACCACTGGCCGAACTGCCAGAAGGCGATGCGGTCGGCGTGCTGCACGCGGGCGGCGGCCAGCGCCTTGGGGTCGCGTTGGGCCATGCCGGCTTCCCAGGTGCACCAGTCCTGCCAGCCGCAGGCTTCGCACAGCGACATGAACAGGGCGTAGTCGTCCAGCCAGTTGCGGTGGGCGGCCAGGAAGGCGGCGTACTCGGCGCGCTGTGCCGGGGTGCCGGCCTGGGCGAAGCAACTGGCGGCGCGGGCCAGGCGTTCCATGCGGTAGGGGTAGACGGCCGCGAAGTTCACCTGCTCGGCTTCCAGGCCGGGGACGGGTGCCACGTCGGCCGCGCCCAGCCAGCCCTGGGTCTGCAGTTCGAACAGATCGACCAGCAACACATTGCCGGCGAAAGCCGAATTGCTCATGTAGGGCGAGTTGCCCGGGCCGATGCCTGCCAGCGGCAGGATCTGCCACAGCTTCTGCCCCGCGCCGACCAGCCAGTCGACGTAGTGGTAAGCCTCGCGGCCCAGGTCGCCCGAGCCGTGCGGGCCGGGCAGGGAGGTGGGGTGCAGCAGCACGCCGCTGGCGCGGGGAAATCGCATGGGGTTGTCCTGTTCGGAATCGCGGGCGGTGTCGTTTCGGGGGCGGGCGCCGGGGCTGGATTCAGCCGCCGCTGTCGTCGCGCAGCAGCACCACGGCGCGCGCCGGCAGGATGTATTCACTGCGCGTTTCGCGCACCCAGCGGCTGCGGCCGTCGGTGGCGCTGCTGTCCAGTTCGGCCATCCACTTGCCCGGTGGCAACTGGAAGCTGGCGTCCATGTCGCGGGCGTTGAACAGCAGCAGCAGGGCGCCTGCGCTGCGGCCGGGCTGGCCTATCCACGCGCCCATGATCCGTGACATGCGGTTGTCCCAGTCCTCGGCCGCCATGGCCACGCCGGTGCGGCGCAGCCAGGCCAGGTCGTGCTGGCCGTGGGCGTCCTGCAGACCGGTGTACCAGCGGCCGGCCAGCGGCAGCAGGCGCTTGCGCAGCGCCAACAGGTGGGCGGTGTAGTCGATCAGGCTCTGGTCAGCGGCGGCCCAGTCTATCCAGGTGATGGCGTTGTCCTGGCAATACGGGTTGTTGTTGCCGCCCTGGGTGTGGCCCAGTTCGTCGCCGGCGGCCAGCATCGGCGTGCCCTGCGCCAGCAGCACGGTGGCCAGCAGGGCGCGCTGCAGACGGGCGCGGCGGCCCAGCACTTCCGGGTCTTGCGTGGGGCCTTCCCAGCCGCAGTTCCAGCTGAGGTTGTGGCCGTGGCCGTCGCGGTTGTTCTCGCCGTTGGCCTCGTTGTGGCGCATGTCGTAGCTGACCAGGTCGGCCAGCGTGAAGCCGTCGTGGCTGACGATGTAGTTCACGCTGTCCAGCGGCGAACGGCGGCGCGCCTGGAAGAGGTCGGACGAACCCGCCAGGCGCAAGGCGAATTCGCCGCGCGTGCAATCGCCGCCCAGCCAGAAGGCGCGCGCGGTGTCGCGGAAGCGGTCGTTCCATTCCAGCCAGCCGCGCGGGAACTGGCCCACCTGGTAGCCGCCAGGGCCGATGTCCCAGGGCTCGGCGATCAGTTTCACGCGCTGCAGCACCGGGTCTTGCAGCAGGGCCTTGAAGAAGGGGCCGTCGCGTTCGAAGCCCGTGTTGCCCCGGCCCAGGATGGGCGCCAGGTCGAAGCGGAAGCCATCGACGTGCATCTCTTGCACCCAGTAGCGCAGGCTGTCCATCACCATCTGCAGCACGCGCGGGTGGCGGATGTCCACGGTGTTGCCGCAGCCGCTCCAGTTCTCGTGGTGCTGCAACGCGCCGTCGGGCAGGCGGTACCAGCTGCGGTTGTCCAGGCCGCGCCAGCAGAGCGTGGGGCCGCGCTCGTCGCCTTCGGGCGTGTGGTTGTAGACCACGTCCAGCAGCACCTCGATGCCCGCCGCGTGCAGGCGGCGCACCATCTCGCGGAATTCGGCGCGCGGCGCGTCGGTGCTGGCGTAGCGCGGGTCGGGGCAGAAATAGCCCAGGGTGTTGTAGCCCCAGTAGTTCGTCAGGCCCATCTCGGACAAGCGCGGCTCGTCCAGGATCTGCTGCACCGGCAGCAGGCTGATGGCGGTGATGCCCAGGCGCTGCAGGTGGGCGATGGCGGCGGCACTGCCCAGGCCGGCGTAGGTGCCGCGCTGGGTTTCGGGCACGCCCGGCATCAGCTTCGTGGTGCCGCGCACATGGGCTTCGTAGATCACGCTGTCGGCCAGCGCGGTGCCGGGCGGGCGGTCGCCCTGCCAGTCGTGACTGTCGGCCACCACGCGGGCCTTGAAGGCGTCGCGGCCGTTGTCGCGCGGGTCCATGTGCTGCGGGTGTTCGCGGTCGGCGCCGAAGTGCGGGCTGTGCGGGCCGCGCAGGTCGA
>JANPHI010000173.1:0-21715 GCA_031424355.1 Betaproteobacteria bacterium
CAAGGAATGGGTCACCGCCGCCTGCCTGGGCCAGATGACCTTGACCGCGCAACAGGCCGCCACCGTCGGCGAGATCTTCGGCCTGAGCGCTGAAGAGCAGAAGTGGCTGCAGGTCGTGCCCTACAAAGGCAGCCTGCCGACCGCCGTGCCCACCGACCCGCTGATCTACCGTTTCTATGAACTCGTCAGCGTCTACGGCACCACCTTCAAGGAACTGATCCACGAGGAATTCGGCGACGGCATCATGTCGGCCATCGACTTCAAGATGGACCTGACGCGGGAGCCGAATGCCGCCGGCGACCGCGTGAACATCGTGATGTCGGGCAAGTTCCTGGGCTACAAGACCTACTGAACGCCGAGCCGCCATGACCGAGACGCGCCCGCCCCTGCCGCCTTTCACGGCAGAGTCCGCCACGAAGAAGGTTCGGGGCGCCGAAGACGCCTGGAACACGCGCGACCCCGAGGTCTGTGCCCGCGTCTACACCGAGGACACGCGCTGGCGCAACCGCGCCGAATTCCCGGTCGGCCGCGAAGAGGTCAAGGCCTTCCTGCGCCGCAAGTGGGCGCGTGAACTCGACTACCGGCTGATCAAGGAACTGTGGTCCCACACCGGCAACGTCATCGCCGTGCGCTTCGCTTACGAATGCCACGACGCCAGCGGCCAGTGGTTCCGCAGTTACGGCAACGAGAACTGGGCATTCAATGAACACGGCTTCATGACGCGGCGCTTTGCCAGCATCAACGACCTGGCCATCACGCCCGAGCAGCGCCTGTTCCATTGGCCGCTGGGGCGTCGGCCGGACGAGCACCCGGGGCTGAGCGAGTTGGGCTTGTAGCCGGTGAAACCCGTGTTGGCCCGCTGGCCGGGCCCCCGCAAATGCCACATCATCGGCGCCGTCACCTCGAGGAAAACGGCATGCTGAAAAACATCGGCCTGGTGGTCATCACGCTCATCGTGGCGCTGCTGCTCTTTGCGGCGACGCGCCCGAATACCTTCAGCGTCGAGCGGCGCATCACGGTCCAGGCGCCGCCGGAAAAAATCCAGCCCCTGATTGCCGACTTCCACCGCTGGGCCGCCTGGTCGCCTTGGGAGAAGCTCGACCCGGCGATGAAGCGCACCTTCGGCGGCCCGCCCGCCGGCGTGGGCGCCACTTACGCGTGGGAAGGCAACAAGGACGTCGGCAGCGGGCGCATGGAAGTGAAGGCGCTGGCGCCCGACAAGGTGAGCATCCAGCTCGATTTCATCGAACCCTTCGAAGGCCACAACACGACGGACTTCACGCTCGCGCCCAAAGACGGCGGCACCGAGGTGCGCTGGCTGATGTTCGGGCCCGCGCCTTTCATCACCAAGCTGATGGGCGTGTTCGTCAGCATGGACGCGATGATCGGCAAGGACTTCGAAAAGGGCCTGGCGCAGTTGAAGGCCCAGGCCGAGAAGTAGGCCTTGGCCTTCAGCGCACCCAGCGCGGGTCGACTTCGCGCAGGCGGTGGTCCACGTAGTAGCCGCCGAATTCGGTGTACTGCAGGAAGCCGCGCCCACAGCTGCGGCAGGCCCAGACCTCGCAGCGGTTGAACGGGAAGTTGGCCGGCACGATGGGCGCGTTCGGCGATTCGTAGCGCGTGCCGCTTTCGTGCACTTCAAGCACCGTGGGGTCGGCATCGTCGGGGTCGCGCAAGCTGCCCCGGTGCTGCAGCAGCGGCTCGCCGGCCGGCACTGATACCGATTCCCAGCCCGGGCAGACCAGCCCGGCGCAGGCGCAATCGGCGGGCGTCTGCGCGGGCGGCGGCAACCGCCGCAGGTCGTCGGCCGTCAGGCGCAGCGTGGAACGGTCCAGGCTCAATCCGCCTTGATGCCGTTGGCCTTGACGACCCGGGACCAGATGTCGATCTGGCCTTCGATGAAGGCCTGCGCCGCAGCCGGCGTGCCCACGTTCACGGCAATGCCCTGCGCGGCCAGCTTGTTCGCCACGTCGGGCGACTTCAGCGCCTTGTTGATCTCGTCGTTCATGCGGGCCACGATCTCGGGCGGCGTCTTGGCCGGGGCCAGCACGGCCCACCAGGCGGGTGCGTTGAAGCCGGCGTAGCCGCTTTCGGCCAGCGTGGGCACGTCGGGCAGGATGGGGCTGCGCCTGTCGGTGGTGACCACCAGCGGGCGCAGGCGCTTGCTGTCGATGTGCGGCTTGGTGACGAAGACCGAACCGATGGACAGCGGCACGTGGCCGGCCACGGCGTCGTTCATCAGCGGGCCGCCGCCGCGGTAGGGCACGTGCGTCAGGTCGAAGTGGTTGCTCTTGGCCAGCAGCGTCATCGCCAGGTGGCCCAGGCTGCCGTTGCCGATGGTGCCGTAGCCCACGTTCTTGCCGGCCTTCACGGCCGCCACCACGTCGGCGAAGGTCTTGTAGGGCGAATCGGCGTGGGTCGCGATGACCATCGCGCTGGTGCCGATCAGCGACACCGTGGTCAGGTCCTTGCGGGTGTCGTAGGGCAGGCTGGGCACCAGCGCCGGGTTGACGCCGTGGGTGTCGAAGACCACCGCGAAGGTGTAGCCGTCGGCCGGTGACGAGACCACCGCGCCGGTGCCGATGGTGCCCGACGCGCCGCCCTTGTTGTCGACGATGACGGTCTGCCCCAGCTGCTGTTGCAAGGCGGGTTGCAGGATGCGCGCGACCTGGTCCACCGAGCCGCCGGGCGGGAACACCGCGATCAGCTTGATGGGCTGTTTGGCGGGCCAGGCCTGCGCCCAGGCGCCGGTGGTGGTGACGAGGGCAAGGGCCATTGCGCCCAGCAGGCGGGTCCAGGGCATACGCGACTTCATGTTGACTGCATCCAGTGTGAAAACCGCCGCGAGTGTGCGTGAGCGCCGCTCCGGCAGCGCTCAGGAAAACACCAGGGGCGCGGGCGGTTCGGGTTCAGGCCTGCGGGCCGCGACGCGGGCCGCGCGGTGGCCCGCCTGCGGGCCGGCCACCACCACCGCCGCCGCCACCTGAGCGCGGGCCGCGCGGGCCATCCGGCCGTTGCGGCGGGCGGCCGTCACGGCGGCTGTCGTTGCGCGGGTCGTTACGGTGGTCGGGCCGCTGCGGTTCCAGCGCGCGCTGCTCGCGTTCCTGTTTGGCCAGCACCACCTGCGCATCCAGCTCGGCTTCGGTGATGCCTTTCAGCGCGCAGAAGTTGGCTTTGGTCAGCGTGGCGGTCTCGAAAGCGCGTAGCAGCACGGCGCGATTGCGGCGGGCTTCGCCTTCGGCGTTGTCGCGGGCCGTGGTGCGCGCGGCGTTCTGCGCGTTCTGCGCGCGGCGAGCTTCCTGCGCGGCGGCGCGCTGTTCCTCGCGTTCCAGCGCGCGGCGGTCTTCGAACATCTGCTTGCGGCGGTCCACTTCGGCGGCGGCCGCGTCGCGGTGCAGGGCCTCGATGTCGCCGGCCGGGGCACCGTCCAGGTCCAGCCGCTGTGGCTGGGTCGCCAGGGCCTTCAGGTAGGCCGTGCTGGTGGTGTAGCGGTGCAGGAAGATCGACAGCGACTTCTTGTTGACGAGGCCCGGCGCGCGGGTCTGGATGTCGGCCTGGATGCGCAGCTTGATGGGCAGCGCGCGGCCGGCGCCGAACAGCGCCGGGAAATGCTGGGCCAGCAGCGCCGCCACGGCGGCGGGCGACAGCGTGGCGGCGGCCTTCGGGGCGTCGGCGGGGGCATCCGCGGGGGCATCCGCGGGGGCATCCGTTTCGGCGACCTCGGCGGTCTCGGTCGGTTCGGCTGCCGTTTCAAGCACCGTCATGGCCGGCAGGGTCGCGGCCACGGCTTCGACATCCGGCGAGGCAGCCGCAGCATCGGCAACAGCGGCAATCGCAACAGCGGCGGCGGCCGCGTCAGGCGCGACAGCGGTTTCGGTGGGGGGCGCGATCACTTCGGGGTGCGCGGCGGGCGTGGGCGTCTCGGACATGGGCGGTGGCTGGCTCTGCGGCAGTGCAGGGGGCGATTGTCAACGCTGCGGCCGCGCCGGTCACGCCTTGTCGTGCGGCAGGGCGGGTGGCACGGCGGGCAGCGTTTCCAGCCAGCCCGGCGGCAGGTGCACCAGATCGGCCGGCTCGTCGATGTCGGCCACCGCCGGCAGCTCGCTGTGCGCCACGCCGGCAGCGGCCAGCCGCGCGCGGGTGTCGGCCATCACTTGCGGCGTGCTCCAGACCATGCCGCTGAACAAGCTCGGCACCGGCGCGCGCAGGCCAACCAGTGCGTAGCCGCCGTCCAGCGCCGGCACGAACACGGCGGGGCTGCCCCGCAATGCCGCTGCCGCCTGCCGCAGCCGCGCGGCGGTCAGCGCCGGGGCGTCGCTGCCCATCAGCAGCAGCGGCGTGGTGGCGTCGGCAGCCAGCGTGTGCGCGAAGGTGGCCGCCATGCGTGCGCCCAGGTCGCCGCTGCCCTGCACCGCCAGCTTCACGCCATGCAGCGCGCGCAGCCGCGCGAAGGCCGGGTGGGTGGCGTCGGGTGTGGCCCAGACCGTCACCGGCCCCAGGCCGGCGGCCACGGCCTGGGCCACGGCGTGGTTCAGCAGGCGCTCGGCCAGCGCGGCGGCGCCGGCGGGGCCCAGCGCCGGCGCGAGCCGGGTCTTGGCCAGACCGGGCAGGGGCGCCTTGGCGAAGACGGCAATGTGGCAAGCCGTGGGTGCGGCGGGGGTGGCGGGTCTGGCGGGTCTGGCGCAGGCGGCGCCCGTCGGCTTCACCGGTAGGCCCGCGCCAGTTGCTCGGCCGGCGTGCCGCGCCAGTAGCGCCAGCGCAGCCGCCACATCAGGAAGATGGTGCGCCACACGCCGTGGGTGTCCCAGCGCCGGCCGGACGTGAGCACCCGCTCGCGCAAACACGCTGGCGGGCTGATGGCGCGCAAGCGGCGGCTGAGTTCGATGTCTTCCATCAGCGGCAGTTCGGCGTAGCCGCCCCGTTCGCGGAACAGCGCGGCCACGACCCAGATCGCCTGGTCGCCGGTGGCGATGCCGGTCAGCCGCGAGCGGGCGTTCATCAGCCTGGCGATCACCGGCAACATCGCCGAGCGCCCGCTGATGCGCACGTCGAAACGGCCCCAGCGCGCGCCGGCGGCCACCGCTGTTTCGATGGCGCTGGCGGCGCGGGCCGGCAAGGCGGTGTCGGCATGCAGGAACAGCAGCACGTCGCCCTGCGCGGCGGCCGCGCCGGCGTTCATCTGGCGCGCCCGACCGCGCGGGCTGGACAGCACGGCGTCGGCCAACGGGGCGGCCAGCGCGGGCGTGGCGTCGTGGCTGCCGCCGTCCACCGCGATGACTTCATGCCCCTGCGCGCGCAGCGGCATCAGCGCCTGCAGCGTGGCCGCGATGCCCGCCGCCTCCTCCAGCATCGGCACGATGACGGACAGGCGCATCGGCATCGGCATCGGCATCGGCCTTGGGGGCCCGTTCGCCTGTTCAGCCGTTCAGCCGTTCAGCCCGCCAGCGCGCCGCCGCAGCTGCTGCCCTGGCCGGCGGTGCAGCCGTAGCAGTGCTCGGCCACGCGGATGGCGTCGCCTTCGCCGTCCTGCGTCAACAGGTCGCGCAGGTGCGGCGCGGCCACGCTGCCCAGGCGGGCGCGCAGGCCCAGCATCTGGTTGAAGTCGCAGTCGTAGAGCGTGCCTTCCCAGTCCACGCTGATCTGGCTGCGGCACATCACCGTGTCCAGGTTGTGCGCCTGGAAGCTGGACTTCAGCAGTTGCAGGTAGCTGGCAAAGGTGCCCTTGCTGACCAGCGTGCTGCCGAAGCGCTGGATGGGCATGTTGGTCAGCGCAAACAGGTGGTTGAAGGTGATGCCGAAGTGCTGCGCCAGTTCGCGCTGGTAGTCGGCTTCCAGCGGGCCCTGCGGCGGTGGCAGCGACGCGCCTTGCGGGTTGTAGACCAGGTTCAGCACCAGGCCGCTGCCCGGCTGCGCATAGCCCAGCGCGTTCAGCGCCTGCAGGCCGGCGATGCTGCGGTCGAAAACGCCCTCGCCGCGCTGGCGGTCGACATTCGCCACCGAATAGCAGGGCAGCGAGGCCACCACTTCCACACCCTGTTCGGCCAGGAAGGCGGCCAGGTCGGCCTGCCCCGGTTCACTCAGGATGGTCAGGTTGCAGCGGTCGATGACGTGCACGCCCAGCGCCCGCGCGCCGCGCACCAGGCTGCGGAAATGCGGGCTCAGTTCGGGTGCGCCGCCGGTCAGGTCCAGCGTCTGCACGCCGCGCGCGGCCAGCACCTGCAGCACCAGCGCGGCGGTGGCTTCGTCCATCATTTCGGTGCGCGTGGGGCCGGCATTGACGTGGCAGTGCAGGCAACTCTGGTTGCACTTGTAGCCCAGGTTCACCTGCAGCGTCTGCAGCGCGCCGCGGGTCAGTGCCGGGAAGTCGGTGGCGGCCAGCAGGGGCAGGGTGGCGTGCATGGGCGGTGCGGCAGGGCCGGAAGTGAGGGTTGGATTCTGGCGGCCCGGGGCTGCCGGCCCGGTGAACAGGGACTAAGGACCCGGCGCCGGGCCGTGTCCAGCCAGCCCCTTGCACCGGCGCCGCGTGCAGGCGCCGCTTACATTCGGCGGTGTCAACTGGAACCGTCAGCCATGAGAAGTATTCGACTGCGCCTTGCCACTGCGGCCCTGTGTCTGGGCGTTGGCCTGCTTGCGGCCTGCGGTGGTGGGTCGGGCGGTGGCTCGACCACCGAGCCGAGCCCCCCCGAAACCTCGCGCAACCTGAGCCTGCTGGCCACCAACCTGCCCGACCAGACGGTGGCCATGCCGACGTCGGCCACCTGGCTTTTCGATTTCGACGCCGCCGTGGCCGCCGATGGCTTGGCCGCACAGGTGGAACTGCGCGACAGCCAGGGCGCCGTGCCGGTGGTGGCCGACGTTTTCCTGGGCAGTCTGCGGGTTCGGACGGCCCAGCCGCTGCGCATGCGCACCGACCACACACTGACGATCAGGACGGGCCTGAAGGCCAGCACCGGTGCCGTCTTGCGCGCCGACGTGGTGAGGCGCTTCCGTACCGTGCTGCTGGACGGTGTTGCCCAGGTGGTGCAGCCCGGCAACAACGCCCTGACGAACTACGCGGGCCGCCACACCTTCCGCATCGGCGACCTGAATGGCGACGGCCGGCCCGACATCGTGCAGATCGGCGGCGACGAGGCCCTGCTGTACCAAGGCAACAGCTTCGCCGTCAATGTGTTGTTGCAGAACGCGGATCACAGCTTCACCCGCGCCCAGAACCTGCTGGTCCACGAGTCGCAGCATGCCTACAGCAACAGCATGGGCGAGATCGGGATCATCGACCTCGACCATGACGGCCGGCCCGAGATCGTCATCGGCATCCAGCGCCCACTGCCGGGCCTGAACGGGTTGATCGTGCTGAAGCAGGACGCCCAGGGCCGCTATGCCGTGGCCGGCTTCATCGCCACCGACTTCGCCTACCGGCTGTTCATCGCCGACATCGACCGCGACGGCAAACCCGACCTGTTGGCCATCGGCCAGGGCCTGGCCATGACCGACGGACCGGACCGCTGCGGCCTGGTCGCCGTGCTGAGCAGCCCGGCCGGCGCGCGCCTGCAGCCGCCGACCGTCCTTCCCTGCGGCGGTTACGAGGCCGTGGTGGGTACGCTGGAAAGGCCGGACCGGATCCAGCTGGTGCTGCTGCGCGCCCCGGCCAGCGTGCCGGCGCAGCCCTTCCTGCCCCGCCTGGCCATCTACGACCTGAACGCACAGGGGCAGCCCACGCTGAGCAATACGCTGATGGCCGCGGCTGCGCCGGTTTGCGCGGGGCTGATCGATTGCTATGGCCTGATGCTGCTGGACATCAACGGCGACGGCGTGCAAGACCTGCTGTTCCGCGCCGCCCTGATCACCGACCGCAGCGTGACATCGGTCGTCTACACCCGCAGCGGCCAGGGCGCCTACGCCGAATTCCTCCGCCAGGACTTCGGCAACAACGCCTTCGCCTACATGACCGCCGACATGGACCGCGACGGCCTGGACGACATCATGGTGGTCGTGCAGGGCGACAGCGGCTCGTTCGTCGCGGGCGGCTACGCCCAGCGAACGCCCGGGCTGGAGTTGTCGCACAAGGTGCCGGTGGTGGCCTTCGACACCATGCGGCAAGACACCGTGGGCATCGCCGACATGGACGGCGATGGTCTGCCCGACGTGGTGCTGGACAGCTACAACAGCGGCGTGTCGGTGATGTTCCAGAAGCGGCCCTGAGCCCGCCACGCCGGCGGGCCGCAGCGCCTCACGGCGTCGGTGCGACCGTGATGGGGATGCGCTGGCGCACCGTCGCCCTGCCAGCCTGACCCGCTTCGGCGCTCTCCGCCAGCACCCGCGCCCGCAACTGCCCGCAGCCGCCATCCACGTCCTGCCCGGCCGACTGCCGCAGCTTGGTCAGCACGCCGCGCCGGTGCAGGGTGCGGGCCATCTCGGCGGCGCGTTCCCAGCTCGGGCGTTGCCAGGGCATGCCGGGCACGGCGTTGAAGGGGATCAGGTTCATCAGCGCGTACTTGCCTTGCAGCAGGCTGGCGATGCCGGCTATCTCGTCGTCGCCGTCGTTCACGCCTTCGATCAGCGTCCACTGGTACTGGATGGGGTAGCCGGTGGCGCGGGCATAGGTTTCACCCGCGTCCACCAGTTCCTGCGGCGTCATGCGCGGCGCGCGCGGCAGCAGTTGCTCGCGCAGTGCGGGCTTGCTGCTGTGCAGGCTCAAGGCCAGCGCCGGCTGCACGCGTTCCAGCGGCAGGCGTTCGAAGACGCGCGGGTCGCCCACGGTGCTGAAGACGATCTGCTTGTGCGCGATGGCGCCACCCGTGCCCAGCAGCTGGATGGCTTCGATGGCCGCGTCCAGGTTGTGCGCCGGTTCGCCCATGCCCATGAAGACGACCTTGCGGATGGGCCGGCCGGGAAACGCGCTGCGTGCCAGCACCACCTGGGCGACGATTTCGCCGCTGGTCAGTTGCCGCAGCAGGCCGCCGGTACCGGTCATGCAGAACACGCAGCCCACCGCGCAGCCGACCTGTGTGCTGATGCACAAGGCCTGCGCGCGGTCGGGTGGCAGCAGCACGCTTTCCACGGTCTGGCCATCGCCCAGGGCCACCAGCAGGCGCGCCGAACCATCGTCGGCCGGGTGCTGCGATTGCAACGTGGCCAGGGCTGCCAGCTCGGCCGTCAGCGCGGGCAGGGCCTCGCGCAGGGGCTTGGGCAGGAAGCTGTCCAGCGGCCGTTTGCCGTGGTCTTGCGGCAGCGCGCAGGACCACAGGCGCAGCACGCGCTCTTCATGCTTGGGGTTGGCACCCAGGGCGCGCAGGCGGGCCCGCAGGGTACTGATCTGCATGGCCGCGTTCAGGCTGAAAGCAATGCCGCCGCGTGGTGCCGCAGGTGGTCTTCGACGAAGCTGGCGATGAAGAAATAGCCGTGGTCGTAGCCGGCGTGCCGGCGCAGCGTCAACGGCTGACCGGCGTCGCGGCAGGCGGCCTCGAAGCGGTGCGGCAGCAGCTGTTCGGCCAGGAATTTGTCGGCCTCGCCCTGGTCGATCAACAGCGGCGGGCAGCGCGCGCCGGCTTCGATCAGCGCCGTCGCGTCGTGTGCGGCCCAGGTGCTGCGATCAGGCCCGAGGTAACCGGTGAAGGCCTTCACGCCCCACGGGCAGCGCATCGGCGCGGCGATGGGCGCGAAGGCCGACACGCTGCGGTACAGCCCCGGGTGGCGCAGCGCCAGGGTCAGCGCGCCGTGGCCGCCCATCGAGTGACCGAAGACGCCCATCGCACCCTGTTGCGCAGGGAAGTGCTGCGCCAGCACCGCTGGCAGTTCGCCGGTGACATAGCTTTCCATGCGCCAGTGGTGGGCCCAGGGCGCCTGCGTGGCGTCGAGGTAGAAGCCGGCGCCGGTGCCGAAGTCCCAGGCGTCTTCCGCCCCCGCGATGCCGGTGTTGCGCGGGCTGGTGTCGGGGGTCACCAGCATCAAGCCCAGGGCCGCCGCCATGCGCTGCGCACCGGCCTTGATCGCGAAAGTTTCCTCAGAACAGGTCAAGCCGGCCAGCCAGAACAGCACCGGCACCGGCCTGGACCTGGCCTGCGGCGGCACGAACACGCCGAAGCGCATCGGCAGCCCGATGACGGTGCTGGCATGTTGGTAGTAGCCCTGCACGCCGCCGAAGCAGGCGTGCTCGCTGATCGTGGTGAAGGTCATGGCCGGTTCCCCCACGCCTTCAGAAGACGACCACGCTGCGGATGCTTTCGCCGCGGTGCATCAGGTCAAAGCCCTCGTTGATCTGGTCCAGCGTCAGCGTGTGCGTGATCAGCGGGTCGATCTGGATCTTGCCTTCCATGTACCAGTCGACGATCTTGGGCACGTCGCTGCGGCCGCGCGCGCCGCCGAAGGCGCTGCCTTCCCATTTGCGGCCGGTGACGAGCTGGAAGGGGCGGGTCGCGATTTCCTGCCCCGCCGCCGCCACGCCGATGATCAGGCTGCGGCCCCAGCCCTTGTGGCAGCACTCCAGCGCCTGGCGCATCGTGGTGGTGTTGCCGATGCACTCGAAGCTGTAGTCGGCGCCGCCGTCGGTCAGCTGCACGATGGCATCGACCACCTTGGGCACTTCTTTCGGGTTGATGAAGTGCGTCATGCCGAAGCGCCGCGCCATCGCTTCGCGCGCCGGGTTCAGGTCGACGCCGATGATCTTGTCGGCACCCACCATCTTGGCGCCCTGGATCACGTTCAGCCCGATGCCGCCCAGCCCGAAGACGACCACGTTGGCGCCGGCCTCCACCTTGGCGCTGTAGATCACCGCGCCCACGCCGGTGGTGACGCCGCAGCCGATGTAGCAGACCTTGTCGAAAGGCGCGTCCTTGCGGATCTTGGCCAACGCGATCTCGGGCGCCACGATGTGGTTGGCGAAGGTGCTGGTGCCCATGTAGTGCAGGATGGGCTGGCCGTTCAGCGAAAAGCGCGAGGTGCCGTCGGGCATCAGGCCCTTGCCCTGCGTGCTGCGGATCTGCTGGCACAGGTTGGTCTTGCGGCTCAGGCAGAACTTGCACTGCCGGCATTCCGGCGTGTACAGCGGTATCACGTGGTCGCCCGGCTTCAGGCTGGTGACCCCTGCACCCACCTCGAGCACCACACCCGCGCCTTCGTGGCCCAGGATGGCCGGGAACAGGCCTTCGGGGTCGGCGCCGCTCAGCGTGTACTGGTCGGTGTGGCAGATGCCGGTGGCCTTGATCTCGACCAGCACCTCGCCGGCGCGCGGGCCTTCGAGGTCGACGGTTTCGATGGTCAACGGGGCGCCGGCCTTCCAGGCCACGGCTGCGCGGGTTTTCATGCGGGTGTTCCTTGACGACAGCAAAAGCGCAAGCGTACCCGCTCGACCGTGGCGCTGTCGGCGCGCCCTGGGCTGTGAAGCTGGGTGAAGAAAGGCAAAACTCAAAACCCTGCGCGGAAACATCCTGACACCGCAGAGAGAATCGGCCGATGCCTTCACGTCACCGTTTCCCCATGCGCGCCACTCTGGCGCACGCCTTCGTCCTGACCGCCACGGCCGCTGCCGCGCAAACAGCCACCCCACCCGCTGCTTCGGCGTCCGCGCCAGCGGCTGTCGCGCCAGCCCGCGCCGCCTCGGCGCCGCCTGTGCGGCCGCGGCCTGCTGCGGCCGCTTCTGCGCCAGCCGCCGCGCAGCGCATCGAAATCACCGGCGGGCGCAACAGCGACACCGACGAACGGCGCCAGAGCACTGCCGCGAAGATCGTCATCGGCCGCGAAGAAATCGACAAGTTCGGCGACGCCAACGTCGGCGAGGTGCTGCGCCGCCTGCCCGGCGTGACCACGCCCGGCGCGCCCGGCCGGGGCGGCCCGCCCCGCATGCGCGGGCTGGGGAATGGGTTCACACAACTCTTGATCGACGGCCAGCGCGTGCCGCCGGGCTTCAGCCTGGAAAGCCTGACGCCCGACCAGGTGGAACGCATCGAGGTGCTGCGCGCGCCCACCGCCGAAACCGGCGCGCAGGCCATCGCCGGCACCATCAACATCATCACGCGTGAAGGCTATAAGCGGCGGCTGAACGACCTGCGCGGCGGCGTCAGCCATGAAAACGGCAAGGTCTCGCCGGGCCTGAACTGGACCCACAACGACAGTGCCGGCGACCTGACCTACAACATCTCGGGCGGGGCTTTTGCCCCGCGCCGCCAGAGCAGCGGGTCGTCGCACACCACGGTCACCGACATCGACAGCGGCACGCTGCTGGAAGACCGCACGGGCACCAGCGCCACGGCGGAGAAGCGCGTGGGCGCCAACATCACCGGGCGTTTGCAATGGAAGCTGGGCGAAGGCGGCGACCAGATCTCGCTGAATCCCAATCTCTTCCACACCGAAGCCCACAGCGACAGCAACTTCAACCTGGTGCGCGCGCCGTCGGCCCGCCCCGGCACCCAGCTGTACGACGACGGCACCACGGTGGGCGACAGCCGCTTCACGAATGCCCGCATGGGCCTGAACTGGCGCCAGCGCGTGGGCCCGGTGCGGCTGGAAACCAACGGCAACGGCGGCACCTTCCGCAGTGTGAACGACACCCTGCGCACCGAAAACACGCGCAGCACCGGCGGCGTGCGCGTGCTCAGCGACCACGCGGCGGTGCGCGAAAGCTCGGTGAACCTGACCATCAAGGGCAGTGGCGCAGCCGGCGCTGAGGGCGGCGGTGGCGGTGGTGAACACAACCTGGTCAGCGGCGCCGAGATCGACGCCTCGCGGCGCATTGAAACGCGCAAGACGCTGCAGAACGGTGCCGACCTGCTGGCCGGTTTCGACGACAGCTTGCAGGCCCGCGCGGTGCGCACCGCAGCCTATGTGCAGGACGAATGGGCGGTGAACCCGAGCTGGGCGCTGCAGGGCGGCCTGCGCTGGGAAGGCATCAACACGCGCGGTGACAACGGGGCGACGGCGGGTGAACGCACCAGCACCAACCGCAGCAGCGTGCTGACGCCGCTGTTCCACGCCGTGTGGAAGCCCGACCCGAAAAAGCAGGACCGCGTGCGCCTGAGCCTGACGCGCAGCTACCGGCCGCCTTCACTGGGCAACCTCGTGGCCAAGCCCAGCATCAACCGCGACTACCCGGTGACCGACACCAACACCTTCACCAGCCCCGACAGCGCCGGCAACCCGAACCTGAAGCCCGAACTGGCCAGCGGCATCGACCTGGCTTTCGAGCGCTACCTGGACGGCGGTGGCGTGCTCAGCGCCAACCTCTTCCACCGTCAGATTTCCGACTTGATGCGTGGCGTGACCAGCCTGGAAACGGTGTCCTGGAGCCCGGCACAGCGCTACGTGCGCCGCATGCGCAACATCGGCGACGCCACCACCTCGGGCCTGGAAATGGACGCCAAGTTCCGCCTGGACCAACTCATCGAAGGCAGCCCGGGTGTGGAGTTGCGCGCCAACCTGAGCTTCTACGCATCGAAGGTGAAAGACGTGCCCGGCCCGAACAACCGGCTCGACCAGCAGGCCAAGGCCACCGGCAACCTGGGCGCCGACTACCGCATGCGTGCGGTGCCGCTGACGCTGGGCGGCAATGTGAACTGGGTGCCGGGCTACACCACCAAGACCGACGTCGGCCAGTTCAGCACGGTCAGCACCAAAGCCGTGTGGGACGCCTATGCGCTGTGGACCTTCAACCCCGCCGTGGCCGTGCGCCTGCTGGGCAGCAACCTCGACCCGCGTGCCTACACCAACACCGGCGTCAGCGAGGTGCAGGTCAAGTCGGGTGCCAACGAACGCACCACCACCAGCAGCACCGGGCCCAGCTACATCAACTGGGCACTGCGGCTGGAACTGAAGCTGTAGCGCCGGGCGGCACCCGGCAGGCGGACCGGGCCCCGGTGGTTTGCTCCGTCAGCGGAGTGATGCCCCGGTGGAGGCCCCGGCCGTAGGCTCCGCGCGTCAACCGCGAAGGACCACGCCATGCGCCCACTTTCCACCCCCCGCCGCGCCCTGCCCCGTTCACCGCTGCGCCGGGGCGTTGCGGCGCTGGCTTGGGCTGGCTGGGCCGTCTCGGCCGTCTCGGCCGCACAGGCCGCCGTCACGCCCACCGGCACCGTCAGCACGCGCCTGGCCGGCAGCTTCGCCGGCGGCCTGGGCGACTTCCTGCTGCCCGGTGACGAGATGTGGGTGGGCCTGAACACGGCCGGCACGCTGGCCGTGAACGGGGGCTCGCTGCTGCGCGTGGGTGCGTTGGAGCTGGCCCAGAACGGCGGTGGCGTGGTGCCCGTCACCGGCACCAGCACGCTCACGCTGGCGGGCGCGGGTTCGAAGATCGAACTCAACGGTGCGCCCAGCGGCGGGCGGCTGGGCATCGCGGGCTGGGGCACGGCGCTGATGACCGTCAGCGGCGGCGCCACGCTGGACGGCCGGCTGAACAGCGCCATCTGCGCCACCGTCTACTGCGGCAACAGCATCGCCGGCACCGCCGGTTCCGACGGCACGCTCACCGTCACCGGCGCAGGCAGCAGCGTCAGCCTGCTGAAGAACTTCAGCCTGGCCGGCGCACAGGTCAACAACCCGGTGCTGGACGGCTACACCTACGGCACGCCGGGCGGCAGCGCACGTGCCACGCTGAACGTGCTGGCCGGCGCCACGCTGGCCACCGAAGGCAGCGCGCAGCTGTCAACTGGCAGCAGCGGCCGGGGTGCGCTGGGCAGCGAGACCACACAGGCCACGGTGCGGGTGGACGGCGCGAATTCGGTCTGGCACATCACCGGTTCGTCCGTCGATACCGCTGCGGCGGGTTTGCAGACGGCGACCAAGGCCGGCGCCACCGCCACCATCACCGTCAGCAACGGCGGCACGCTGTGGATGGACGGCAAGGCCGGTGTCTACAACGCCATCGGCCTGAGCACGTCAGGGGGCAACACCACGATGTCGGTCAGCGGTGCGGGCAGCACCTTGCAGTTCAGCGGTGACGCGGGTGTGCTGCAAGTGGGCCGCAACGGCGCCGCCAGCAGCGGCGCCTTGTCGTTCAGCGACGGCGCCGCCGGCGACGGCATCTTCTACCTCAGCGTGGGCCGTGACAGCGCGACCGGCACGCTGTCGGTGGATGGCGCGGCCACCCAACTGCGGCTGAACGGCACGGCCTCGGCGGCGGCCAACGGCACCCTGGTCAATGCGGCCATGGACATCGGCCGGGGCGGCGGCACCGGCACGGTGGATGTCAGGAACGGCGGCCTCATCAGCCTCGTCAGCCAGGCGGCTGGCGGCGGCAATGTGCAGATCAACCTGGGCCGCGACGCGGCGTCCAGCGGCACGCTGAACATAGCCGGTGCCGGCTCCACCGTGAAACTCAGCAGCCCGTCCTTCGTGGCGGGCGGCGGGCCTGCCGAAGGCTACAACCCCCTGGTGCGCGTGGGCCGCGACACGGGCGGCACCGGCACGCTGAACATCACCAACGGTGGTTTGTTGTGGTTGGACGGCCAGGCCGTGTCCACGGTGGCCGACAGCCGCAGCACCAGCGTCTACATCGGCGGCAACAACGACACCACCAACGGCGGCACCGGCACGGCGCTGGTCAGCGGCTCGGGTTCAGCCATCGTCATGACCGGCAGTGACGACTACATCGGCGTCGGCCACGGCCCGCAAAGCCAGGGCACGCTGACGGTGGCCGACTTGGCCAGCGTCAACACCACGATCATCATCGTCGGCCGCTCGGGCGGCACGGGTTTGCTGAACGTGGACCACGCCCGCATCGGGCTCAGCGGCCAGCAAACCGGCAACAACCTGGCCGGCGCGAACATGTCGGTCGGTCGTTCAGGCGGCACGGGTACCGCCAACTTCAGCAACGCCAGCGTGCTGACCATCACCAACCTGGGCAGCGCCGGCGCTTCGTTCAATGTGGGCGGTACTTCAACCGGGCCATTCGGCACCGGTGCGGTGACGCTGTCGGGTGCTTCGCAGATCAACGTCGTGGCCGGCCCCCGCCTGGCCACGGTCACCGTCGGCCGCGACGGCACCGGCACGATGTTGGTGACGGGCGCCAGCAGCGTGAACGTGGGGGACGGCAGCGTCACCATCGCCCGCCTGGCCGGTTCCACCGGCAGCTTGACCCTGGAGGGCAACTCCACCATCACCGCCGGCTTTGTCGGCGTGGGCCGCGTCCGGTCGGGCAGCAGCGATGTCGATGGCGGCACGGCGGCGCTCTTCATCGACAACAGCACGGTCACGGCCACCAACCTGGTCATCGGCAGCGGCGGCCTGCTGGGCGGCAGCGGCGGCACCATCGTCGGTACCGTCACCAACCACGGCACCATCAGCCCTGGCCATTCACCGGGCACCTTGACCATCGACGGCGACTTCACCGCTGATGCGGGCAGCGTGGTCTTGCTGGATGTGGATGACGACGGCCATGACGGCTTCGTCACCGACCAGCTCGCCTTCGGCAGCACCAGCACGCAAAGCCTGGACGGCATGTCGGTGGTTTTCCACTTTCTGGGCAACACCAACCCGAACCGTTTTCTGGCCAGCGGGCGCTTCGGCATCGCCACCTTCCTGCGCCAGCTGCAGCCCGGCGGTGGCAGCAGCGCGCTGGACCCCATCGCCTACGCCGGCGTGAGCTTCAGCGCCAGCAGCGAGGCCTACGCCATCAGCAACTTCAGCTACAGCGCGTATGGCGGGGCCAGCTTCACGGCGGCGGCCGTGCCCGAGCCGGGCGTCGGCCTGCTGTGGCTGGCCGGTTTGGCCGCCGTGGCCCTGCTGGTCCACCGCCGGCAGCGCTAGGGTAGCTACCGGCTGAAGGCGTACCGGCGGCGCGGCAAACTCCCGGGCTCACCAAGCCCCGAGGACTGCCCGATGACGCTGAACCGCCGCCACCTGCTCACCAGCGCTGCCGCCCTGCCCTGGCTGGCGCATGCCCAATCGGCCTGGCCCAGCAAGCCCGTCCGCATCGTCGTGCCCTTCGCGGCCGGCGGCACCACCGACATCCTGGCCCGCGCCATTGCGCCTGAACTGCAGCGGGTCTTCGGCCAGCCTTTCGTGGTCGACAACAAGCCCGGCGCGGGCGGCAACAACGGCGCGGCCGAAGTCGCCAAGTCGCCGGCCGACGGCTACACGCTGCTGATGGGCACGGTGGGCACGCACGCCATCAACCCGGCGCTGTACCCCAAGATGCCCTACGACCACGTCAAGGACTTCGCGCCGGTGACGCTGGTGGCCGGCGTGCCCAACGTGGTGGTCATCAACCCCGCTTCAGCGCAGAAATACGGCATCAACACCATCGCCGACCTGACCCGCGCGGCGCGCGCCAACCCGGGCAAGCTGAACGTGGCCAGTTCGGGCAACGGCACCAGCATCCACCTGTCGGCCGAGCTCTTCAAGAGCATGACCGGCACCTTCATGCTGCACCTGCCCTACCGCGGTTCGGGGCCGGCCCTGATCGACCTGATGTCGGGCAATGTGGACCTGATGTTCGACAACCTGCCCAGCGCGCTGCCGCACATCAAGGGCGGCAAACTGAAGGCGCTGGCGGTGACCAGCGGCCAGCGCTCGGGCGCGCTGCCCGACGTGCCCACCGTGTCGGAGGCGGGTGGCCTGCTGCTGAAGAATTACGAAGCCAGTTCGTGGTTCGGCCTGCTCGCGCCGGCTGGCACCCCGGCCGATGTGGTCAACCGCATCCAGCAGGAAACCGCCAAGGCGCTGGCCACGCCGGTGATCAAGGAACGCATGCTGTCGCAGGGCGCCATACCCAGCGGCATGACGCCGGCGGCCTTCGTCACTTTCATCGCGGCCGAAACCAAGAAGTGGGCGCAGGTGGTGAAGGCGTCGGGCGCGAAGGTGGACTGAGTGCCCCGGTGGATGCCCCCGCGCCGGCTGGCCCTGGCCTGGCCGGGGGTCGCTGCCTTTGCGCTGCTGGCAATCCCGGGCCAGGTGGCAGCCGATGACGACTGGCAGCACCTGCGGCCCGGCAGCGTGGTCTTGATGCGCCATGCTGTGGCGCCTGGGGTCGGCGACCCGTCCGGGTTCAGGCTGGACGACTGCGGCACGCAGCGCAATCTCAGTGAGGACGGGCGCCAGCAGGCGCGGCGAACGGGCGCGGCCTTCAGGGCCCGTTCGGTGCAGGTCGGCGCGGTCTGGTCGTCGCAATGGTGCCGCGCGCGGGAAACGGCTGACCTTGCTTTTGCCGGGCTGCGCGTGGACCAGGCGGTCTTCAATTCCTTCTTCGGCCTGCCCGATTCCGCGCCCGAGCAGACCCGCGCGGCCCAGGCGCTGCTGACAGCCTGGCGCGGCCCCCAGGTGCTGGTGGTCGTGACCCACCAGGTCAACATCACGGCGCTGACCGGCATCGTGCCGGCTTCGGGCGAAGCTGTTGTCGTGCTGCCCGTCGCCCAGGGCTTGACGGTTCTGGGGCGCATCACGCCCTGAATGGATCACGCTGGTCGGGCCGGTAGTGGAGCCGGGGCTGGCATCATCGAAGCTCCTCATTCCAGGTGGTTTCGATGTGTGCCAGCAAAGTGGCCGAAGGCAAACAGCGCGGGTGGATCGTTCCCATCGGCGGCGCTGAAGACAAAGAGAACGCGCCTGCCATCCTGCGGCGTTTCGTGCAACTGGCCAAAGACGCCGGGGGCGGGCGGGCCGACATCGTCGTCATTCCCACCGCCAGCCAGCTGCGGGCCACCGGGCCACGCTACGAACGCATCTTTGGCGAACTGGGTGCCGAACGCGTCACCGCGCTGGACTTCGACACCCGCCGCGACTGCGAAGAAGCCGGCCGGCTGGACCGTCTGCAGCAGGCCAGCGGCGTCTTCTTCACCGGCGGCAACCAGCTGCGCCTGGGCACTCTGCTAGGCGGTACGTCGGTGGCCAAGGCCATTCGTGTGATGAATGCGGCTGGCGTGCCGGTGGCCGGCACCAGCGCCGGCGCGGCCTTCATCAGCGAACACATGATTGCCTTCGGCGACGAGGGCAGCACGCCCATCGCCGGCAGCGTGCGCCTGGCCGCCGGGCTGGGGCTGACCAACCGCTTCATCATCGACCAGCACTTCCGCCAGCGCGACCGCCTGGGCCGCCTGATGACGGCGCTGGCCTACAACCCCTTCGCCATCGGCCTGGGTCTGGACGAGGACACGGCGGCCTTCATCGCGCCCGACAACACGGTGCACGTGGAAGGCAGCGGCGGCATCACCGTGGTGGACGCAGCCGAGGTGCAGTTCAGCAGCATGGACAGCGTCAACGAAGGCCAGCCCGTATGCCTGCTGGGCGTGAAGCTGCACATCCTGACGCGCGGGGCCACCTTCAACCTGCACACGCGGCTGGCCAGTGCCGGCACCTTGAACGCCGCCAAGACCTGACACCTTCCGACGCTTTCAACCTGGGCCCCACGATGCGCATCCTTGAACGCAATGTCTACGTGGGTCCGTCGCTGTACGCCCACTTCCCCGTCATCAAGCTGGTCATGGACCTGGGCGCGCTGGAAGCCTGGCCAACGGGTCGGCTGGGCGCCGCCTACGTCGATGCACTGCTCGCCGCGCTGCCCGGCCTGCAGGAACACGGCTGCAGCTACCGCGAACCGGGTGGCTTCATCCGCCGCATGCGCGGTGATGCGCAAGACCCTGACGGCACCTGGCTGGGCCACGTCTTCGAACACGTGGCCATCGAGCTGCAGAACATCGCCGGTGAGGACGTTTCATTCGGCAAGACGCGCAGCGTGGACGATCAGCCTGGCGTCTACACCGTGGTCTACGAATACGCCCAGCGCGACGAGGGCATCGAAGCCGGCGAGCTGGCCATCCAGCTGCTGTGTTCGCTGCTGCCGGCCGAACTGCAACCCGAGGGCAGCGTGCCCGCCGACTGGGACTGGACGACGGCGCGCGACGCCTACATCCGCTACGCGCAGCGCCGCGCGCTGGGGCCGTCCACTGCATCGCTGGTCAAGGCCGCCGAAGAGCGCGACATTCCCTGGCTGCGCCTGAACGAGCAGAGCCTGATCCAGCTGGGCCACGGCAAGTTCCAGCAGCGCATCCAGGCCACGGTGACGGGCCGCACCAGCTACATCGCGGTGGAACTGGCGCAGGACAAGGAAGAGACCAACAAGATCCTGGCCAACTGCGGCCTGCCGGTGCCGCGCCAGGAACTGGTGCGCAGCGGCGAACGCGCGGTGCGCGCGGCCGAACGGCTGGGCTACCCGGTCGTCACCAAGCCCTACAACGGCAACCACGGGCGCGGCATCAGCATCGAATTGAAGACGGCCGACGAGGTGCTGGCCGGCTTTGCGGCGGCGGCTGAACACAGCGCCAGCGTCATCGTCGAAACCTACCTCAGCGGGGCCGACCACCGGCTCCTGGTCGTCAACGGCGAACTGATCGCGGCCACGCGGCGCACGCCGGGGCGGGTCATCGGCGACGGCACGCACACCGTGGCGGAGCTGGTCGGCATCGTCAACCAGGACCCGCGCCGGGGCATCGGCCACGAGAAGGTGATGACGCGCATCGAGCTCGACGCGCAGGCCGACACCATGCTGGAACGCGTGGGCATGACGCCCGCTTCGGTGCCAGCGGCCGGCCAGATCGTCGAGCTGCGCAGCACCGCCAACCTGTCCACCGGCGGCACGGCCACCGATGTGACGGACGTCATCCACCCCGACAACCGCGAGATGGCGGTGCGCGCGGTCACGGCCATCGGGCTGGACGTCGGCGGCGTGGACTTCCTGTGCCCCGACATCACCGAAAGCTACAAGTCGGTCGGTGGCGGCATCTGCGAAGTCAATGCCGCGCCGGGCTTCCGCATGCACGTGGCGCCCAGCGAAGGCACGCCGCGCGACGCGGCCGGGCCGGTCATCGACATGCTGTTCCCGGCCGGCACCGCCAGCCGCGTGCCGATTGCTTGTGTGACGGGAACGAACGGCAAGACGACCACGGCGCGCATGCTGGCCCACATCACCAAGATGGCCGGTTTCACGCCCGGGCTGACGACGACCGACGGCGTCTACATCGACGGCCAGCGCACGGTGGAAGGCGACATGACCGGCCCGGTGGCCACGCGCATGGTGCTGGCCGATCCGAAGATCGACATGGCGGTGCTGGAAGTGGCGCGCGGCGGGCTGCTGCGCGCCGGGATGGGCGTGCCTTTCGTCAACGTCGGCGCGGTGCTGAACGTGAAGAGCGACCACCTGGGGATGAAGGGCATAGACACGCTGGAACAGCTGGCCGAGGTGAAGCGCATCGTGGTCGAAGTGGCGCGCGACTGCGCGGTGCTGAACGCCGACGATGAAAACGTCATACGAATGAGCGCGCACACCGATGCCAAGAATCTCTGCTACGTGACGGTGAACCCGCAGCACGCGGTGGTGCGCGAACACATCCGCGCCGGCGGCCGGGCCTGCGCACTGGAAGCGGGCGTCAACGGCCAGATGATCACGCTCTACGACAAGGGCCGGCACATCCCGCTGATGTGGACGCATTTGATCCCCGCCACGCTGGAAGGCCGCGCCATGCACAACGTGCAGAACGCGATGTTCGCGGCGGCGATGGCCTTCAGCCTGGACCTGAAGCTGGACGCCATCCGCCAGGGCCTGCGCACTTTCGACAGCACCTTCTTCCAGGCGCCGGGCCGCATGAATGTGTGGGACGAACATCCCTTCAAGGTGATCTTCGACTACGCCCACAACGCCCACGCCGTGGCTGCGATGGCCGACTTGGCCGGGCGGCTGGACGTGCGCGGCCGTCGCATCGTGGTGGTGGCCGGGCCGGGCGACCGGCGTGACGAAGAC
>JANPHI010000174.1:0-3716 GCA_031424355.1 Betaproteobacteria bacterium
GTTCACGGCCGGGCGGATGCCGGCATTGAACAGGTCGGTTTCCAGGAAGATCTGGCCGTCGGTGATCGAGATCACGTTGGTCGGCACGAACGCCGAGACGTCGCCGGCCTGGGTCTCGATGATCGGCAGCGCCGTCAGCGAACCCGTCCGGCCCTTGACCTCGCCCTTGGTGAAGGCTTCGACATAGTCGGCGTTCACGCGGGCAGCGCGCTCCAGCAGACGGCTGTGGAGATAGAACACGTCGCCGGGGTAGGCTTCGCGGCCCGGCGGGCGGCGCAGCAGCAGCGAGACCTGACGGTAGGCCACGGCCTGCTTGGACAGGTCGTCGTAAATGATCAGCGCGTCCTGGCCGCGGTCGCGGAAGTACTCGCCCATCGTGCAGCCCGAGTAGGCGCTGACGTACTGCATGGCGGCCGACTCGGACGCCGACGCGGCCACGACGATCGTGTAGTCCATCGCGCCGGCTTGCTCCAGCGCGCGCACCACGTTCTTGATCGAGCTGGCCTTCTGGCCGATGGCCACGTACACGCAAGTGACGTTCTGGCCCTTCTGGTTGATGATGGTGTCGATGGCGACAGCCGTCTTGCCGGTCTGGCGGTCGCCGATGATCAGCTCGCGCTGGCCACGGCCGACGGGCACCATCGCGTCGATGGACTTCAGGCCGGTCTGCAGCGGCTGGTCGACCGACTTGCGCGCGATCACGCCCGGCGCGACCTTCTCGATGACGTCGGTCATCTTGGCGTTGATCGGGCCCTTGCCGTCGATGGGCTGGCCCAGCGCGTTCACCACGCGGCCGATCAGCTCGGGGCCGACGGGCACGGACAGGATGTTGCCCGTGCACTTGACGGTGTCGCCTTCGCTGATGTGCTCGTACTCACCCAGGATCACGGCGCCGACCGAGTCGCGCTCGAGGTTCAGCGCCAGGCCGAAGGTGGGCTGGCCGCTGGCCGTGGCCGGGAACTCCAGCATTTCGCCGGCCATCACTTCGCTCAAGCCGTGCACACGCACGATGCCGTCGGTGACGGACACGACGGTGCCCTGGTTCTTGATGTCGTTGGAGACGGCAAGGCCCTCGATGCGGCTCTTGATCAGCTCGGAAATTTCTGCGGGATTCAGGTTCATGCTTTTCTCCGGGTCACGCAGTGAGCGCGACTTTCATCTGTTCAAGACGGGCCTTGACGCTGGTGTCGAGCACCTCGTCACCGACCACGACGCGCACACCACCGATGAGTTCGGGCGCGAGTTCAACCTTGGCGTTCAGCTTGCGCGCGAAGCGCTTTTCCAGCGTGGCGACCAGATCCGCCAGTGCAGCGCCTTCGATGGCGAAGGCGCTCTGGATCAAGGCGTCTGAAATGCCCGAGCCGCCGTTGACCAGCGCCTGGAACTGCACCGCCACTTCGGGCAGCGCGGCCAGGCGGCCGTTTTCCAGCACCGTCTGCAGCAGGTTGGCCAGCTTCACGTCGATGGCCACGCCCTTGCTCAACGCAACACCGGCAATCAGGTCGAAGACCTGGGTCGAGGTCACCTTGGGGCTGTCGGCAAACTGGCGCAGGCCTTCGTCACCGGCCAGGCTGGCCAGCGAATTCAGCTGCGTCTTCAGCGCCTGGGCGTCGCTGCCGCCGACGGCTTTGAACAAGGCCTCGGCGTACGGGCGCGCGATGGTCGCCAGCTCGGCCATGTCAGAGCTCCGCCTTCAGGCGACCCAACAACTCGGCGTGCACGCCGGCATTGACTTCGCGGCGCAGGATGGCCTCAGCGCCTTTGACGGCCAAGCCAGCCACCTGTTCGCGCAGGGTCTCGCGGGCCTTCGCCGACGCCTGCTCGGCCTCGGCATGCGCCGCGGCAACGATCTTGGCAGCCTCTTCCGTCGCGCGGCCCTTGGCTTCTTCGATCATCTGCTGCGCCAGGCGCTCGGCATCGGCCAGGCGCTTCTGGGCGTCGTCACGCGCGGCGGAAAGCTGCGCTTCCACCTTCTTGTTGGCGACGGCCAGTTCGCTCTTGGCCTTGTCGGCGGCGCTCAGGCCGTCGGCGATCTTCTTCGCGCGCTCGTCGAGCGCGGCGGTGATCGGCGGCCAGACGAACTTCATCGTGAACCAGACCAGGATCGCGAAGACGATCATCTGGATGATCAGGGTGGCGTTGATGCTCACTGATTGGACCTCGTCATAGGAAACGCGCAGGCGGCGGCGCTGGCCACCACCCGTGGAACAGGCGCAATTACTTTGCGAGACGGCTGATCTGGTCGAGGAACGGGTTGGCGGTGGCGAACCACAGCGCGATACCGGTGCCGATGATGAAGGCCGCGTCGATCAGGCCGGCCAGCAGGAACATCTTGGTCTGCAGCTCGCCCATCAGTTCAGGCTGGCGCGCAGCGGCTTCGAGGTACTTGCTGCCCATGATGCCGATACCGATACAAGCGCCGACGGCACCCAGACCAATGATCAGACCAACGGCGAGGGCGACAAAGCTGATGACTTCCATGATGACTCCTAAGGGGAAATGAAGTGTTGAGAGAAAGGGAAAACAGGGAAAACCGGAACCCGGCGTAGCCAGGTTTTTTGTTGCAAGAGCCCAGGGCTCCGTTGTGCGCTTGAGCCCGAGGGCGTCAATGCGCGTCGTGCGCTTGGCCCAGGTACACCAGGGTCAGCATCATGAACACAAAGGCCTGCAGCAGGACGATCAGGATGTGGAAGATCGACCAGACCGTGCCCGCAATGATGTGGCCGACAAACAACCCGATGCCGGTGCCCGTCAAGGCAAACGTACCACCCATCAAGGCGATCAGCATGAAGATCAATTCGCCAGCAAACATGTTGCCGAACAGCCGCATGCCGTGCGAGACGGTCTTGGCCACGAACTCGATCATCTGCATCAGGAAGTTGACGGGGTACAACACCACCTTGTCGCCAAACGGCGCCGAGAACAGCTCATGCACCCAACCGCCAAAACCCTTGATCTTGATGTTGTAGATCAGGCAGGTGATCAGCACGCCCAGCGACAGGCCCATGGTGACCGACAGGTCGGCTGTGGGCACCACACGCAGGTAGTGCAGGCCAGCACCCTCACCCAGCTTGGGCAGCAGGTCCACCGGCAAGAAGTCCATCGAGTTCATCAGGAAGATCCAGACAAACACGGTGAGGGCCAGTGGCGCAACCAGCTTGCGGCTTTGCGCGTTGTGCACGATGCCCTTGGCTTGTGTATCCACCAACTCGATCAGCAACTCGACAAAAGCCTGAAAGCGGCCCGGCACACCCGAGGTGGCCGACCTGGCGGCGCGCCACATCAAGAAGCAGCCAATGGCGCCCAGCGTGACGGCAAAAAAGATGCTGTCGAGGTTGAAGACCGAGAAGTCGACGATGCCTGACATCTTCTTGTTCTGCAGATGCTGCAGATGGTGAATGATGTATTCACCAGCGCTTGGGCCTGCAGCGGCTGCTGCGGCGTGACCTTCGACTGCCATGTTGTGTTGTCCCGTACCGTCTTGTCTTTACGTCGCGCGTCGCCGCCAGAGCAGCGCCACCCAATACACCTTCATGCACACCACCAAGGCGACCAGCAGCGCTGGCCACACCAGGGGTTGCACGACCCGGTTGGCAACCACCAGCATCGCCACCGACACACCAATTTTGACAAACTCCCACAACATGAAGCTGACAGCGGATGCGCCGGGCGACATGCTGGTGAGCCGACTGGTCATGCCACGCGCCATCAAGGCC
>JANPHI010000175.1:0-2121 GCA_031424355.1 Betaproteobacteria bacterium
ACCGGCCAGGTGAAGGGCACCACTTCCATGCCCAGTTCGCGCTCGATCTCGTCCATCAGTTCCAGCGGGTCTTTGACCTCGCGGTCCATCTTGTTGACGAAGGTCAGGATGGGCGTGTTGCGCGCGCGGCAGACCTGCAGCAGGCGCCGCGTCTGCGGCTCCACGCCGTTGGCGGCGTCGATGACCATCAGCGCGGCGTCCACGGCGGTCAGCACGCGGTAGGTGTCTTCGGAAAAGTCCTGGTGGCCGGGCGTGTCCAGCAGGTTGATCACGCAGTCGCGGTATTCCATCTGCATCACGCTGGACGCCACGGAAATGCCGCGCTGCTTCTCGATTTCCATCCAGTCGCTGGTGGCGTGGCGCGTGGCCTTGCGCGCCTTCACGCTGCCGGCGATCTGGATCGCGCCCGAGAACAGCAGCAGCTTCTCCGTCAGCGTGGTCTTGCCCGCGTCAGGGTGGGAAATGATGGCGAAGGTGCGCCGGCGGCGCACCTGGTTGGCAAGGTCGGCAGACATGGCAGCAGCCGCAGCGCGCGGTGGCGTCTGCGGCAGGGGTGTGCAGGGGAAGGGCGCGATTATCGCGGTGCGCTGGCCCGCCACCGGCGTCCGGTCAGGCACGGCCGAGGCGCCGCTATGATGAAACGCTGTTCGCCCCCCGCCCCACGGAGCCGCCCTGACCCCCGATTTGCCCGAACGCCTGCGCACCGAAACGCGCGACCTGCATGTGCTCAGCGAGCGCAGCGGGGTGATGGCCCAATTGATCAAAGGGCGCCTGGGCCGCAAGGGTTACATCGCGCTGTTGCGCAACCTGCACGCGATCTACGCCGCGCTGGAAGCGGCCTTGAACCGCCATGCTGCCGAGCCGGCGTTGGCGGTGTTGGGTGCTCCGTTGTTCCACCGCGAAGCCGCGCTCGCCGCTGACCTGAACGCTCTGTACGGCCCCGGCTGGCCGGTGCTGCCGCTGGCGCCGGCGGCACAGGCCTATGCAGCCCGCCTTCTCGTGCTGGCCGATACCGCGCCGGTCCTGCTGGCTGCCCACGCCTACGTGCGCTACCTGGGTGACCTGCACGGCGGGCAGATGCTCAAGCGCCTGGTGGCGCGCAGCCTGGCGGCGGACCTGGACGGGGCCGTCCCGGACGGATCGGCTGAAGCGACGACCCGCTTCTACGAGTTCGGCAGCGACGCGGAGGTGCTGGCCTTGCGCCAGGCTTTCCGCGCTGGCTTGGCCCGGATCGAAGCGGATACCGCCACCGCCGACCGTTTGGTGGCCGAAGCGCGTTGGGCCTTCGAGTTGCACGTGGCCCTGTTCAGCGAGCTGGCCGCCGCGCCGCTGCCGGGCACCGGGCCGGCCACGCAGCCGGCCGCCAAGGCCTCAGCCTGAAAAGCTGCGGATCTGCGCGTAGAGCGCCGCCGCACGCTGGGCCGAGACTTCCAGCTCTTCCAGCAGACGCGGCACCGCCGGCCCGGCGCTGGCGTCGGCGATGTCCATCGCCGCCAGGCTGGCGTTGCTGAGGATGGCGACGATGACCTCGTCGGTCTGTCGCGCCTCGGCGCCGGTGATGCGCAGCGAGGCTTCCAGGTGCTGGCGCGCCTCGGCACTGCGGTGCACGTCGGACAGGTCGGTCAGCGCCACGATGTAGCCCAGCAAGCCGCCGTCGCGTCCGGGGACGCCCTCGGCGCGCACGGCCACGGCCAGGGTGCCGCCGTCGGCCTTGCGCAGCGCCCATTCACCGCGCCAGGGCTGGGCGCCCAGGCCGTCGAAGACGCGCGGCACGCCGCCGTCTTCGCGGAACAGATCCGCCACGGGCGTACCCGCTTTCGGCCCCGGTGACCCGCCGCCGCGCAGCGCCAGGTAGGCCTCGTTCGCGAAGAGCAGCGCGCCTTTCGGGTCGGCCACCAGCACCGGTTCGCGTGAGGTGCCGACCGTGGCGCGTATTTCCTGCAACTGGTTTTCGGCGATCAGCAGCCGCACCGCGTGCACCTGCACGATGATGTCCACCAGCGCCACGCCGATGGCCCGCGCCATCACGCGTTCGGGCGGTGTCCACGGCAAGGCCGTGCCGCGCACGATCTCCGACCAGGCCTCGAAGCTGCGCCGCGGCGACAGCTGCATCGGGTCGTT
>JANPHI010000176.1:0-5415 GCA_031424355.1 Betaproteobacteria bacterium
TCGGCCAACCGGGGCGCCATCAACGCCAAGGGTTTCGAGCTGGAAGCGCGCCGCATCGCCCGCCTGATGCGCGAGCGTTACGCGCTGGGCTTCGTCGACGTCGGCGGCTGGGACACCCATGTCGGCCAGGGCGCGGCCACCGGCTACCTGGCGTCGCGTTTCGAGGAACTGGGCCGGGGTCTCGCGGCCTACGCCGATGAACTGGGCGCGGCCGCCTGGCGCAACACCGTGGTGGTGGTGATCAGCGAATTCGGCCGCACCGCGAAGGAGAACGGCAACCGCGGCACCGACCACGGCCACGGCAGCGTGCACTGGGTGCTGGGCGGCAGCCTGACGGCCGGCGCTGTCGTTGGCGAGCAGCAGGCCTTCGAAGCCAAGACCCTGCACCAGGGCCGCGACCTGCCGGTGTTGAACGAATACCGGGGCGTGCTGGGCGGTGTGCTGGCGCGGCAGTTCGCCCTGAGCCCGGCGCAGCTGGACCTGGTGTTCCCCGGCGCCCGCGCGAAAGACCTCGGCCTGGTCTGAGGCCTTGCCCCTGCACCGGCGCAGGCCCCCCGGCACAATCTTGGCGATGCAAAAACCGACCCTGCTGCTCACCGGGTTCGAGCCCTTCGGCGGTGAGTCCGTCAACCCGTCGTGGCAAGTGGCCCAGGCGCTGGACGGTGCGACGCTGGACGGCGTGACCGTCCACGCGCTGCAACTGCCTTGCGTCTTCGGCGCAGCGCGTGCTGCGCTGGACGCGGCCCTGGCCCGCACGCGGCCGTCGCCGGTGCTGGTGTTGGCGCTGGGCCAGGCCGGTGGCCGCGACGGCTTCACGGTGGAGCGCGTGGCCATCAACGTGGACGACGGGCGCATCCCCGACAACGCCGGCCAGCAGCCCATCGATGTGCCGGTCGTGCCGGGTGGCCCGGCGGCTTATTTCGCCACCTTGCCGATCAAGGCGATGGTGGCGGCGCTGCAGCAAGCCGGTTGGCCGGCTGCGGTGTCGCAGACCGCCGGCACCTACGTCTGCAACCACGTGTTCTACGGCTTGATGCACAGCCTGCGCCGCCGCCGCCGCAGCGTGCGCGCGGGTTTCATGCACCTGCCCTGGTTGCCCGAGCAGGCGGCCCGGCAGTCGGCAGCCCGGGCCGGCCAGCCCAGCCTGCCGCTGGCGGTGCAAATCGCCGGCGTGCGCCTGGCTTTGCAGACCGCGCTGGCCACCGCCGGCGACTTGCGTGCCAGCGGCGGCGCGGAATCTTGAACCCGATGCAGACCCGCCGGTAACGCCGTCTGCAACGCCGCCTGCAATGCCGTTTGTAATGTTTCGCGGCGGGCCATGACTACACCGGGGCAAGCCGGTGTCAGCCCTCGGCAGCCAACTGTTTCGTTCACCCACCCCCAACCGGAGTTCTCACCATGAACCAACGTCAACTCGTCGCTTCCGCCCTCGCTTCCGTCTTCGCCCTGGGCCTGGTCAGCCAGGCCGGTGCCCAGGACATGTCGAAAGACAAGGGCGCCAAGGAGAAGTGCTTCGGCATCGCCAAGGCCGGGTCCAACGACTGCGCGAATCTGTCGGGCACGCATTCCTGCGCCGGCCAGTCCAAGGCCGACATGGGTGCCGACGAATGGAAGTACGTGGCCAAGGGCACCTGCAAGGACATGAAGGGCATGACGGCCGAAGAGGTCAAGGCCAAGATGAAGAAGTAAGCACCGCCGCCCACACCCAGCGCAGCGCCCAGGAGCCGGCCATGCTTGAACACACCGGCATCGGCCTGCGCCAGCCGCACGCGGCAGCGCTGTTGGCACAGCCGCCGGCGCTGGCTTTCGTCGAAGTTCATTCCGAAAACTACTTTGCCGACGGCGGCGCTGCCTGGGGCGTGCTGGAAGCGGCGCGCGGGCACTGGCCGGTCAGCTTGCACGGCGTTGGCCTGGCGCTGGGTTCGGCGGCCGGCGTGGATGCCGGCCACCTCGACCAACTGGCCGCGCTGGTGCAGCGGATCGATCCGGTGCGCGTCAGCGACCACGCGGCCTTTGCCCGCGCTCCGCGCCGCAACGGCGGGCCCGTGGTGCACGGCAACGACCTGCTGCCGCTGGCCTACACGCCAGCGGCGCTGGACATCCTGGTGGCCAACGTGCAGCGCGTGCAAGACCGGCTGCGCCGACCCATCCTGGTGGAAAACCTGAGCGCCTACCTGCACTGGGCCGACGACACGCTGGCCGAGCCCGCCTTCTTCAACGCGCTGGTTCAGCGCAGTGGCTGCGGGCTGCTGCTGGACGTCAACAACATCGTGGTCAACATGCTGAACGAGCATGGCGACGAAGCGCGCGCCGTCGCGGCGGCCTGCGCCTGGGTCGATGCCATCAACCCGTCTGCGGTCGGCGAATTGCACCTGGCCGGCTACGACGACAGCGGCGAACTGGTCATCGACGACCACGGCAGCCGCGTGCACGCCCCGGTGTGGCAGGTCTTCCGCCACACCGTGCAGCGCCTGGGCCCACGGCCGACGCTGATCGAATGGGACACCGCCTTGCCTGACCTGGCGGTGTTGCTGGACGAGGCCGCGCAGGCCGAATGCCTGCTGACGGCGGCCGTGCCGGCGGGCGCAGCATGAATACGGCCATCGACAAGGAAGCGCTGCGCCAGCAGATGCTGCTGCGCGCGCTGTGGGGCGACGCCCGCCCTGGCGTGGTTGCCGGCTGGCTGCGCGACGGCCCGCGCGCGGCCCGCGGCCTGGCCGCCTACCGCGCCAACGCCGGTGCGGCGGCCGAGCGCGCGCTGGCCGCGGCCTACCCCACGGTGCAGCAGCTGCTCGGCGATGAATCCTTCGCCGCGCTGGCCCGCGCCTGCTGGCAGCGCCACCCGCCCACGGCCGGTGACCTGGGCTTGTGGGGCGACGCGCTGCCGGCCTTCATCGCCGACGCCGAAACCCTGGCCGATGAGCCCTACCTGCCCGATGTGGCGCGCCTGGAATGGGCCGTGCACCGCGCCGAACGCGCCGCCGATGCTGCGCCAGCGCAGGGCCTGGACCGGCTGGGCAGCGACGACCCGGCCGGCCTGGTCTTGCGCCTGGCGCCGGGCACCGCGCTGGTCGATTCCCGCTACCCCATCGTCACCATCTGGCAGGCCCACCGCAGCACCGACGACGACCGCTTTGCACCGGTGCGCGCGGCCTTCGAGGCCGGTGCGGGCGAATGCGCCCTGGTCGCCCGCGACGGCTGGCGAGCCACCGTGCGCGCACTGCCGCCGGCCGAGGCGCGCTTCACGCGGGTGGTGCTGGCCGGGCGTTCGCTGGCGGATGCGCTGAAGGACGCGCTGGACGCTGCTTTGAACGACGCACCGGATGAATCGCAGCCCGAAACGCAAGACCCGGCGCTGCCCGCTTCCCGCGCGGCCTTCGATTTCGAAGCCTGGCTGATCGCGGCGCTGCAGCAGCAGCGCCTGGCGGCCGTCGAGCTTGCCGATACCCCCACTTCAAGGTGACGCCATGACCCTCGCTCTGCCCTTGCCACTGTCTCTGCGCCGGCCCCTGCAAGCGGTCCGCAAGGCCATCGCCGCGCTGGAAGGGTTGCAACCGCTGGCCCAGATGGCCGCGCGCCTGTACGTCGCGAACGCCTTTTTCGCGTCCGGCCTGACCAAGCTGCGCGACTGGGACACCACGCTGGCCTTGTTCGCCGATGAATACCACGTGCCCTTGCTGTCACCGGCCGTGGCGGCGGCGGCGGGCACGGCCGGCGAACTGGGCCTGTCGGTGCTGCTCGCGCTGGGCCTGGCCGGGCGCTTTGCGGCGGCCGGGCTGTCGGTGGTCAACGCCGTGGCCGTGATCAGCCTGGCCGAGATTGCACCGGCCGCGCTGCAGCAGCACCAGTTCTGGGGCAGCCTGCTCGTCGGCCTGCTGCTGTGGGGTCCGGGGCGCTGGTCGCTGGATGCGCTGCTGCTGAAACGGCTGGCCTGAGCCCGCTCGGCGGGTGCGCGACTGTGCTGCGTTCGGCGCGGGCGCCGCTGCCTTATTCGGCGCGGGCGCCGGTGGCCTGCGCCACCGCTTTCCAGCGCCGCCAGTCGGCCTTCACGGCGGCAGCGAAGGGTGTGGCGGTGCTGAAGTCCACCTCGGCGCCGCGCTGCCACATCAGGCCGCGCAGGCGGGCCGAATCGGTCACTGTCTTCAGGTCCCGTTCCACCTGCGCCACGATGGCCGGCGGCGTGCCGGTGGGCGCGAACAGCCCGTACCACTGCGACACGGTGAACCCGGGGAAACCGCTTTGCGCCGCCGTCGGCACATTCGGCAGCAGCCCGCTGCGCTGGGGGCCCGTCACCGCCAGCGCGCGCAGCTTGCTCGACTCGATCAGCGGCAGCGACGACACGATGATGTCGATCATCAGCTGCGTGCGCCCGGCGATCAGGTCGGGCAGGGCCAGCGCGCTGCCGCGGTAGGGCACGTGCACCATGCGCGTCTTGGTCTGCGCCAGGAACCACTCGGTGGCCAGGTGGGGCAGCGAGCCGCTGCCGTTGGATGCGTAGGCCAGCCCGTCGGGCTTGGCGCGCGCGGCGGCCACCAGTTGGGCCAGCGTGCGGTAGGGCGAGTCGGCCGGCACCACCACCACCAGCGGGCTTTGCGCGAAGCCGGCGATGGGCACCAGGTCGGTCAGCGGGTCGTAGCCCAGCTTGGGGTAGATGTGGGGCGCGATGCTGATGCCCGCCGGCACGCCCATCACCAGCGTGTAGCCGTCGGGTGCGCTCTTGGCACCGATTTGCGTGCCCAGCGTCGAACCGGCCCCGGCGCGGTTGTCGAAGACCACCGCCTGGCCCCACAGGTCGGCCAGGCCGCCGCCGACGGCCCGCGCCGCGTAGTCGGTGGCACCGCCCGCCGGGAAGGGGATGACCAGGTGCACCGGCTTGGTGGGCCAGGCGGCGGCGCGGGCCGGCGCGTGCACGAAGGTCGCGGCCAGCGCAGCGGCCGGCAGCGCGCGCAGCAGGTGGCGGCGGCTCAGCGCAGCGGGTGCGGGATGGGTCGGGGTCAGGGCGGTGACAGGGGCAGGGCGGGGCATGGCGAACTCCGGTGGGCGGGGGCCTGCAGGCTTAGCAAGCTGCGAGCCACAGCGCACAGAGCGCCCGCCATCGCGATGCAAGAATGACCGACCACCACCGGAGCGCATGCTGATCGCCAAGAACCGCAACAAGTTGCTGCTGCTGATGGCCGTGCTGCTGGCCGTGGCGGCCTACTTCGCGCTGGGCCTGGGGCGCTATTTCAGCTTCAGCCAGCTGCAGGCGGTGCAGGCCGAACTGGCCCGCGCCTACGCCGAACACCCGCTGCGCGTCGTCGCGCTCTACGCCGCCGCCTACATCGCCTTGTTCGCGCTGGCCTTGCCCGTGGGCTCGGTGATGACGCTGGCAGGCGGCGCGATGTTCGGCTTCGGCCTGGGCGTGGTGGTGGTGTC
>JANPHI010000177.1:0-4567 GCA_031424355.1 Betaproteobacteria bacterium
CGCCGCCGAACCGCTGAAGATCTCGCACCAGTTCCCGGGCGGTTCCGACAAGGAAGGCGACTTCCGCCACCGCCTGTGCGTGAAGTTCGCCGACGCGCTGGACAAGCGCAGCAACGGCGCGCTGAAGGCCAACGTCTACCCCGGCTCTTCGCTGATGAAGGTCAACGCGCAGTTCAGCGCGGCGCGCAAGGGCGCGCTGGACATGACGCTGATCCCCCTGCCCTACGCCGGCGGTGAAGTGGCCGAACTGAACATCGCGCTGATGCCCGGCCTGGTCACCAGCTACGAGCAGGGCTACAAGTGGAAGACCGCCGAAGTGGGCAAGGCGCTGACCGACCTGCTGGCCGACAAGGGTTTGGTCATCGTCACCTGGATCTGGCAGGCCGGTGGCGCCGCCAGCCGCAGCGTGCCCATCATCGGGCCGGAAGACGTGAAGGGCCTGAAGTTCCGCGGCGGCAGCCGCGAGATGGACCTGGTGGCCAAGGCCGCCGGTGCGACCACGCTGTCGCTGCCGTCGAACGAAACCTATGCCGCCATGCAGACCGGCGCGGTCGACATCGTCACCACCTCGGCCACCAGCCTGATCAGCTTCCGCCTGCAAGAGGTGAGCAAGCACCTGACCATCAGCAAGACCGGCAAGAGCTACTGGTTCATGCTGGAACCGCTGCTGATGAGCAAGCTGATCTTCGACAAGCTGCCCAAGGACCAGCAGGCGCTGATCATGACCGTGGGCGCCGAGATGGAGAAGTTCGCGCTGGAAGGCGCGCGCGCCGACGACGCGCAGGTGGCCGACGCCTACATCAAGGCCGGCGCCAAGGTCTACGACCTGCCCGACGCAGCCCTGGCCAAGTGGGTGGCGCTGGCCCGCACCTCGGCGTGGAAGGACTACGCCGAGAAGAACGAAGGCAGCGCCCGGCTGCTGAAGCTGGCCGAAAAAGTCAGCGCCTGACCGCCGAGTCGCCGCCATGAGCCACGGTTACGAAATCCCCGGCGCCGCGCCCGCCGAAGAGCCCCCCGGCCACCCGCTGGTGGCCACCTTGAACCGGGCGATGAAGGCCCTGAACGGTGCCGTGATGGTGCCCTGCATGCTGGCGGTTTTCCTGGCCGCCGCCATCCTGACCTACAGCGTGGCGGCGCGCTACTTCTTCAAGATCCCGACCGAATGGCAGGACGAGACCGCCGTCTTCCTGCTCATCGGCGCGACCTTTTTCTCGGGCGCCTACGTGCAGTCCTACCGCGGGCATGTCGGTGTGGAAGCCATCGCCGGCCTGCTGTCGCCACGCATCAACCGGCTGCGCATGATGTTCGTCGAGACCATCAGCTTCGCCTTCTGCGCCTTCTTCGCGTGGAAGTCGTGGACGCTGTTCCGCGAGGCCCTGCACGAAGGCCACAGCAGCAACAGCACCTGGGGGCCGCCGCTGTGGATCCCGTACAGCATCATGGCTGCGGGCATGACGCTGCTGGCGCTGCAATTGCTGCTGGAAGTGGTGGCGCGCTTCGTCAACAAAGGGGCGTCGAAATGAGCGGCGCCAGCATCGGTATCGCCTTCGGCGTCATCACCCTGCTGGTGATGTTTTCCGGCATGCCCATCGCCTTCGGGCTGGGCTCGGTGGCCGTCGGCTTCATGTACTTCTTCATGCCCGCGTCGGCACTGGACACGGTCACGCAGAACGTCTACGAAGAGATGGCCAGCATCACGCTGCTGTCGATCCCGCTCTTCATCTTGAAAGGCGCGGCCATCGGCAAAAGCCCGGCCGGCAAGGACCTGTAGTCGGCCATGCACGCCTGGATGAGCCGCGTGCCCGGCGGCCTGGGCATTGCCAACGTCTTCGCCTGTGCGCTGTTCGCGGCCATGTCGGGCAGCAGCCCGGCCACCTGTTCGGCCATCGGCAGCGCGGGCATCCCCGAGATGCGCATGCGTGGCTACTCGCCAGGCTTCGCGGCCGGCATCATCGCAGCCGGCGGCACGCTGGGCATCCTGCTGCCGCCGTCCATCACGATGATCCTGTACGCGGTGGCCGCCGAGCAATCACTGGGGCGTTTGTTCCTGGCCGGCATCGGCCCGGGCGTGATGCTGGTCGGCCTGTTCGCCGGCTACGCGGTCTACCGCTACCGCCAGGAACACGCGGCGGCTTTGGTGGCCTACGCGGCGGGTGGCGTGGCCAAGAGCGCACTGCTCGACGACCACGTCTACACCATGGCCGAGAAGGTGGAAATGCTGCCCCGCGTGCTGCCTTTCGTGGTGCTGCTGATCGGCGTGATGGTGGCGCTGTACGGCGGTTACGCCACGCCAAGCGAAACCGCCGGCCTGGGCGGCATCCTGGCGCTGGTGCTGATCGCCGTGGTCTACGCCATCCGCAAGCCCAAGCAGCTGGTGCCCATCCTGAGCAGCACCATCAAGGAAAGCACGATGCTGATGTTCATCATCGGCATGTCGCTGCTGTATTCCTACGTGATGAGCTCGCTGCACATCTCGCAGGACGCGGCCAATTCGGTGGTCGCCATGCACCTGCCGAAATGGGTGCTGCTGGCGGCGATATTGGGCATGGTGGTGGTGCTGGGTTTCTTCCTGCCGCCGGTGTCGATCATCCTGATGACCGCGCCCATCGTGCTGCCGCCGCTGAAGGCGGCTGGCTTCGACCTGATCTGGTTCGGCGTGGTGATGACCATCGTGATGGAGATGGGCCTGATCCACCCGCCGGTGGGCCTGAACATCTTCGTCATCAAGAACATCGCACCCGACATTCCGCTGAAGGATGTGATCTGGGGCGTGATGCCGTTTGTCGGTCTGATGTTCGTCGCCATCCTGCTGATGTGCTTCTTCCCCGGCATCGCGACGGGCCTGCCCGATCTCGTCATGGGCGCGCCGAAGTGAACGCGAAAGCGAGCCGCCGGTGAATGCCCCGTTCATCTGGGACGCGCAACGCCGCTCGCGCGCGGCGCGCCTGGAACGGGCGCGGCGTGTCACGCCCGGCAAGCAGGTCGAGGCCGGCCACATCGCCGCGCTGCTGCAGGCCGTCATCGAAAGCGGCGACCGCGTCTGCCTGGAAGGCAACAACCAGAAGCAGGCCGACTTCCTGGCCCGCGCGCTGACGGCGCTGGACCCGGCCGCCGTGCACGACTTGCACATGGTGCAGTCGGTGCTGGCCCTGCCCGAACACCTGGACGTCTTCGAGAACGGCGTCGCCAGCAAGCTGGACTTCAGCTTCTCGGGTCCACAAGGCGCGCGGCTGGCGCAACTGGTCAGCGGCGGGCGCATCGCCATCGGCGCCATCCACACCTACCTGGAATTGTTCGCGCGCTACTTCGTGGACCTGACGCCCAACGTGGCCTTGATCTGCGCGCAGGCCGCCGACCGCGAGGGCAACCTCTACACCGGCGCGAACACCGAAGACACGCCGGCCATCGTCGAGGCCACGGCTTTCAAGAGCGGCATCGTCATCGCGCAGGTCAACGAGATCGTCGATGTCTTGCCGCGCGTGGACGTGCCCGCCGGCTGGGTCGATTTCGTCGTGCAAAGCCCGCAGCCGCATTTCATCGAACCGCTGTTCACGCGCGACCCGGCGCAGATCAGCGAGATCCAGGTGCTGATGGCCATGATGGCCATCAAGGGCATCTACGCCGACTACGGCGTGCAGCGTTTGAACCACGGCATCGGCTTCGACACGGCGGCCATCGAACTGCTGCTGCCGACCTACGGCGAATCACTCGGGCTGCGCGGAAAAATCTGCCAGCACTGGGCGCTGAACCCGCACCCGGCGCTGATCCCGGCCATCGAAGCCGGCTGGGTGAAGAGCGTGCACAGCTTCGGGTCGGAACTGGGCATGGAGGCCTACATCCGCGCCCGGCCCGATGTCTTCTTCACCGGCGCCGACGGCAGCATGCGCAGCAACCGCGCGATGTGCCAGGCGGCCGGGCACTACGCCCGCGACCTGTTCATCGGCAGCACGCTGCAGATCGACCTGGCGGCCAACAGCAGCACCGCCACGCTGGGCCGCATCGCCGGCTTCGGCGGCGCGCCGAACATGGGTGCCGACGCCCGCGGCCGCCGCCACGCCAGCCCCGCCTGGTTGAAGGCCGGGCAGCAGGCGCGAGCTGGTTTGAAAGGCGCCAGCGGCACACCGCGCGGGCAGAAGCTGGTGGTGCAGATGGTCGAGACCTTCCGCGAACACATGCAGCCGGCTTTCGTCGAAACGCTGGACGCCTGGACGCTGGCCGAGCAAGCGAAGATGCCGCTGCCGCCGATCATGATCTACGGCGACGACGTGACGCACATCCTGACCGAGGAAGGCATCGCCAACCTGCTGCTGTGCCGCAGCGACGAGGAACGCGAACAGGCCGTGCGCGGCGTGGCCGGCTACACGGCGGTGGGCCTGGGCCGTGACCGCGCGATGGTGGAGAACCTGCGCGACCGCGGCGTGATCCAGCGGCCGGAAGACCTGGGCTTGGATCCGCGTCTGGCGACGCGCAACCTGCTGGCGGCGCGGACCATGCGCGATCTGGTCGATGCCTCGGGCGGGCTGTACGCGCCACCCGGCCGCTTCCGCAATTGGTGAGGGAGACGGCA
>JANPHI010000178.1:0-11721 GCA_031424355.1 Betaproteobacteria bacterium
GCGATGCCGACCGCGGACGCGAGCGGGAACGCCCGCGCCCGCCGGCTGGCGGCGACGGCGCGCGCCAGCCCAAGGACAACGAAAGCCAGAAGTAGAGGCCCGCCGGCAGCGGCCTGGCGGCACGCCGCTCAGCGCGGCAGCAGCGGCTTCAGCACCGGCCAGACGTTGTCCAGCATGCGGGGGTGGGCTGCGGCCTTGGGGTGGATGCGGTCGGGCTGGAACAGCGCGTCGGCGTTCGGCACATCGGCCACGCCGGCCAGCAGAAAGGGCACCAGCGCCGCCTTCTGCGCCCGGGCCACCGTGGCGAACAAGCGCGTGAAGTCTTCGCCGTACTGCCGGCCGTAGTTGGGCGGCACGGCCATGCCGACGATCAGCACCTGGGCGCCGGCCGCCCGGGCCGCCCGGGCCATGGCCGTCAAGTTGGCCTGCGTGGTGGGCAGTGGCAGGCCGCGCAGCGCGTCGTTGCCACCGAGTTCGATGACCACCGTCTGCGGCTTGTGCAGCGCCAGCAGCGCCGGCAGGCGCGAAAGTCCGCCGGACGTGGTTTCGCCGCTGATGCTGGCGTTGACCACCTTCACCGCCCGCGTTGCGGCCTGGGGCTCGCGCGCCAGCCGGGCTTCCAGCAGCGCCACCCAGCCGGTGCCGCGCGCCAGGCCGTATTCCGCCGACAGGCTGTCGCCCACCACCAGCAGCACCGGGCGGGCGGCGGGCACCGGCCGGGCTGGGCCTTGCGCCGCTGCGGGCATGGCCAGCCCGGCAGCGGCTGCAAACAGCAGCACGCTACAGTGCGCCGCACAGGCGCGCCGCGCCCCATCCACCGCTCCAGCAACAACAGAAATCGTCTCGATGTCAGAACCTCTCATGGATGTCCAGCGGGTCAGCAAGCAGGTGGTCGATTCCACCGGCACGCTGACCATACTGCACGAGATTTCCTTTCAGCTGCAGGCGCGGGCTTCGGTGGCCATCGTCGGCGCCTCGGGTTCGGGCAAGAGCACCTTGCTGTCCATCCTGGCCGGGCTGGACGTGCCCAGCAGCGGCACCGTCATCGTGGCAGGGCAAGACCTCTTCAAGCTGGACGAGGACGCCCGCGCCGGGCTGCGGGCGCTGCAGATGGGCTTCGTCTTCCAGAGCTTTCAGCTGCTGGGCAACCTGACGGCCCTGGAAAACGTGATGCTGCCGCTGGAATTGATGGGCCGCAAAGACGCCCGCGCCGCCGCCACGGCCATGCTGCAGCGAGTGGGCCTGGGCGAACGCCTGGGCCACTACCCGAAGGTGCTGTCGGGTGGCGAACAGCAGCGCGTGGCGCTGGCCCGCGCCTTCGTCGTGCGGCCGGCCTTGCTGCTGGCCGATGAACCCACCGGCAGCCTGGACTTCGCCACCGGTGAAACCGTGATGGCGCTGATGTTCGAGCTGAACCGCGAGGCCGGCACGACGCTGGTGCTGGTCACCCACGACCGCGCCATCGCGGCGCGCTGCGACCGCCAACTGGTCATCGAAGCCGGGCGCTTGTTGCTGCCGACTTGACCGAGCTTCCCGCTGCGGAACCGGCTCCGCCGGGCCGCTGGCGGACGGCCCCCTCGGGGGGTAGCGAGCGCTAGCGAGCTTGGGGGCGCAAGTTCAAGCGGTGACCAGGGCCGCCAGGCGGTCCATCGGCAGCTTGTGCGGCACGCTGCTTTCGCCCACGACGCTCTCGATGGCGTGGGCCTTGTCGGTGGTTTCCTGGCGCTTCGGGTTGGCCAGCGGCAGGCCGGTGGCGGTGGTCAGGCAGGCCACCACCGGCGCGGTGATGGTGCCGCCGCGCTGCACGACGATGCCGGTTTCGCCCGACGCCAGGCGCACGAAGCAGCCCGGCGGGTAGATGCCGAATTCCTTGACCAGCGCCGCCGTCATCGGGTGCCCGGGGTCTTGCATGAACATCTGCCGGCCGGCCAGGTCGGCGGCCATCGAGTCGCGCGAAGAGCGGCTCGCGAGCTTGCTGGTGTAGACGTCGGCCCGCCGCGCCAGCGAAGCCAGCTCGCCGATTTCGGTGGTGCCGCTGGGGTAGCCCCCGCCGTCTTCCTGTTCGTGGTGCTGCAGCACGGCCTGCAGCCAGGCTTCGTCGGTGACGCCCGATTTTTCCAGCATGCGCACGCTGCGCATCGGGTGGCTGCGCAGTTCGCCGCGCTGTTCGGGGGTGGGCGGTGTCATCTGGTGCGACAGCTGGCCTTGCAGTTCCATCATCGACAGGTTCATCGTCAGCGCCACCTTGAACAGGCGTTCGCATTGCGGGCTGTCCCAGCCCAGGCGCTGCGCCACCAGGAAGCTGGTGATGGCCGCCTGCAGCGAGCGCTGCGCGCCGTAGGCCACGTCGGCATTGCTGCCCTGGCGCAGCACCTGGAAGATGGCCAGGTCGGGGTCGCGTTCGATCAGCGCCTGCACCGGGCCGGCGGCCTCGTCCAGCACGGCCGTGAACGTTTCGCCGTGGGGCGACAGCAGGGTTTGCGACACGCGCGTCAGGCAGCGCGACCACAGCCCGGGCAGGGCGGCGCGCGGGGCTTTCAGGATCTCGTCGCGGGCCGACTGCAGTTCGGCCAGATCGACCAGCGCGCCGCGCTTGAACAGGGCCGTCAGCTGGTCCCAGGACTCGACCTGCTGGCCACGCGCCAGCAGCAGCGTCTTGTCGGCATCGCGCACATTGAAAGGCAAGGGCGCGCCCAGGCGCACGCGGTGCTTGACGGTCGAAAGTTCGGCAAATTGCATGGGCGTCTTCTTCTGGCTTGGGGCCCACCTCGCGGGCCGGTAGCTGGATTTCGGCCGATCACATCTGAACTTGACCGCAGCACTTGCGGGTTCGGCCTGAGGTGGTGGCCCGCAATGGCGCGCTTAAGCTCGGCGCATGCAGCAGGCCCGCCCACCCGCCAACCTCTCCGCCAAATCCGGCAAGCCCGCCATCCGGCCCGACCGGCCCGACCGGCATGCCGCCCTGCACGCCGGCTTCCGCTGGCAGGTGCCGGTGCGGTTCAACATGGCCCAGGTCTGCTGCAGCCGCTGGGCGCGCAAGCCGGCCACTGCCCGCCGCGTGGCCATCGCCTGGGAACGCGAGGACGGCCGTGCCGGCCGCCTGACCTATGCGCAGCTGCAGGCGCAGGCCGACCGCCTGAGCCACGGCCTGCGCCGCCTGGGCGTGCAGCGCGGTGACGTGGTGGCCTTGGTGATGCCGCAGCGGCCCGAGACGGCGGTGGCCCACATCGCGCTGTACCAGCTGGGCGCGGTGGCCATGCCCTTGTCGATGCTGTTCGGGCCTGAAGCGCTGGTCTACCGCCTGCAGGACAGCCGTGCCGTGTGGGCGTTGGCCGACGAAAGTTCGATGACCAACATCCTGGCCGTGCGGGCCGACTGCCCGGGGCTGCGTGGCGTGCTGGCGGTGGGCGACGCGGTGGGTGAGGGCGATCTGGACTGGGCCGACGCCCTGGCCGGCAGCGGCCAACCCTTCCAGCCCGTGGACACCTGCGCCGACGACGCGGCGGTGCTGATCTACACCAGCGGCACCACCGGCCCGCCGAAAGGGGCGCTGGTGCCGCACCGCGCCCTGATCGGCAACCTGAGCGGCTTCGTCTGCAGCCAGAACGGCTTCGGCCAGGGCGCGCCCGAGACCAGCGACGAGGTCTTCTGGAGCCCCGCCGACTGGGCCTGGACCGGCGGCCTGATGGACGCCCTGCTGCCCACGCTGTATTTCGGCCGCCGCATCGTGGCCTGGCAGGGGCGTTTCAGCCCCGAACGGGCCTTCGACCTGATGCAGCGTCACCGCGTCACGCACAGCTTCCTCTTCCCGACCGCGCTGAAGGCAATGATGAAGGCCGTGCCGGCGCCGCTGCAGCAGTACCGATTGAAATTGCAGGTGGTGATGAGCGCCGGCGAGGCGGTGGGCGACGCCGTGTTCCATTGGTGCCAGCAGGCGCTGGGTGTCACCGTCAACGAGATGTTCGGGCAGACCGAGATCAACTACATCGTCGGCAACTGCGGCAGCTACATCGGCACCGACGGTCAGCGCCACGCGGCCTGGCCGGCGCGGCCCGGCAGCATGGGCCGCGCCTACCCCGGGCACCGCGTGGCGGTCATCGACGACGCCGGCCACGAGTGCCCGCGCGGCACGCCGGGCGACGTGGCGCTGCACCGCCGGGACGTGCACGGCCACCCCGACCCGGTCTTCTTCCTGGGCTATTGGGGCAATGAAGCAGCCACGGTGGCCAAGTTCACCGGCGACCCCGGCAACAGCTGGTGCCGCACCGGCGACACGGCGGTGATGGACGAAGACGGCTACCTCTGGTACCAGGGCCGCAGCGACGATGTCTTCAAGGCGGCCGGCTACCGCATCGGGCCCAGCGAGATCGAGAACTGCCTGGTCAAGCACCCGGCCGTGGCCAATGCGGCCGTGGTGCCCAAGCCCGACCCCGAGCGCGGCGCGCTGGTCAAGGCCTATGTGGTGCTGGCCGCCGGCCATGTGGGCGATGCGGCCCTGGTGGCCGCGCTGCAGTTGCACGTGCGGGGGCAGCTCGCGCCCTACGAATACCCGAAAGACATCGAATTCATCGCCGCCTTGCCGATGACCACCACCGGCAAGGTGCAGCGGCGGGTGCTGCGGCTGCAGGAAGAGGAACGGGCGCGGGCGCGGCAGGCCACGCAGGCCTGACCCGCCGCTTCAGCAGGCGTCCAGCAGCCGGGGCTTGGGCAGCACGCTGCCGTTGAACGGGTCGATGTTCTGCGCCCGGTTGGGTCGCGAGACGACGCATTGCCTGCCGCGCCTGAAGCGCACGCTGCCGTCGGCCAGGTGTTCTTCGCTGACGGCGCCGTAGGGGTCGCCGCCCAGGGCTTTCTCGATCAGCGTGGCCATGTTGACCGGCGCCCGGGTGTTGGCCCGTGCGTCGTCCAGCGCCGGGCTGCGCTGCCGCCAGGCGGCGGAGGCGGCGCGGGGCAGCGCCAGGTTCAAGGCGGCGGGCGGAGGGGCCGGAGGGCTGGCGGTTGCCGGCGCGCGCGGTGCTTCGCGCGTGGCGTCGGCCGAAGGCGCCGGCAGCGTGATGGCCTGCGGCTCGCCGGGCGCTGCGGGCGGTGGTGCAACGGCGCGGGCCCGGCGAAGTTCGAGGTCTTGCCGGGTCTTCTCGACAACCGGCACCGCGTCGCGGCTCAGAGGCTTGGGTGCTGGCCGTGGTTCCAGCAGCCACAGGACTGCTGGCGGCTCGCTGGCGGGCGCAGGCCCCCGGTCGCGACCCACACCCAGCCGCGTGCCCAGCATCAGCAAGGCAGCATGCAGCGCCAGCACGCCCAGCAGCGCAGCCGTCGGCACGCGGCGGTCCTGCAGTCGGGGCGGTCCGGGTGCGGCGAACATGGGACGAGAGGTTAGGGCGGGGTCGCGACTACCGCGACAATCCAGTCCTGACTTTTGCAACACCACATCACATGGCGAACCTCATCGTCCACGGCGGCACGCCACTCGTCGGCCGCATCACCCCTTCGGCGAACAAGAACGCGGTGCTGCCCATCCTGTGCGCCACCCTGCTCAGCCGCGAACCGATCCGGCTGCTGGGCATTCCGGAAATCACCGACGTGCGCAAGATCCTGGACATCTTCCGCATGCTGGGCAGCCAGGTGCAGGTGGACTACGCCACCGGCGTGCTGGACGTGCACCACTGCGACACCCACTTCGACCCGCAGACCCACCACCTGCCCGAAGAGATGCGCTCCAGCGTGATGCTGGTGCCGCCGCTGCTGGCCCGTTTTGGGGTGGCGCGCATCGAAAACGACGTGCAGGGCTGCACCCTGGGCGTGCGCGAGATCGACCCCCACGTCGAGGTGATGGAACGCTTCGGCTGCCACGTCGAACGCAGCCGCGAACACCTGCTGATCCAGGCCGACGGGGGCTTGAAGGCCAACCACCACTGGCTGGACTACGCCAGCGTCACCACCACCGAGAACTTCGTCCTCTGCGCCGCCCTGGCCCGCGGAACCAGCACGCTGATGAACGCGGCCAGCGAGCCGCACGTGCAGGAGTTCTGCACCTTCATGGCGATGCTGGGCGCACAGATCGAAGGCACCGGCACCAGCCGGCTGACCATCCACGGCGTGGACAAGCTCGGCGGTGGTGAATTCAAGTTCGCCGAAGACTTCCACGAGGCCGTCACCTTCATGGCGCTGGGCGCCATCACCGGCGGCTGCATCACGGTGAAGAACAGCGCGCCCGAGCAGTTCCCGCTGATCGACCGCACCTTCGCCAAGTTCGGCGTGCAGGTGGTGCACGAGAACGGCTGGAGCCACACCGTGGTCGACGGCCCGCTGCGCGTGAAGCAGCCTTTCACGCAGAACATCCTGCAGAAGATCGAGGCCGCGCCCTGGCCCTACCTGCCGGTGGACCTGCTGCCCATCTTCGTGGCCTTGGGCGTGAAGTCCGAAGGCAGCGCTATGTTCTGGAACAAGGTCTACGAAGGCGCGATGGGCTGGACCAGCGAGTTGTCGAAATTTGGCGCCCAGGCCTTCCAGAGCGACCCCCACCGCATCATCACCTTCGGTGGCAAGACGCTGACGCCGGCCGAGGTGGAAAGCCCCTACATCATCCGCGTGGCCATCGCGCTGCTGATGCTGGCGGCCAGCATCCCGGGGCGCAGCGTGATCAAGAACGCCACGCCGGTGCGCCGCGCCCACCCGCGCTTCGCCGAGAACATCCGCGCCCTGGGTGCGCAGATCGAATGGGTCGAAGGGGACTGAGGCCGTGAGCGCCTTGATCGGCCACCGCGCGCAGACGACGGGCGAAGAGATCGCCAACGCCATCAGCCACGGCCTGGGCGCCTTGCTGGCGGTGGCCGCCTTGCCGCTGCTGGTGTGGCAGGCGGCGCGCCTGGGCAGCGCCGCCGACATCGTCGGCGCCAGCGTCTTCGGCGCCAGCCTGTTGCTGCTGTATGGCACCTCGGCGCTGTACCACGCGCTGCCGAATGGCGGCGCCAAGCGCTGGTTCAACCGCATGGACCACGCCGCCATCTACGTGCTCATCGCCGGCAGCTACACGCCGTTCACGTTGGGCGTGCTGAAGGGGCCTTGGGGCTGGTCGCTGTTCGGCATCGTCTGGGCGGCGGCGGCGCTGGGCGTGACGGTGAAGCTGCTGAACCGGCTGCGCCACCCGTGGTTGTCCACCGGCTTGTACGTGGCCATGGGCTGGGTGGCGGTGGTCGCCATCGCCCCGATGCTGGAACGCATGCCGGTCGCCGGCCTGGCCTGGCTGGTGGCGGGTGGGCTGTGCTACACGCTGGGCGCGGTGGTCTTCATGCTCGACAACCGGGTGCGCTATGCCCATGCGGTGTGGCATTTGTTCGTTCTGGGCGGCAGCATCTGCCACTTCTTTGCGGCCTTCGGCTACGCCCGCGCGGCCGTGGCTTGAGACTCTGGCCATGGCGAAGAAAGACAAGCACGTCAGCGAAACGCCTGCCACGCAGATGCTGCGCGCGGCAGGCGTGGCCTACACCGAGCACCCCTACGACTACGTGGACCACGGCGGCACCGCCGAGTCGGCCGCGCAACTGGGTGTCGACGAACACAGCGTCATCAAGACCCTGGTGATGCAGGACGACAAGGCGCAGCCGCTGATCGTGCTGATGCACGGCGACTGCACCGTCAGCACGAAAAACCTGGCGCGCGAGATCGCCGTCAAGGGCGTCGAGCCCTGCAAGCCCGATGTCGCGCAGCGCCACAGCGGTTATCTGGTCGGCGGTACCTCGCCTTTCGGCATCCGCAAGGCCATGCCCATCTACGTGGAAGCCACGGTGCTGGCGCTGCCCAGAATCCACATCAACGGCGGGCGGCGCGGCTACCTGGTCGGCATGGCGCCGCAGGTGCTGGTGGACCTGCTGGCGGCGAAGGCCGTGCATTGCGCCTTGCCGGCCTGACGTCTTGACTGCAGCCCGGGTTGCGGACCGGATGGCCGGTCGGTCAGCCCCGTAAACTTCACGCTTCATGCATGCACTGATCCTCCTCGCCACGCTGGTGGCCGCCTACCTCGTCGGCTCGATTTCCTTCGCCGTCCTCTTCAGCCGGCTGCTCGGCCTGGCCGACCCGCGCAGCTACGGCAGCAAGAACCCCGGCGCCACCAATGTGCTGCGTTCGGGCAGCAAGCCCGCAGCCTTGCTGACACTGGCTTTCGACGCGCTGAAAGGTTATGTACCGGTGCTGCTGGTGCTGGTCTTCGGCCCGCGCTTCGGGCTGACCGAAACGGTGGCCGCCTTCGTCGGTCTGGCGGCCTTTCTGGGCCACCTGTGGCCGGTGTTCTTCCGCTTCCAGGGCGGCAAGGGCGTGGCCACGGCGGCGGGTGTGCTGATGGCCATCAACCCGCTGCTGGGCCTGTGCACGCTGGCCAGCTTCGCGCTCGTCGTGGCCTTCACGCGCTACGTGTCGCTGGGGGCCATCGTGGCCGCCGTCTTCGCGCCTTTTTACCAGGCGCTGATCTGGGGCCCCGAGCCGCTGATCCTGGCGCTCGCGGTGATGAGTCTGCTGCTGATCTGGCGCCACGAAGGGAACATCCGGAAGTTGCTGGCCGGCACCGAAAGCAAGCTGGGCCAGAAGGCCGTGACCCTGCCGCCGGGGCCGCTGCAGAACGTGGACAAGCCGCATGCGCTGCACCACGGCCAGCGCCACGGCCAGCACCCCGCCAAGCACCCCGCCAAGCACCCGGCCAAGCATTCCGCCAAACACAAAAAAGGACATTCATGATGGTTCAGCGCTTCGACGTCGGCACCCGCCTTTCCGAGATGGCCGTGCACAACGGCGTTTGCTACCTGGCCGGCCAGGTGGCGGCAGACGGCAGCCAGGACATCACCGGCCAGACGCAACAGCTGCTGGCCAGCATCGACGCGCTGCTGGCCCGCGCCGGCACCGACAAGAGCAAGCTGCTGATGGTGCAGATCTTCATCAAGGACCTGGCCGATTTCCCGGCACTGAACGCGGTGTGGGAGGTCTGGCTGCCGGCCGGCAATGCACCGCCGCGCGCCACCGTGCAGGCCAACCTGGCCAAGCCCGAATGGCGGGTGGAACTGGTGGTGACCGCCGCGCTCTGAAGCGCAGCCGCTGGGCAAACGGCGGCTACAAGCCCAGCCGCGACAACTCGCCGCGGCCCTGCCGCACCAGCACGGCGTCGTCGTTGCTCAGGTCGATGACCGTGGTCGGTGCCATCGCGCAGGCGCCGGCGTCGACCACGGCGCCCAGCAGTTTTTCAAAGCGGTCGCGGATCTCGCTGGCGTCGTTCAGCGGCTCGGTCTCGCCCGGCGGGATCAGCGTGGTGCCCAGCAGCGGCTCGCCGAACAGCGCCAGCAAGTCCTGCAGCACCTTGTGCTCGGGCACCCGCAGGCCGATGGTGCGCCGGCTGGGGTGGCTCAGGCGCCGCGGCACTTCCTTGGTGGCTTCCAGGATGAAGGTGTAGGGCCCCGGCGTGCCCAGCTTCAGCAGGCGGTACTGGCGGTTGTCCACGCGCGCGAAGCGGGCCAGTTCGCTCAAGTCCTTGCACAGCAGCGTGAGGTGGTGCTTGTCGTCCACCTGCCGGATGCGGCGCAGGTTTTCGGCCGCCGTCTTGTCGTCCAGGCGGCACACCAGGGCATAGCTGCTGTCGGTGGGCACGGCGGCAATGCCGCCCGCCTGCAGGATGGCCGCCGCCTGTTTCAACAAGCGCGGCTGCGGGTTTTGCGGGTGAACTTCGAAGAACTGGGCCATGCCGATATTTTGATCGCAATGCCCGCTGACGCTCCAAGTGTCGGCACAGGTCTTGCTGAATGCCAGGACAGTGAGTCGCCTTGCCATTCAAAAACCTGGAGAAATCTGCATGAAGAAGTTTGCCCGTAGCGTTTGTGGTCTGGGCGCGATGCTCGCGCTGCAGCACACGCCGTATGTGTTCGGCCAGACCGCCGTCGCGGCCGCCGGCTCGGTCGAGACGCTGATCGTCACCGGCACGCGCCAGACCGGCCTGAAAGCCATCGACAGCGCCGCGCCCATCCAGGTGCTGGATTCGAGTTCGCTCGAACGCACCGGACAGCCCGACCTGATCCAGGCCATCGCACAGAACATCCCGTCGTTCCAGGCCCAGTCCTTCGGTGGCGACACCGCCAACCTCACGCTGTCGATCCGCCTGCGTGGCCTGAGCCCGAACAACACCCTGGTGCTGATCAACGGCAAGCGGCGCCACGGCACCTCCAACCTCGCCGTCCTCGGCGGCCCGTTCCAGGGTGGTGCATCGGCCGACTTGAACTTCATCCCCATCGCCGCGCTCGAGCGCGTTGAGGTGCTCCAGGACGGTGCGGCGGCCCAGTACGGCACCGACGCCATCGCCGGCGTGGTGAACCTGATCATGAAGAAGGCGAGCAAGGGCGGTTCGGCCAGCCTGAACGCCGGCAAGTACTTCGACGGCGGCGGCGACACCGCCGGCGCTTCGTTCAACATCGGCCTGAGTCCGATCGACAAGTCCTACCTCAACCTGACGGCCGAGACGCGTTCACACGGGCACAGCTTCCGCGGCGACATCGACCCGCGCGTCGTCGACCCGGCCACGGTGGCGGCCTACCCGCAATTGAAGACGCAGCCCGGCTACCCCTACCTGAACAAGATCCAGGGCGACGCCAAGTACAAGCTGAACATCTTCTCGCTGAACACGGGCTACGAACTGGGCGGCGGCATGGAGATCTACGCCAACACCACCTACGGCATGAAGAAGGCCGAGGCCTACGAGAACTACCGCATGCCCAGCCGCATCCCGGGCCTGTACCCGAACGGCTTCTACCCGAAAGAGAAGATCGACGAGACCGACTTCGCCTACACCGCCGGCATCAAGGGCAGCCTGCCCGGCGACTGGCGCTGGGACCTCAGCACCACCTACGGCCGCGACACGGCCAAGGTCTACACCATCAACTCGGCCAATGCCTCGTTGTTCGACGACACCGGCAAGTCGCCGACCGACTTCTACGACGGCCGCTTCGTGGCCTCGCAGTCGACGACGAACTTCGACCTCAGCAAGGCCCTGGAAATCGGTTTTGCCGAGCCCTTGAACGTGGCCATGGGCGCCGAGTTCCGCAAGGACAAGTACGAGATCGGCGCGGGTGACCCCGCTTCGCGCTACAAGGAAGGCGGCCAGTCTTTCCCCGGCTTCGCGCTCACCGACGCGGGCCAGCACGACCGCAGCAACTACGCCTACTACCTGGACCTGGCCACCTCGCCGGTGGCCAAGCTGCAGATCGACGCCGCCGCGCGCTTCGAACATTTCTCGGACTTTGGCAACACCACCGTCGGCAAGCTGACCGGGCGCTACGACTTCACGCCCGCGGTGGCCTTGCGCGGCACCGTCAGCACGGGCTTCCGCGCGCCGACGCTGGCCGAGCAGTACTACTCGGCCACCAACGTGGGCCCGCGCACGGCCTTCGTGCAACTGCCCCCGAACGCACCGGCCGCCAAGCTGGTCGGCGTGGACGGGCTGAAGCCCGAGAAATCGACGAACTACAGCATCGGCGCGGTGTTCAAGCCGGCACCGAAAACCACCATCACGGTGGACGCCTACCAGATCGCGATCTCGGACCGCATCGTCGGCAGCGGCACGCTCTTCGGCACCGGCGGCAGCGTCAATTCGCCGGCTGTGCGCGCGGCCATCGTCGCCAACGGCAACGTGCTGGACCCGGCGGTGGTGCAGACCGGCATCAACATCTTCTCGAACGCGGTCAGCACGCGCAA
>JANPHI010000179.1:0-6902 GCA_031424355.1 Betaproteobacteria bacterium
ATGGCCACATAGCTTTCGCTCTTGAGGCCGGCGTTCACCACGACGTGGTTGAACTCGATGCGCACGACTTCGGCGGAGATGACTTCCCCGACGCGCATGTCATTCGATTTCAGCGACTCTTCAAACAGAGCAGCGAACATATCTGCACCGCCGGCGGCGGTAACGGTTGTGATGACGGTCATGTGTTTCCTGGCTTGCCCGGGGTAGTTGACAGCAGAGCGGGCGTGCTGGCGGCGGGTGCCGCGGGGTAAAAAGTGGGGCTTAAAAACGGCCTGAACAACGGCCTGAACAACGGCCTGAAAAGACGGGCTAGAACGGTTGGCGTTCTTGCCACCAGCCCAGAACCATTGCCACCGATTCTTCGATGCCCAGTTCCGAGTTGTCCATCAACAGCGCGTCCTCCGAAGGCTTGCAAGGTGCAACCGAACGCTTTGCGTCGCGGTCGTCACGGGCTTCCAGGTCCGCGCGAAGGATGTCGATATTAGCCGGAATTCCTTTTGAAATCAATTGCTTATGCCGACGTTCGGCGCGCTTGCCCGGGCTGGCGGTGAGGAAAACCTTGAGCGTGGCGCCGGGGAAGACGACGGTGCCCATGTCGCGGCCGTCGGCGACCAGGCCGGGCGCGCGGCGGAAGGCCAGTTGCAGGCCGTGCAGGGCCTCGCGCACGGCGGGGATGGCCGACACGCGCGAGGCCAGCAGGCCGGTGCTTTCCAGCCGCAATTCGGCCGAGACTTCTTCGCCGCGCAGCCAGGCGCGGCTGCCTTCGGGGCCGTGGCCGAAGCGCAGGTCGAGGAACTGCGCCACGCGGGCGACCGCCGCTTCGTCGTCCGGTGCGATGCCCAGGCGCTGCGCGGCCAGGCCGGTGGCGCGGTAGAGCGCGCCCGAGTCCAGCAGGTGGTAGCCCAGGGCGTCGGCCACGCGGGCGGCCAGCGTGCCTTTGCCGGACGCTGTGGGGCCGTCGATGCAGATGACGGGCACGGCTTCGGCATCGGCCGTGGCCACGCCGAGCAGGGCCTCGAAGTAGTCGGGGAAGGTCTTGGCCACGCACTTCGGGTCGAGGATGCGCACCGGCACCGGCGGCGCCGCACCCGCCAGCGGGTTGAATGCGGCCAGCGACAAGCACATCGCCATGCGGTGGTCGTCGTAGGTGTGGATGGTGGCTGCCTGCCACTGCGTCGGCGCGGTCACCTCGATGAAATCGGCGCCCTCGACCACGCTGGCGCCGACCTTGCGCAATTCGGTGGCCATGGCCGCGATGCGGTCGGTTTCCTTGACGCGCCAGCTGGCGATGCCGGTCAGCCGCGTCGGCGTGTCGGCGTACAGCGCCATCACGGCCAGCGTCATCGCGGCGTCGGGGATGTGGTTGCAGTCCAGCGTGATGCCGGCTAGCGGCCAGCGCCCGCGGTGCACTTCCAGCCAACCCGGGCCGCTCTTCACCTGGGCACCCATCGCCTCGGCGGCTTCGACGAAGCGGATGTCACCCTGGATGGAGTCGCTGCCTACGCCTTCGATGCGCAGCGGCGCGCCACCGCGCGCGGCGATGGCGCCCATCGCGACGAAGTAGGACGCCGACGAAGCGTCGCCTTCGACGTGGATGCTGCCGGGCGAGCGATAGGCACTGCCCTGGGGAATGGTGAAGCGCGCCCAGCCGCCGCGCTGAATGGCAATGCCGAAGCGCGCCAGCAGGTTCAGCGTGATGTCGATGTAGGGCTTGGAGATCAATTCGCCCTGCACCTCGATGACCACATCGCGGTCCTGGGCGACGAGGGGCAGGGCCAGCAGCAGGGCGGTCAGGAACTGGCTGGACACATCGCCGCGCACGCGGATCGGCTGCGCGGTGGCCAATTGGCCGCCGGCCACGCCGTGCAGGCGCAGCGGCGGGTAGCCGGGTGTGCCCAGGTCGTCGATGGCACAGCCCAGCGGGCGCAGCGCATCGACCAGGTCGGCGATGGGCCGCTCGTGCATGCGCGGCACGCCGCTCAGCTCGAAGCGGCCACCCTGCGTGGTGGCCAGCACGGCCAGGGCAGCCGCCAGCGGGCGCATCGCGGTGCCGGCGTTGCCCAGGAAGAGCGCGGCCTCGTGCACGGTCAGCCGGCCGGCGATGCCGGTCAGGTGCAGCACGGCGCCTTCGCGGCGCAGCGTGCAGCCCAGCGTTTGCAAGGCCGTCAACATCACCGCGGTGTCGTCGCTGTCCAGCAGGTCGTGCACGGCCGTCGTGCCTTCGGCCAGGCCGGCCAGCAGCAGCACGCGGTTGGAAATGCTCTTGCTGCCCGGCAGGCGCACGGTGCCAGAGGCGCCGTTCAGCGGCGGCAGGTCGAGAAAAGGGATGTCGTACATGCGGTCGGCCCGGGCCGGCTCGAAAGTGGATCAGGGCATCAAGTTTTGGGCGAACCCGGGACGCGCGGCGCGCCCATCTGCCAGGCGGCGCGGCCTTCTGAAGGCGCGCGGATCAGGCCCTCCAGCGCGTCGGCATTGCCTTCGCGGATGACATGTTCCAGCGCGTCCAGCGCCTGGCGGAAACGCGCCGATTGCTTCAGCACCTCTTCGCGGTTGGCCACCAGGATGTCGCGCCAGGTTTCGGGGCTGCTGGCCGCGATGCGCGTGAAGTCGCGAAAACCCGGGCCGGCCAGCGACAGGAAGTCACGGCCCGCCGGCTGGTTGACCACCGCGCTGAAGTAGGCGAAGGCCAGCAGGTGAGGCAGGTGGCTGACCGCTGCAAAGGCCGCGTCGTGGTTCTCGGGCGTCATCTTCAGCACCTGCGCGCCGATGGCCGACCACACGTCCGTGGCCTTCTGCACCAGTTCGGGCGAGGTCTGCGCCAAAGGTGTGATGATCACCTGGCGGCCCGCGTACAGCGCGCCGTCGGCATGTTGGATGCCCGAGACTTCCTTGCCGGTGATGGGATGGGCCGGCACGAAGGAGCTGAGGCGTTCGCGCAGCACGCGGCGCGCGGCATCCACCACATCGCGCTTGGTGCTGCCGACGTCCATGAACAGCACGCCGGGTTCCATCGCGTGGCGGATGGCCTTGAAGGTGGTCTCGGTGGCCGCCACCGGCACCGCGATCAGCACGATGTCGGAACCCGACACCGCCAGCAGCGCCGATTCGGCTGCCACGTCGATGATGCCCAGCTTGCGCGCCTTCTCGGTCGTCGACGGCGACTTGCTGTAGCCGACCACGCGCTTGACCAGGCCGGCACGCTTCAGCGCCAGCGCGAAGCTGCCGCCCATCAAGCCACATCCGATGACACCGAGTTGCTGGAACATCTTGGGAGGGTGCGGTTTCAGTGGCTGTCGATGGGGTAGGTGCCCAGCACCTTGAAGAAGGCGCAGGCCGTACGCAATTCCTGCAGCGCTGCGGTGACGTGCGGCTCGTCCGGGTGGCCTTGCAGATCGACGTAGAAGTAGTACTCCCACTGGCCTGAACGCGCCGGGCGTGATTCGAAACGGCTCATCGAAACGCCATGCGTTTTCAGCGGCACCAGCATGTCGTGCACGGCGCCGGGCCGGTTGCTGACCGACACCACCAGGCTGGTGCAATCGTGGCCCGAGGCCTTGGGTGCCGGGTGACGGTCCGGATGGGTGACGATGGCGAAGCGGGTGCGGTTGTGGGCGTCGTCCTGGATGGCCGGGGCCACCACGTGCAGGCCGTACTCAGCCGCCGCGCGCTGGCTGGCGATACCGGTGCAATCGGCGTCCAGGCTGGCCAGGCGTGCACCTTCGGCATTGCTGGCCACAGGGCGGCGTTCGGCTTCGGGCAGGTGGTGGCTGAGCCAGCGGTGGCACTGAGCCAGCGCCTGCGGGTGGGCGCAGACCGCCTTCACGCCGACCAGGCTGTCGGTCTTGCGCAGCAGGTTGTGGCGCACCATCAAGCTGGTCTCGCCGATGATGAACAGCGGCGTGGTCAGGAACAGGTCGAGCGAACGGGCGACCACGCCTTCGGTTGAATTTTCAACCGGCACGACGCCGAAGTCGGCCGCGCCCGAGGTGGTGGCGTGCATCACCTCGTCGATGCTGGCGCACAGCACGCGCACGATCGAAGCGCCGAAATAGCCCAGTGCCGCTTCTTCGCTGAAGGTGCCGGCGGGGCCCAGATAGGCCACGCGTGTCGGCGTTTCCAGCGCCCGGCTGGCCGACATGATTTCGCGCCAGATCGGTGCCACGCATTCATTCGGCAGCGGGCCGCCGTTGACCGCCTTCAGGCCGCTGATGACCTGGGCTTCGCGCTCGGGGCGGAAGACCACCGAGCCTTCCTTCTTCTTCAGTTCGCCCACTTCCAGCGCCAGCCCGGCGCGGCGGTTCAGCAGCGCCAGCAGTTCACGGTCCACGGCGTCGATGCGGTCCCGCAGAACCAGCAAGCCGGGGGCGGGTGTCGGGGTTGGGCCCGCGTTGGCTGCGGCGTTGTCTGACATGAAGCGGTCGGCCCCGAGGGCTATTTCTTGGTCGGTGCGGACGCCTTGGCGGCAGCCGCCTTGGGTGCCGAAGCCGCCGGCGCCACGCCGAGCCGCTGCGCCACCGCCTGCTGCGCGGCCCGCAGCCGCGGTTCGACTTCGCCGCGCGTTTCACCCACCAGCTTCTCGCTCAGGGCGCGCTGCATGTCGGGGAACAGGGCCTTGTACTTGTTCACCGTGGGCGATTCCAGCAAGGCCACGATCTGGCGCAATTCGTCTTCGCTCAGGCGCTCGTCCAGGATGGTGCCGATGGTCGTCGGCGCCAGCTTGAGGGCGCGTTCGCGCACGATGGGTGTCGTCTCTTCGACGTACTTGCGCAGATCGGCCTGAATGTCCTGCACCAGTGCGTCGCGGCGTTCGGCGGGCATGCGCTGCAAGGCCTGGCCGGCCTGTTGCCACAACTGCATCGCGGGCTGTTCGGTCAAGACGCGGGCTGCGTTCTCGATGTCGGGCTGCTGCAGCTTCAACACCTTGGCAATCAGTTCCTTCTTGGCCGGGCTGGGGGGCGTTTGCGCCTGCGCGGTCGCAGGGGCAAGGCCGGCCACCGCGAGTGCGGCGGCCAGCAGGGTGGCCTTGAACATCAGGATCCTTCCGTGCCGGGCGTGCCGGCAGCGTCTGTGGGTTCTTCGGGGTCGGCCGGGGTGTCGTTCTCGACGATGCGCTGCAGGCCCGACAGCTTGGTGCCTTCGTCCAGCGCAATCAGCGTCACGCCCTGCGTGGCCCGGCCCAGTTCGCGGATCTCGCTGACCCGGGTCCGCACCAGCACGCCCTTGTCGGTGATCAGCATGATTTCATCGTTGGCGCGCACCAGCGTGGCGGCCACGATCTTGCCGTTGCGTTCGGTTTGCTGGATGGCGATCATGCCTTTGGTGCCCCGGCCATGGCGGGTGTATTCGACGATGCTGGTGCGCTTGCCGTAGCCGTTTTCGCTGGCCGTCAGCACGCTCTGCGTTTCATCCTCGGCCACCAGCATGGCGATGACGCGCTGGCCTTCTTCCAGCGCCATGCCGCGCACGCCGCGCGCCGTGCGGCCCAACGGGCGCACTTCGTCTTCGGCAAAGCGCACGGCCTTGCCGCCGTCGCTGAACAGCATCACGTCGTGCTGGCCGTCGGTCAGCGCGGCGCCGATCAGGTGGTCGCCCTCGTCCAGATCGACCGCGATGATGCCGGCCTTGCGCGGGTTGCTGAACTCGTCCAGCGAGGTCTTCTTGACCGTGCCCAGCACGGTCGACATGAAGATGTAGTGCGTGTCGGGGAAGGTGCGGGCGGCGCCCGTCAGCGGCAGCACCACCGTGACCTTTTCGCCCGGCTGCAGCGGGAACATGTTGACGATGGGCTTGCCGCGCGAATTCGGCCCGCCCTGTGGCACTTCCCAGACCTTGACCCAGTACACACGCCCGCGGTCGCTGAAGCACAGGATCCAGTCGTGCGTGTTGGCGATGAAGAGCTGGTCGACCCAGTCGTCTTCCTTGGTCTGCGTGGCCCGTTTGCCGCGGCCGCCGCGCTTTTGTGCGCGGTACTCGGTCAGCGGCTGGCTCTTGATGTAGCCGGTGTGGCTGAGCGTGACCACCATGTCGGTGGGCGTGATCAGGTCTTCGGTGCCCAGTTCCAGCGCATTGCGCTCGATGTGGCTGCGCCGCGCGCCCAGCTTGGTCTGCCCGAACTCGGTCTTCACGTCGGCCAGTTCGCCGCTGATGATGGCCGCCACGCGCTCGGGCTTGGCCAGGATGTCCAGCAGGTCGGCAATCTGCGACATCACCTCGCGGTACTCGCCGATGATCTTGTCCTGCTCCAGCCCAGTCAGGCGCTGCAGGCGCATCTGCAAGATTTCCTGCGCCTGGTCGTCGCTCAGGCGGTACATGCCGTCGGACTGCAGACCGTAGTTCGCGGGCAGGCCTTCGGGGCGGTAGGCGTCGCGGCCGGCGACCGTGCCTTCGCCGGCACGAGCCAGCATCTCGCGCACCATCGAGCTGTCCCAGCCCTTGGCCATCAGCGCGGCCTTGGCCACCGGTGGCGTCGGGCTGGTCTTGATGGTCTCGATGAACTCGTCGATGTTGGCCAGCGCAACGGCCAGGCCTTCCAGCACGTGGCCGCGTTCGCGTGCTTTCCTGAGTTCGTACACGGTCCGGCGCGTGACGACCTCGCGACGGTGGTCCAGAAAGACCTCGACCAGCAGCTTCAGGTTGCACAGCTTGGGCTGGCCGTCGATCAGGGCGACCATGTTGATGCCGAAGGTGTCCTGCAGCTGCGTCTGCTTGTACAGGTTGTTCAGCACCACCTCGGGCACTTCACCGCGCTTGAGCTCGATGACGACACGCATGCCGTCCTTGTCGCTCTCGTCCTGGATGTGGCTGATGCCTTCGATCTTCTTCTCGTGGACGAGCTCGGCGATGCGCTCGAGCAGCGTCTTCTTGTTCACCTGGTAGGGAATCTCGTCGACGATGATGGCCTG
>JANPHI010000180.1:0-24594 GCA_031424355.1 Betaproteobacteria bacterium
AGCGCCTTGCCGCTGGCTGCGCTGCACTGGCTGGCCCTGCGCTACAGCGAGGGCTGACAACCAAAGGCCGGCGGCCTACAGCCGCTGCAGCCTTTCCAGCGCGCGCAACAGCGTGCTGTCCTGCTTGGCGAAGCACAGCCGCGCCAGGCCTTGCTCATACCCGCCGTCGTAGAACGCGGCCACCGGTATCGCCGCGACACCGATCTCACGCGTCAGCCACAGGCAGAACTCGCCTTCGGGCAGGTTGCTGACGGCGCTGTAGTCCACCAGCTGGAAGTAGCTGCCTTGAGTGTGCAGCGGCTTCAGGCGCGTGCGCTTCAGGCCGTCCAGGAAGAGGTCGCGCTTGCGCTGGTAGAAGGCCGGCAGGTCGAGGTAGGGCGCTGGGTCGGCCAGGTGGCGGGCCAGCGCGTGCTGCACCGGGGTGTTCACGGTGAAGACGTTGAACTGGTGCACCTTGCGGAACTCGGCCGTCATGGCGGCCGGGGCGGCCACGTAGCCGACTTTCCAGCCGGTGACATGGTAGGTCTTGCCGAAGCTGGAGACCACGAAAGCACGCGAGGCCAGCGCCGGAATCGACGCCGCACTGACGTGTTCGACGCCGTCAAACACCATGTGCTCATAGACCTCGTCCGACAGCAGCAGCGCCTGCGTCGGCGCCAGCAGGTCGGCCAATTGCAGCATCTCGGCGCGCGTCCACACGGTGGCGCTGGGGTTGTGCGGGCTGTTGACCATCACCAGCCGCGTCTTCGGTGTCAGCGCGGCGGCGATGCGCGCGAAGTCGGGCCTGAAGCTGCCCGGCGTCAGCGGCACGCGCACCACGGTGCCACCGGCCAGTTCGATGCTGGGTGCGTAGCTGTCGTAGCAGGGTTCCAGCACGATGACCTCGTCGCCCGGGCTGACGCAGCACAGCACGGCGGTGAGGATGGCTTGCGTGGCGCCGGCGGTGATGGTGATCTCGGTGTTGGCGTCGTAGCGGCGGCCATAGAGCGCGGCCACCTTGTCGGCCACGCGTTCACGCAGCAGCGGCACGCCGGTCATCGGCGGGTACTGGTTCAGGCCCTCGCGCATGGCGTGGTTGACGTGGTCCAGCAGGGCCGGGTCGCAATCGAAATCGGGGAAGCCCTGGCCCAGGTTGACCGCGCCGGTTTCGCTGGCCAGCGCCGACATCACGGTGAAGATGGTGGTGCCGACCTTGGGCAGGCGGCTGGTGAAGGCGGGGGTGTATTCGGTGTGGGCGTTCATGGCGATGTCGATGCTGATGCAGACGCGGATGCAGACGCTGAAACAGGCGGTTTTGGCGGCGGCTTTACAGGCTGTAGTCGGTGCCGCCCGTGCCACCCATGGCGCGTTCCAGCAGCGCGGGCGTCAAGCGGGGTGACAGCAGTTCGGCAAAGGCCAGCACGAACTGTCGCAGATAGGCGCCGCGCTTGAAGGCCACGCGGGTGACGTTGCTGCCAAACAGATGGCCCAGCGGGCGGGCCACCAGGTCGCTGCTGTCGGCGTTCAGTGGCGGGTCGGCGCGCATCGCGCTTTCGGCGACGATGCCCACGCCCAGGCCCAGGCGCACGTAGGTCTTGATGATGTCGGAGTCGATGGCCTCCAGCGCCACCAGCGGGTGCAGTTCGGCGCGTGCAAAGGCCTGGTCGATGCGGGTGCGGCCGGTCACCGTGGGCTGGTAGAGCACCAGCGGCTGCGCCGCCAGCTGTTCCAGCGTCGGGCGTTCGACAGCGGCCAGCGGGTGGCCCACCGGCACCACCATCACGTGCTGCCATTCGTAGCAGGGCAGGGTGATCAGGTCGGGATGGGCGGCCAGCGCCTCGGTGGCCAGGCCGATCTCGGCCACATCGTCCAACAACATGCGCGCCACCTGTTCGGGCATGCCCTGGTGCAGCACCACCTGCACCTTGGGGTACCGCAGGCGCAGTTGCGCGACGGGTTCGGGCAGGAAGTAGCGCGCCTGCGTGTGGGTGGTGGCGATGCGCAGCGTGCCGGCGTCCTGCTTGGAAAATTCGTCGCCGATGCGCTTCAGGTTGGCCACCTCGCGCATGATGATTTCCACCGACTTCAGCACCTGCTGGCCGGGTTCCGTCACGCGTTTCAGGCGTTTGCCGTGGCGCGCGAAGATGTCCACGCCCAGCTCTTCTTCCAGTTCCAGGATGGCCTTGCTGATGCCGGGTTGCGACGTGAACAGCGCCTTGGCGGTTTCGGTCAGGTTCAGGTTGCGGCGCACCGCTTCCTGCACGAAACGGAACTGGTGCAGGTTCATGCGGCGGGCGCGGCGGGTGCTGGGAGCAAAGCCGCTGCAGCGTCGGCCATCGCCGCCACCACGCTGTCGATTTCGCCGATGGCCGCATGCAGCGTGAAGGTCACCGTCGGGTGGGCCGCGCGCATCGCGTCCAGCAGCACCGGCAGGTCTTTGCGGACATGGCCGCCGGCGCCCAGGAACATCGGCAGCACGGCCACGCTGTCGCAGCCCAGGGCGGCCAGTTGCGCGCCGGCGTCGCCCAGGCTGGGCGTCATGAATTCGAGGAAGGCCAGCCGCACCGCCACGCCCGGGTGGGTGTCGCGCAGGCGTGCGGCCACGGCTTCGAAAGGTGCCGCCCAGCGCGGGTCGCGAGCGCCATGGGCGAAGAGGATCAGGCCTTGGGTGTGGGTTGCTGTCATGGCTTCAACGGTAGCGCACCAGCCAGGCGAAAGCCGCCATCGACAGCAGCAGGTAGATGCCACTGGGCGCCGCAGCGGCCACCCACGGCGCCATGCCTTGCAGCATGCCGACGAAGCCGGTCAGGTTGTTCAGCAGCACGAAACTGATGCCCAGCAGGATGCCGCCGAAGACCTTCAGGCTGACGCCGCCCGCGCGGGCATGCAGGTAGGCGAAGGGCAGGGCCAGCGCCATCATCACCAGGCAGGCCAGCGGGTACAGCGCCTTGCGCCAGAAGCGGATCTTGTACTGCTGCGTGGCTTGCGCCTGGTCGCTGAGGTGGGCGCTGTAGCGCCACAGCTCCATCGTCGTCATCGAGCCCAGTGGCAGCACGGCAGCGGCCACCACGCTGGCGGTCAAGGTGCTGGGCCAGACCAGGCTGGCCTGCTGGGTGATGGCCACTGCCGCGCCTTCGCTGCGCGCGCGCGGCCAGGCGGCCACCTCGGCGTCGGTCAGTGTCCAGGTGCCGTCGGCGGCGACGCGGCCTTCCTGCGCCTGGGTGCGCGACACGAGCCGGCCGTCGCTGTCGAATTCGAAAATGCGGATGCCGGCCAGCACACCGCCGCCGCTGGCGCCGGCCACGTTGACCGAGTAGCTGCGTTCGCCGTCGGGCGTGCTGCGCCGCTCTTTCAACCACGCGCCGGCCCCATCGAGCTTGATGCCACCGTTGAAGCGCGCCTTCAATTGCAGGGCGGCGCGTTCGCTGGCCGGCGCAATGACGTCGCCGGTGATGAAGGTGATGAGCCCGAACACCGCGCCCAGCGTGGCCAACAAGGCCAGAGCGCGGCCCGGGCCCAGGCCGCCGGTGCGCAGGATCGTGAATTCCGACGACTGCGCCATGCGCGCCAGCGAGTAGATGGTGCCGATCAGCACCGCCACCGGAAAGAGGTCGTAGAAGTGGCTGGGCAGCACCAGCAGCGCCGCCTGCAATGCGTGCCAGGTGGTGCGGCCCCGGCGGCCGACGCCGTCCAGTTCATCGACCAGGTCGATGAAGAAGAACAAGGACAGAAAGGCCAGCGCCACGAAGAACACCGACGCGGTGATGTCGCGGTAAAGCAGCCGGCGGACGGTCTTCATGCCGCCGCCTTCATGCCGACACCACCGGCGGTGCGGCTGGCAGCTTGCCCGACTTGCGGGTCTTGAACGACAGCACGGCCGCATGGTCGCGCCACCACAGCAGCGCGACGGCCACGGCAAAGGCCACGCCGTGCAGACCCAGCAGCATCGGCCCCATCGCGACCCGGCCGCTGGCCACCCAGGCCTGCGACAGGTTGATGAGGTTGTAGTAGACGAAGAAGGCCAGCAGCGCGAACAGCAGGTTCCAGTTGCTGGCGCGGCGCGGGTTGGTGGCCGACAGGCCCACGCCCAGCACCATCAGGTTGGCCGCGCCGAGCAGCAGGCCGAAGCGCCAGGTCAGCTCGGCCTCGCCGCGCGCGGTGGGCCGTGCAATCAATTCCAGCGTGTCGGTGGCTTTGGGCGGGGTGCTCTCTGCGGCGCGGGCGGCGCGTTCGCTGGCCAGCACGCGGTAGCGCTCGAAGCTGGACAGCGTGCGCTCGCCGCTTTGCTGGTCGACGTCGTTGCGCTGGCCGCGTTCCAGCACCAGGTAGCGGTCGTCGCCCTCGGCTTCCAGCCGGCCTGAGCGTGCCGAGGTCACCGCTTCGCCATGTTCCTGCTGGGTCAGGATGAAGACATTGCGGGCCAGCCCGGCGTCTGGCGCCACACCCGGGCCCGCGCTGCTGCCCCGTTCGATGAAGAACACGCGCTGGCCGTCGCTGGACGCCTGAAACACGCCCGGCGTGACGCGCGACAGGTCGGACCGCTGCTGGTAGCGGTCGCGCAATTCCAGGGTGTTGCGGTTGCCCCAGGGCCAGACCACGAGCAGCAGCACGGCCACCGCCAGCAGCACCGGCCAGCTGGTGCGCAGCACCGGCCGCACGAAGCGCGACAGGCCGATGCCGCTGGAAAACCAGATCGCCATTTCGCTGTCGCGGTACATGCGGCCCAGCGTCAGCACGATGGCCACGAAGAGCGACAGCGTCATCATGATCGGCAGGTTGCCCATGGCCGCGTAACCCAGCAGCAGCACCACGTCCTGCGGTGCCACGGCACCGTCGGCCGCCTGGCCCACGGTGCGGATCAGGAAGGTCGTCAGCACGATGGTCAGCATGACCACCAGGGTGGCGCCGAAGGCCCGGGTCAGCTCACGCCGCACAGTTGAATCGAATAACATCTTCCGCTTTGATTGCTGGGTGTAATTATGGACTTCAAGACGCAAGTGACCGGGGCTGCGGGCCTGGCTGGGACAGCCGCCGACGCCTTGCTGGTGCTGATGGCATCCAGCGCCCAGCCCGATGGTCTGGACGCGCCGCTGGCCGATGTGCTGGCCGCTGCCACCAAGGATGGTGACTTCACGTTCAAGGCCGGGCAAACGCTGTACGCCTACCGGGTGGCCGGCGTGAAAGCCCCACGCGTGGTCTTCGCGCACGTCGGCGACGGCAGCAACAAGCCGCTGCGCAAGGCGGTGGCGGCCGCGCTGGCGCTGCTGAAGGGCAGTGGTGCTGCGCGCCTGGCGGTGACGCTGGTGGGCGGCGCCGAGTGGACAGCCGCCCAAGCCGAAACCCTGGCCACCGCCATGTGCGAAGCCACCTATTTGTACCGCGCCACCAAGCCCAGTGCGGCCGCACCGTCCAAGCTGGCGCTGGCCAGTGTGGTCTGCGCCAAGGCCGAGGTTGCCGCCGTCGCGGCGGGGCTGAAGCGCGGTGAGGCCATCGCTGCCGGCACCGACCTGGCCCGCGAATGCGCCAACCGACCGGGCAATGTCTGCACCCCGACCTACCTGGCCGAGCAGGCCAAGCTGCTGGCCAAGGAATACGGCCTGAAGGTCGAGATCCTGGAGCGCAAGGACTGCGAGAAGCTGGGCATGGGCTCCTTCCTGTCCGTGGCGCAGGGCTCGGACGAACCGCTGAAGTTCATCGTGGCGCGCTACAACGGCGGCGCCAAGGCCGAAGCGCCCATCGTGCTGGTCGGCAAGGGCATCACCTTCGACACCGGCGGCATCTCCATCAAGCCGGCCGGCGAGATGGACGAGATGAAGTTCGACATGGGTGGCGCGGCCAGCGTGCTGGGCACGCTGAAGGCCGTGGCGCTGATGAAGGCCAAGGTCAATCTGATCGGTGTCATTCCGGCTTGCGAGAACATGCCCAGCGGCCGTGCGGTGAAGCCGGGCGACGTGGTCACCAGCATGTCGGGGCAGACCATCGAGGTGCTGAACACCGACGCCGAGGGCCGCTTGATCCTGTGCGATGCGCTGACCTACGCCGAACGCTTCAAGCCAGCGGTGACGGTGGACATTGCCACGCTGACCGGTGCCTGTGTCATCGCGCTGGGCGGCCACCGTTCGGGCTTGTTCAGCCCCGACGACGCGCTGGCCGCCGAACTGCTGAGCGCTGGCGAGCAAGCCGGCGACCCGGCCTGGCGCATGCCGTTGGACGAGGAATACGACGAGGCGCTGAAGAGCAACTTCGCCGACATGGGCAATGTGGGCAGCCGCGCCGGCGGCGCCATCACCGCCGCCAAATTCCTGCAGCGCTACACCGCCAAGCAGCGCTGGGCGCACCTGGACGTGGCCGGCACGGCCTGGAAGTCGGGCGCCGCCAAGGGTGCCACCGGCCGCCCCGTGCCCTTGCTGACGCACTTCGTGCTGGCCCGCGCGAAGTGACCTTCAGCCGCAGCCTGCGGTGACGGAAGTTGAATTCCACACCGGCGTGGCCGATCGCATCGGTTTCGCCTGCCGCCTGCTGCGCAAGGCCTACCGCAGCGGTGCGCGCGTGCTGGTCACCGCGCCACCCGAGGTGCTGGCGGAACTGGACCGCAGCCTGTGGGCCTTCGAGGAACGTGACTTCCTGCCCCACGTGCGCGTGCCGGGCGGCGCGCCTGCGGTGAGCCGCCGCACCCCGATCTGGCTGGCCGCCGCGTCGCCTTTGGCTGATAGCGCGGCCGCCGGCCCGGCGCCCCGGGTGGTGGTCAACCTGGGTGCCGACGCGCCTGGCGATCTGCCGTCGCTGGACCGGCTCATCGAGGTGCTGTCCACCGATGCCGGCGACGTCGATCGCGGCCGCGCCCGCTGGCGCGCCTACAAGGCCGCCGGCTTGAACATCGTGCACCACGCGGGAAGCTGAAGACATGGCCGACGAATCGACGGTGGACGTGGACCGCCTGCCGACCTTGACCGAGGTGCTGGAATTGGGCCGAGAGGGCGCAGCCGATTTGTCGGCAACCGCCTCCAGCAGTCCGGCCGAGGTGGGCCCTGTGCCCCAAGTGGTCCATGTTGCCCCTGCACCTGACGCCATCGATCGCAGCGCGGCCTCGAACAGCGACCCGGTCGCGCAGGTGCTGGCGATGCTGGAACCGCGCATCGGTGCGCTGCTCGAAACCCGCCTGCGGGAAGCGCTGGCGCCGGCCCTGGCCCGCGCCGCCGACGGCCTGATCCGCGACGTGCAGGCCGAACTCGCGCCCACCCTGCGCGGCCTGGTTGAAGAAGCGCTGGCGCAGGCCTTGCGACAGCCCCGCTCGCCGAAGTGACAAGCGCTGCGGCGCCGAAAGTGTTTCGGTTATCGTCCGCCGCTTGGTTTTTCCCACCCCCCACGGAGGTATCTGCATGCAAGTGAAACTGAACCTGATCGCCGCTGCCGCCGCTGTGGCTGCTGTGGCATACGCTGGCTCTGCCAGTGCCCAAGACCTGATCGTCAAGATTGGCCATGTGGCACCGACCAGCGGCCAGCAGGCCGACATCGGCAAGGACAACGAGAACGGCGCCCGCATGGCCATCGACGAACTCAACGCCAAGGGCGTGATGATCGGCGGCAAGAAGGCCAAGTTCGAACTGCTGGCTGAAGACGACCAGGCCGACCCCAAGCAAGGCACCGCTGCCGCGCAGAAACTGGTGGACAGCAAGGTCAACGGCGTCATCGGCCATTTGAATTCGGGCACCTCCATCCCGGCCTCCAAGATCTACAGCGACGCGGGCATCCCGCAGATCAGCCCCTCGGCGACCAGTACCCGGTACACGCTGCAAGGCTTCAAGACCACCTTCCGCGTCGTCGCCAACGACGGCCAGATCGGCAGTTCCCTGGGCAAGTACGCCGTCAAGGAGTTGAAGGGCAAGAGCATCGTCGTGATCGACGACCGCTCGGCCTACGGCCAGGGCGTGGCCGACGAATTCGGCAAGGGCGTTGCAGCCGCCGGTGGCAAGACCGCCGACCGCCAGTACACCAACGACAAGGCCACCGATTTCACCGCCATCCTGACCGCCGCCAAGGCCAAGAAGCCCGACGTGATCTTCTACGGCGGCATGCACTCGCAGGCCGGCCCCATGCTGCGCCAGATGAAGCAACTGGGCATCGCCGCCAAGTTCGTCGGTGGCGACGGCATCTGCACCTCGGGCCTGCCCGAGTTGTCGGCCGGTTCCATCGCCGACGGCCAGGTGGTCTGCGCCGAAGCCGGTGGTGTGGACGGCGGCACCAAGAAATCCATGGACGACTTCTACGCAGCCTACAAGAAGAAGTTCAACATCAACGTGCAGGTCTATGCGCCTTACGTCTACGACGCCGTCAACGTGATGGTGGCCGCCATGGTCAAGGCCGGTTCTGCCGACCCCGCCAAGTACCTGCCGGCCCTGGCTGCGACCAAGGACTTCAAGGGCGTGACCGGCAACATCGGCTTCGACGCCAAGGGTGACATCAACAACGGTTCGTTGACGCTGTACACCTACAAGTCAGGCAAGCGCGAACAGATCGCCGTGGTCCGGTAAAACCCACCGCAGAAGCAACGCGCGTTGCTTCTGCGGCGTTCGCTCGCAGACAACAAAAAACCCGCCATTGGCGGGTTTTTTGTCGGTCAAGCGAAGTCTTACTTCAGCTTGATTTCCTTGTACAGCACGTGCTTGCGCGCCTTGGGGTCGAACTTCAGGAATTCGAGCTTTTCGGGCGTCGTCTTCTTGTTCTTGCTGGTCGTGTAGAAATGACCGGTGCCGGCAGTCGATTCCAGCTTGATCATTTCGCGTCCACCTTTGCTTGCCATGGTGTGTGCTCCTTAAACAGCGTTGCCGCGGGCACGCAGGTCACTCAGGACCACGTCGATACCCTTCTTGTCGATGAGGCGCAGAGCCGCATTGGTGATGCGCAGACGCACCCAACGGTTTTCGGTCTCCACCCAGAAACGGCGGTACTGCAGATTGGGCAGAAACCGGCGCTTGGTTTTGTTGTTGGCGTGGGAAACATTGTTCCCGACCATCGGGCCTTTGCCCGTGACTTCGCACTTGCGTGCCATAGCGTGACTCTTTCTCGAACAGCCGGTACCGACAACATGCCCAAGCAGAAGGTCTGCGGTGGGTAAGGTGCGGTGGTGACAGCTTGACCTCGCCAGATGCGGGTGGCGGTTTCCCGTGGGTTTGGCAGTGGCCGAGCTGATGCTCAGCCGCCAGCAGAGCCTTTGAGTATAGCGTGACTTCCCTGCTCAACCGTGCTCTTGTTCCAGGAAGCGCTGCGCGTCCAGCGCCGCCATGCAGCCGGTGCCGGCGCTGGTGATGGCCTGGCGGTAGATGTGGTCTTGCACATCGCCAGCCGCGAAAACGCCCGGCACGCTGGTCTGTGTGGCCATGCCGTCCAGCCCGGTGCGGGTGATGATGTAACCGTCCTTCATGTCCAGCTGGCCTTTGAAGATGTCGGTGTTGGGCTGGTGGCCGATGGCGATGAAACAGCCCTTCAGCGCGATGTCGGTGGTGGTGTTGGCGGTGCTGCCGGCGCTGCCGCCGTCCTGACCCGGCGCGGTGCTGCGCAGGCGCACGCCGGTGACGCCGCTGTTGTCGCCCAGCACTTCGTCCAGCGTGTTCCACAGGTGCAGCTCGATCTTGCCGGCGGCCACCTTGGCGGCCACCTTGTCCATCAGCACGGCCTCGGCGCGGAACTTGTCGCGGCGGTGCACCAGGTGCACCTTGCTCGCGATGTTCGACAGGTAGAGCGCCTCTTCGACAGCCGTGTTGCCGCCACCGATCACGCAGACCGTGTCGCCACGGTAGAAGAAGCCGTCGCAGGTGGCGCAGCCGCTGACGCCCTTGCCCTTGAAGGCCTCTTCACTGGGCAGGCCCAGGTACTTGGCGCTGGCGCCGGTGGCAATGATCAGGCTGTCACAGGTGTAGACGCCCGAGTCGCCGGTCAGCGTGAAGGGCCGCTGGCTGAAATCGACGGTGTGGATGTGGTCGAAGACGATCTTCGTGTTGAAGCGCTCGGCGTGTTTCAGGAAACGCTCCATCAACTCGGGGCCTTGTACGCCGTCCACATCGGCCGGCCAGTTGTCGACCTCGGTGGTGGTCATCAACTGGCCGCCCTGGGCGATGCCGGTGATCAGCATGGGTTCCAGGTTGGCGCGAGCGGCGTACAGGGCTGCGGTGTAGCCGGCAGGGCCGGAGCCCAGGATCAGGACCCGGGCGTGGGTGGTGGCTGGTGTGTTGGCGCTAGACATGGCGGGGATCTCGACGGTGTATGGATGTCATATCTGGGCTTGCTGCCCTGAAGTTTCAACGGAAGATGCCGATAAGTTCGCATATATCCCGTGGGCACAATAGCCGGATTCTTGCAGAAGGGTCGCGCCCAGCACCCCTGTCATTAGCCTCATCACAACTAGAGGAGCGTCTCGATGTCGATGCTGTCGAACCTGGACCTGATCCGCCGCGTGCCCCTGTTTTCCATGCTCACCGCCGAGCAGGCCCAGGCCATCGCCGACAGCGTCGTCAAGCGCCGCTTCCGCCGCGGTGAACTGGTGGTGGAGCAGGGCCGCAAGAGCAACGCCCTGTTCATCCTGCTGAACGGCCGGGCGCGGGTGCTGACGGCCGACACGCGGGGCCGCGAAGTCATCCTGGCGGTGCTGGAATCGGGTGACTACGTCGGCGAAATGAGCCTGATCGACAACGAACCCCACAGCGCCACCGTTAGGGCGGAAATCCAGACCGACATGCTGGTGCTGGCGCGCGGCGATTTCGCCCGCTGCCTGCCTGAAGCGTCGACGCTCAGCTACGGCATCCTGCGCGGTCTGGTACGCCGCCTGCGCAATGCCGACCGGCAGATCGAATCGCTTGCGCTGCTGGACGTTTACGGCCGCGTGGCGCGCACGCTGCTGGACATGGCCGAAGAGATCGATGGCACCAAGATCATCCGCCACAAGGTCAGCCGCCAGGACATGGCCAAGGTGGTCGGCGCTTCGCGCGAGATGGTCAGCCGGGTCATGAAAGACCTGGAAGAACGCGGCGTCATCGAGACCCAGGAAAACGGTTTCGTCGTCATCAAAGAGCGCTTGCCGCAAGACTGACAGGACCCGGGCGGCGTGGCCTGATCGGCCACAATCCGCCGCATGAGTTTCCCCCTCGGTTCCCTGCGTGGCGACGGTGCGGCCACCGCCCGTTCGCTGCCCGCCGTTGAAGTGCCGCGTTGGCGCCGCCAGGCGCTGCTGCTGCTGGCCGCCTTGGCCTGGCTGCTCTTCCTGCTGGCCCTGGTCACGCACCAGGTCAGCGACGCGGCCTTCAGCACTTCGGGCACTGGCGAGCCGCTGCGCAACAAGGCGGGCTTGCTGGGTGCGCGCATTTCGGACATGGCGCTCTTCCTGTTCGGCTTCTCGGCCTGGTGGCTGGTGCCGGTGGGCTTGCGTGCCTGGCTGTCGGCGCTGGCAGGCTTGCTGCGCAGCGACGCGGCGGCAGCCACGGGCGCCGAACCGGCACCGGCGCCCAAGGCCCTGTTCTGGCTGGGCCTGGCCCTGCTGCTGGCTGCCAGCAGCGCCCTGGAATGGACGCGCCTGTACCGCTGGGAAACGCTGCTGCCGGGCCATGCCGGCGGCGTGCTGGGCTACACGCTGGGGCCGCTGTCGATGCGCTGGCTGGGCTTTGCCGGGTCGGGCGTGTTGTGGATTGCGCTGTTGGTGACCGGCGTGTCGCTGGCGCTGCGTTTCTCGTGGCTGCAGGTGGCCGACGCCATCGGCCAGCAGTTCGACCGCCTGCGCGCCAGCCGCATCGACCGCAAGGCCGCCGAAGAAGACCGTCGCCTGGGCGAAGCGGCTGCGCGCGAACGCGAAGAAGTGGTCGAGGTGCAGCGCATCGAGGTGCAGGAACACGTGCCGGTGGTCATCGAGCCGGCCGCGCCCGAGATCCCGAAGTCGCAGCGCGTGGCCAAGGAACGCCAGCAGCTGCTGTTCGTCGAACTGCTGGACACCAAGCTGCCGCAGGTCGATTTGCTGGACGCGGTGACCGCCGCCGGCAAGCAGGAAACCGTCACGCCCGAGTCCATCGAGATGACCTCGCGGCTGATCGAAAAGAAGCTCAAGGATTTCGGTGTCGAGGTGCGCGTGGTGGCGGCCAGCCCGGGCCCGGTGATCACGCGCTACGAGATCGAACCGGCGACGGGCGTGAAAGGCGCGCAGGTCGTGGGCCTGGCGCGCGACCTGGCGCGTTCGCTGTCGCTGGTCAGCATCCGCGTCGTCGAGGTGATACCGGGCAAGAACTACATGGCGCTGGAACTGCCGAATGCGCGCCGGCAGACCATACGCCTCAGCGAGATCCTGGGCTCGGACGTTTACAACGATTCGGCGTCGATGCTGACCATGGGCCTGGGCAAGGACATCGTCGGCAAACCGGTGGTGGCCGACCTGGCCAAGATGCCGCACTGCCTGGTGGCCGGCACCACCGGTTCGGGCAAGAGCGTGGGCATCAACGCGATGATCCTGAGCCTGCTCTACAAGGCCGAAGCGCGCGATGTGCGGCTCATCCTCATCGACCCCAAGATGCTGGAAATGAGCGTCTACGAAGGCATCCCGCACCTGCTGGCGCCGGTGGTCACCGACATGAAGCAGGCCAGCAACGCGCTGAACTGGTGTGTCGGCGAGATGGAGCGCCGCTACAAGCTGCTCAGCAAGCTGGGCGTGCGCAACCTGGCCGGCTACAACAAAAAGATTGCCGACGCCGCCGAGCGCGGCGAGAAGCTGCCCAACCCCTTCAGCCTGACGCCCGAAGAGCCCGAGCCGCTGGACCGCCTGCCGCACATCGTGGTCGTCATCGACGAGCTGGCCGACCTGATGATGGTCATCGGCAAGAAGATCGAAGAGCTGATCGCGCGGCTGGCACAGAAGGCGCGCGCGGCGGGCATCCATTTGATCCTGGCCACGCAGCGGCCCAGCGTGGACGTGATCACCGGCCTGATCAAGGCCAACATCCCGACGCGTTTGTCCTTCCAGGTGTCGAGCAAGATCGACAGCCGCACCATCCTGGACCAGATGGGTGCCGAGGCGCTGCTGGGCATGGGCGACATGCTCTACATGGCCAGCGGCACCGGCCTGCCGGTGCGCGTGCACGGGGCCTTTGTCAGCGACGACGAGGTCCACCGCGTTGTGAGTTACTTGAAGACCCAGGGCGAAGCCAATTACATCGAAGGCATTCTGGAAGGCGGCGTTCTGGAAGGCGAAGCGGCTGCGGCCGAGGGCGGCGGCGGTGCGGGCGGTGGCGAATCGGACGCGATGTACGACCAGGCGGTCGAAGTCGTGCTGCAGCACCGCCGCGCCTCGATCTCGCTGGTGCAGCGCCATCTGCGCATCGGCTACAACCGCGCCGCGCGCTTGCTGGAACAGATGGAAAAGTCAGGCCTGGTGACGGCGATGGGCCACAACGGCAACCGCGAAATCATCGTGCCGAAGCGGGATGAATGACGCGACGAATGACGCGACGAATGAAGGTCTCGATGAATCTGAAGAAGCTGTTGTTGGCGCTGGGTTTGCTGGGGGCCGCGCTGGCTGCGCATGCCGACGCCGTGGACACCCTGCGCGACTTCGTGCGCGACGTGAAGAGCGGCCGGTCGGCTTTCAGCCAGACCGTCACCTCCACCGACGGCGCGCGCAAGAAAACGTCCAGTGGGCAATTCGAATTCCTGCGCCCCGGGCGCTTTCGTTTCAACTACACCAAGCCCTTCGAACAACTCATCGTCGCCGATGGCGTGAAGGTGTGGATCTACGACGCCGACTTGAACCAGGCCAGTTCGCGCAAGTTGGCGCAAGCCCTGGGCGCCACGCCGGCAGCGCTGTTGACCGGCGCTTCGCTGGACACCGATTTCGTGCTGACGCCGCAGCCCGCGAAGGACGGCCTGGACTGGGCCTTGGCCACGCCCAAGGCCAAGGACGGCCCGTTTCAAAGCATGCGTGTCGGCTTCAAGAACCGCGAGCTGTCGGCAGTGGAAATCGTCGACAGTTTCGGCCAGCGTTCGCTGCTGCAGTTCAGCCGCTTCGAGGCCAATGTGGCGTTGGACGCCGCGCGCTTCAGCTACACGCCGCCAGCTGGCGCTGACGTCATCGAGCAATAGCCCTGACCGTGGGCTCGGCGCGACCTCAGAAGCGTGCGCCGAGTTGCAGGCGGCGCTGCGTGGGCGTGGTGAAGCCCGCGTGCGGGTCGTAGGCGAAGCGCAGGAAGTAAGGTCCCCGGTCGTAGCCCAGGCTGATCGATTTGTCGTTGCGCACGAAGTTGCCGTCGCCGGTCAGGCCGCGCTTGACGAAGAAGTCCACGGTCAGGCGCTGGTCGCCTTCGAAGCGCCGCCGCAGCACCAGGTGGGTAACGTTCTGCCCGGTGTGCAGGCGGTCGTCGTGGATGTTGAACAGCGTCAATTCCGTCTGTGAAATCGCCCGTGTGCCGATGCCCAGCGTGATGGCGTCATTCGGGTCGTAGTTCAGATTGACGTAATTGCGGACATTGGTGCGGCCGAAACCGACGATGGCGTAATTCGCACCGCCGAGTTCGGACGTGACCGAGCCGACGGCCACACCGCCGCTGGCACTTTGCAGCGAGAACACGGTGCGCACGGTGTCGCCGTCCAGGCGGAATTCGTAGCCGGCGCGGGCCTGGCGGTAGCCGCTCTGGTCGCGGTACAGGCCGACCCAGGCCGTGTGGGGGCCCAGGCCGCCACGCAGGTTGGCGTCCAGGCCGGTGTTGCCGTCGGACGAGCCGTAGCGGCCCAGCGTGAGTTTGAAGTCCGGGCTGGCAGACGCGTCTGCGCCTGCAGCCCGCGCCGCTGAGCAGCCCGCAGCGCAGGCCAGGGCCAGCAGACAGGGCAGGGCGCTGCGCATGGCGCTCAGTCTGCCGGGCCGGCGGCGAGTTCTGCCGGGGCCGGCGGCACCGTCTCGCGCTTGCCGCCAAACATCGCCACGTACAGCACCGGCAACACCACCAGCGTCAGCAGCGTGGCCGTGAACAGGCCGCCGATGATGACGATGGCCAGCGGCCTTTGCGTCTCGGAGCCGATGTCGTGGCTCAGCGCCATCGGCAGCAGGCCCAGGGCCGCCAGCATCGCCGTCATCAGCACCGTGCGCAGGCGGCTCAGCGAACCCTGGCGCACCGCATCGACGACGCTGGCGCCACCGGCGCGCAACTGCTGGATCACCGTCAGCATCACCACACCATTCAGCACCGCCTGCCCCGACAGCGCGATGAAACCGATGGCCGCCGACACCGACAGCGGGATGCCCAGCACCCACAGCGCCACAAAGCCGCCGATCAGCGCCAGCGGCACATTCAGCAGCACCAGCGTGGCCGTCTTCAGCGAACCGAAGGCGTCGAACAGCAGCACGAAGATCAGCAGCAGGGAGATGGGCACGACGACAGCCAGGCGCGCCATCGCACGTTCCTGGTTTTCGAATTCGCCCGACCACAGCAACTGGTAGCCCGCCGGCAACTTGACGTTCTGCGCCACCGCCGTTTTCATGTCGGCCACCACCGAACCCATGTCGCGGTCTTTGATGAAGATGCCGATGGCGGCCATGCGGCGGCCGTTCTCGCGGGCGATGTTCATCGCGCCGCTGGTCTCGCGGATGCGGGTGACAGCGCCCAGTTGGGTGTAGCCGCCGTCGGGCGTGGCGATGGGTGTACTGGCCAGGTTCGCCAGCACGCGGCGGTCGGCCGACAGGCGCACGGCCACGGCGAATTTGCGCTCGCCTTCCCAGAGGTAGGTCGTGACCTTGCCGGCCAGCGCCGCCTCGATCACGTCCTGCACATCGCCCACGTTCAGGCCCAGGCGCGCGGCGCGGGCGCGGTCCACCTCGATCAGCAGCTGCGGCAGGTTGCCGGCGCGGTTGATTTCCGAACGGTAGACGCCCGGCACGCGCTTGATCTCGCGTTCGATGGACTCGGCGGCTTTGGTCAATTCGCCCAGGTCGTCGCCCGCGATCTTGATGACGATCTGGCCGTCGATCTGCGAGATCGATTCCAGCACGTTGTCGCGGATGGGCTGCGAGAAGCTGGGTTCCAGCCCCGGGATCTCGGAGACCAGCCTGTCCATCTCGTCGATGAGCTTGGCCTTGGTCATGCCGGGCCGCCAGGTCTCGGCCGGTTTCAGGTCGACAAAGATCTCGGCCATGCTCATGGTCTTGGGGTCGGTGCCGTCTTCGGGCTGGCCCGATTTCGACACCGTGGTGCCCACCTCGGGCACCTGGCGCAGCGCCTTGCGCGCCAGGCCCAGGATGCGCGAGGCCTCGTCGTTGGACACGCTGGCCGGCAGGCGCAGGTTGACCCAGATGGTGCCTTCGTCCAGTTCGGGCAGGAATTCCGAGCCCAGGCGCGAGGCCACCACCAGCGACAGGCCGAAGGCCGCCACCGCCGCCACCATCACCGTGCGGCGGTGGGCCAGCGCCCAGTCCAGCACCGGTTCGTAGATGCGCTTGGCGGTGGCCACCACGCGGTTGTCGCCGTGCGGCAGGCCGCGGCGCAGCAGCTTGTAGGCCAGCAGCGGCACCAGCGTGAGCGAGAAGATCAGCGCGCCGATCAGCGCCATCGTCACGCTCAAAGCCATCGGCTGGAAGATGCGGCCTTCATGCCGCTGCAAGGCGAAGATGGGGATGTGGGCCGCGATGATGATCAGCATCGAGAACACCGTCGGCCGGCCGACTTCGTTGGCGGCGTCGACGATGACTTCCCGGCGCTGGTCGTCGCTCATGTTCTCGCCGCGCTCGGCCAGGCGGTGCATGATGTTTTCGACCACGATCACCGCGCCGTCGACGATGATGCCGAAGTCCATCGCGCCCAGGCTCAGCAAGTTGGCTGGCACGCCCATGATCTTCAGGCCCAGGAAAGTGCCCAGCAGGGCCAGCGGGATGATCACCGCCACGGCCAGGCTGGCGCGCAGATTGGACAGGAAGATGTACAGCACCAGCGCCACCAGCAGCGCGCCTTCGACGAGGTTGCGGAACACCGTGGACAGCGTCTTGGCCATCAGCCAGGTGCGGTCGTAGTAGGGCACGATGGCCATGTCCTTCGGCAGGCCGCCGGCGTTCAGGTCGGCGATGCGGTCTTTCACGTTCTTCAGCACCACGCTGGGGTTCTCGCCCTTGCGCATGACCACGATGCCGGTGACGACGTCGTCGTCCTGGTCCTGCCCGACCACGCCCAGGCGGGGCACCGAACCGATGTTCACGGTGGCGATGTCGCGCACCAGCACCGGCGTGCCGTTGCGCGCGGCCACCACCACATTGCCGATGTCGTCGGGCGAACTGAGCAGGCCGATGCCACGGATGGCGTACTGCTGCGCGCCCTGCGCCACGTAGCTGCCGCCGACGTTGGAATTGCCCCGGCCCAGCGCGTCCAGCAGGTTCTGGAAGGTCAGCTTGTTGGCGCGCAGTTTGTCCAGGTCGGGCTGCACCTCGTACTGCTTGATCATGCCGCCCATGGCCACCACGTCGGCCACGCCGGGCACCTGGCGCAGCGCGCGTTCCACCACCCAGTCTTCCACCGTGCGCAGGTCGGTGGTGCTGTAGCCGTCGCCGCGCAGGCGGTAGCGCATCACCTCGCCCACCGGCGTGGCGTTGGGCGCGATGTTGGCTTCCACGCCCGGTGGCAGGTCCACGCCGCGCAGGCGTTCGGCCACCTGGGCGCGCACCAGGTTCACTTCCGATGCGTCGTTGAACGTGACGACGGTGAAGCTCAAACCGAACTGCGTGTGCGAGAACACGCGGATGGAATTCGGCACGCCCGACAGCGCCGTTTCCAGCGGCAGCGTGACCTGCTTTTCGACCTCTTCAGCGGCGCGGCCCGGGAACAGCGCGATGACCGTGACCTGGGTGTCGGTGACATCGGGAAAGGCCTCGACCGACAGGTTCTTGAAGGCGATGACGCCGGCCAGCACGAACAGCAGCGTGCCCAGCGCGATGAACAGCGGCTGGCGCAGCGAATACTCGATCAGCTTCCTCATTCGCCGGCCTTCGCTGCCGCGCTGGCGGCCGATGAACCGGGCCGGGCCGCGGCCTTCGCGGCCGAGGCCGCCGCAGCGCCGCCTGCGGGCTGGCCTTCGTCCTGCGCCAGCTTGTACATGCGTGCCAGCAGCAGCATGTTGCTGCTGACCACCTGTTCGCCCACTTCCAGGCCGCGCGACACCAGCACCTGTTGCGGGCCCTGCCAGGCGATGCGCACCTCACGCGGTTCGAACACGCCGGGTGCTGTCTGCACGAACACACTGTGCGTGCTGCCCGACAGGCGCACGGCTTGCGCCGGCAGCATCACGCCGCTGCCCAGGCTGCGTTCGAAGCGGGCCGTGGCCAGCATCTCGGCGCGCAGCACGCGGTTGGCGTTGGGCACGAAGCCGCGGACCTTGATGGTGCGGGTGTTGGGGTCGATGGCGTCGGCCACGGCCGTCACGCGGCCTTCGAAACGCTGGCCCGGCAGCGCCGGCACTTCGAGTTCGAAGGCCGCACCCCGGCGCAGCGTGCCGGCCTCGGCTTCGCGGGCGTCGATCTGCACCCACAGCGTGGCCGGGTCGCTGATGACGAACAGCGGCGGCACGCCCGGCCCGGCTTGGTCGGGCCGTACTTCCTGGCCGGGGTTCAGGTTGCGTTCGACCACCACGCCGGCCAGCGTCGAACGCAGCGCCAGCTTTTGATCGACGCCGGCCGCGCCCCCGTACAGCGCCACCCGCGCCTGGGCGCGCGCCAGTTCGGCCTGGCTGCGGGCGGCGTCGGCTTCGGCCTGTTCGAAGTCCTTGCGCGCCGCCACGCCCAGGTCCAGCAGCTCGCGCTGGCGGGCCAGGGTCTTGCGGCTGAAGTCCACATCGGCCCGGGCCTTGGCGGCGTCGGCCTGGGCCGCGCCGTAGTCGGGCGAAGCCAGCATGGCCAGCGCGCTGCCGGGTTGCACGGCCTGGCCCAGGTCGGCGGCGATGGACGTGACACGACCGGCAAACGCCGGGACGATGCGCTGCGTGCGTTCCTCGTTCCAGACCAGGCGCGCCGGCAGTTCCAGCGTGATCTGGGTGGCCGGCGTGGCGGCGGTGGCGGTCAGCAGCGCCAGCTGCGGATGGCCGGGCTGGAAGCGCAGTTGCGTGCCCTGCAGGATGGGCGCAGCGGGCTCGGGTGCGGCCGGCGGCGGCGCGTCCTTGCAGGCCAACAGAGCCAGGGTGGCCAGGGCCAGCAGGCCCAGCAGCGGTGCGCGGTTCGGTGTTTTCGGGGGCATGGTCGGCGTTCGGTCGGGGTTCGGGTGTCGGGTGTCGTCGGGCGCTGCGTTCAGCGCGTGCCGGCGTTGCTGCTGCTGCTTGCGCTGCGCAACTGCCAGGCCCCTTGCGCCTTGGCCAGGTCGGTGCGGGCGGCCAGCGCTTCCAGCAGCACGGCGCGCAGCGTGCGCCGTGCGTCCAGCAGATCGGTCAGCGGCAGCGCGCCCTTGTTGTAGGCCTGCTCGGCGCGGTCGGCCACCTCGCGTGAACGCGGCACGATCTCGCCGCTGTAGCGCAGAGCGCGCTGCGCGGCGGCGGCCACCTCGGCGCGCAGGCGCTGCAGGTCGGTGGCAGCGCTGCGACGGGTTTTCTCCAGCGCGTCGCGGGCCTGGTCGAGCTGCGCTTGTGACCTGGCGATCTCGCCCTCGTAGCGGTAGCCCAAGGCCAGCGGCATGGCCAGGCGGAATTCCACCAGCCGCGTGGAGGTGCCCGGGTAGTGGTCCACCGAAGCGCCCCAGGTGATGTCGCTCCGGCGTTGCGCGCTGCTGCCTTGCAGCGCCGATTCAGCGGCGCGCACGCGCTCGGCGGCGGCGCGCACATCGGCGCGCAGGTCCAGCAGGGCGTCCACGCTGGCCACGGTGTTCATCGCTTCGTCAGCGGGCCAGTCGGCCTGGGCGCTCAGGCTGGCGGCTTGCGCGCTGCGGCCGGTCAACTGGGCCAGCGTGAACTGGGCGCGCTGCAGGTCCAACTGCGCCAGCGCGCCATCGGCCTGCACGCGTTCGGCCTCGATGCCGGCCCGCGCCGCGTCCTGCACGGCCAGGTCGCCGGCCTTCAGGCGGGCGCGCGCCGTGTCGGCCGTCTGCAGCGCGCTGCGCGCGATCACCGCGAGTTGCTCGATGCGCCCCTGGGCCGCCAGCAGGTCGAAGAAGGCCGCCTGCGCAGCCAGTTGCTGCTGGGTGCGCACTTCGTCGACATCGGCCGCGGCCGCCGCCGCGTTGCGCCGCGCGGCTTCGGTGCGCAGGCCGCGCTTGTCGCCGCGCTCCCAGGTCCAGTCCAGGCCCACACCCTTGTCGATGCGGCGCTGGGTCAGCGGGTTGCCGCCGCCGATGCCGTTCTGCAGGTCGATCTGCGACAGCTTGGCCGACAGCTGCGGCAGCGGCGTGTGGTCGGCGGCCACGATGTCGGCCTGCGCAGCGGCCACGCCGCGCGTGGCCAGGGTCACGTCCAGGTTGCTGGCCGCAGCGGCCAGCGCGTCGGCCAGAGAAATGACTTCGGCGTGCGCGCGCGGCAACACCAGCCAGGCGGCGGCGAAAGCTGCGCGCAACAGCGCGGCGCGGTGCCGCAGGGGGCGTGTCAATGAAAAGGCCTGTCGTATGCTCATCCACCGTTTATCGCTGGTGCCCACTGACCACCACCTGACCGCCCATGCGTTTCCTGTTGGTCGAAGACGACGACGTGCTGCGCGACGTCATGCAGCGCAGCCTCAGCGAGGCTGGCCACCGCATCGACCTGGCCACCACCGCCGCCCAGGCCCGCCACCTGTGGCAGGTGCAGCCGGTGGACGCCGTGCTGCTGGACCTGAACCTGCCGGAAGGGAACGGCTACGCCATGGGCAGCGGCCTGACCGTGCTGCGCGAGGCCCGCGCCCGCGGCGACCGCACGCCGGTGCTGGTGCTGACCGCGCGCAACCGCACCGAAGAGCGCATTGCGGGCCTGGACGCCGGTGCCGACGACTACCTGGGCAAACCCTTCGACCTGGCCGAGGTAGAAGCCCGTTTGCGCGCCCTGGTGCGGCGGGCCCAGGGCGCCGACGACGTGGTGGAAGTGGGCGGCCTGCGGCTGGACCGCCGAGCCCGGCGCCTGCAAGTCCGCAGCGGCGGTGCAACGGGCGCGCTGCAGGCACTCGACCTGCCGGCGCGTGAATTCGAGGTGTTGCTGGAGCTGATGTCGCCGCCCGGCCGCGTGGTCAGCAAGCGCAACTTGTCGGACAAGTTGTCGGGCTTCGACGATGCGCTGGCCGCCAACGCGCTGGAGGCTTTCATTTCGCGCCTGCGCCGCAAGCTGCAGGGCAGCGGCGCCACCATCCGCACGCTGCGCGGGCTGGGCTATGTGGTCGAGGCGCAGGACGGCCGCGACGAGGACCCGTGCATCAACGTGGGTGCGCATGAGCCCGGTTGACGGCCCGCCGCCATGGGCAGCGCCGTTGGCGTCATCGCCCACGCCATCGCCATCACCACCGTCCGCGCCGCTGCCTTCGCTGCGCCGGCGCATGCTGGTGCAGGTGATGCTGCCGCTGGCCGTGACCTGGCTGCTGGGCACGGCCGTGGCCGTCGGCGTGGCCTATGTCTACACGCGCCAGGCCTTCGACCGATCGATGCTCGACGACGCCTACGCCATCGCGGCCAACGTCAGCGAGCGTGACGGCCAACTGGCCTTCAGCCTGTCGGCGCGCGAAGTGGGGCAGGTGCTGTTCGACCGCGACGAGCGGGTCTACTTTGCCGTGCTGCGCGCCGACGGCAGTTTGCTGGCCGGGCAGGGCGGCCTGCGCGGCCGCGCGGACGCGCCCACCGAGCCCTGGTCCTTCGAAGAGCGCCACTACCGGGGTGCCGACCTGCGCATGGTCACGCTGGCTCGCAGCCAGCCGCAGCCGCACGTGGTGGTGGTGGCGCAGACCACGCGCAGCCGGACCAAGCTGGTGCAGCAGCTGCTGACCGCTTCGGTGGCGCCGCAGGCCGTGCTGCTGCTGCTGCTGGGCCTGTGGCTGCGCCGCTCCATCGCCCGCGAATTGCAGCCGATGGCGCAGCTGGAACGGGCGCTGGCCCAGCGCGACGCCAACGACCTGGCACCGCTGGCGCTGCAGCCGCGCACGCGCGACATCGCCAACCTGTCGGGCGCCTTCGATGCGCTGATGGCGCGCATCGCGGCAGCCGTGCGCGCGCAGCGTGAATTCGCCGGCAACGTGGCGCATGAATTGCGAACGCCGCTGGCCGGCATCCGTTCGCTGGCCGAGTACGGCCTGGCGCAGAAAGACCCGGCGGCCTGGGCGGCACAGCTGCGGGCCATCGTCGCCAGTGAAGCGCGCGCCAGCCACCTGGTCGATCAACTGCTGGCCCTGGCCCTGGCCGACGAAGCACGCGACAGCCTGCAGCTGGAGCCGCTGGCCATCGACACCCTGGTGCAGGACCTGCTGCTGCGCCTGCTGCCGCGCGCCGACGCGGCCGGTGTGGACCTGGGCGCCGAGGGCCTGGAACAGCCGCTGCGCGCGATGGGCACGGTGGCGTTGGTGGAAGGGCTGCTGGGCAACCTGGTGGACAACGCGCTGCGCCACGGCCGCCCGCTGCAGGCCGGCGTGACGCCGCGCGTGACCGTGGCCGCGCAGGCGCAGAACGGCGAGCTGCTGCTGACCGTCACCGACAACGGCCCGGGCATGGAAACGGGCCAGCAGCAGCGCGTGCTGGAACGCTGGGCCCAGGGCCGCAGCGCGGCCGAGCAGGGCACCGGCAGCGGCCTGGGCCTGGCCATCGTGGCGCGCTACGTGGCCCTGCTGGGCGGGCGCATGTCGCTGCGGCCGGTCAGCGACGGCACGGGGCTGCGCGTCAGCGTCTGGCTGCGCGGCGTGCCCGGTGCGCCCGGTGCGCCGAACGAAGCCGGCTGAGCGCACTGCGACAATTCGGGCATGGCCACCCAGGACGCCCTGTTCGCTGAAGAAACACCCGCTGCCCCCGAGGGCGCCCCGCTGGCCGAACGCCTGCGGCCGCGCCACCTGGACGAGGTCGTCGGCCAACGCCACCTGCTGGCCGGCGGACGGCCGCTGCGCGTGGCCTTCGAGTCGGGCCGCCTGCCGTCGATGATCCTGTGGGGCCCGCCCGGTGTCGGCAAGACCACGCTGGCGCGCCTGCTGGCCGGCGCCACCGGTGCGCATTTCATCGTGCTGTCGGCGGTGCTGGCCGGGGTGAAAGACATCCGCGAAGCCGTCGAGCAGGCCAGTGCCCTGCGCAAGGCCGGGCGGTCCACCGTGGTCTTCGTGGACGAGGTGCACCGCTTCAACAAGGCGCAGCAAGACGCCTTCCTGCCGCATGTCGAAGGCGGCTTGTTCAGCTTCATCGGCGCGACCACCGAAAACCCTTCTTTCGAGGTGAATTCGGCCTTGCTGTCGCGGTCCACGGTGCACGTGCTGAAGTCGCTGATGGATTCCGACCTGGGCGAACTCATCACCCGTGCGCAAGCCCTGTTGCAGGCGCCGCCGCTGACCGCCGCGGCCCACGAACGCCTGGTGGCGCATGCCGACGGCGACGCCCGCCGGCTGCTGAACGCCTACGAGAACCTGGCCGCCGCCAACGCTGGCGCGGCCGAGCTGGGCGAAGCGCAACTGGAAGCCACACTGGGCGAACTGCTGCGCCGCGGCGACAAGGGTGGCGACGTCTACTACGACACCATCTCGGCGCTGCACAAGGCGGTGCGCGGCAGCGACCCCGATGCCTCGCTGTACTGGCTGGCCCGCCTGCTGGACGCCGGCATGGACCCGCGTTACGCCGCGCGGCGCTTGATCCGCATGGCCAGCGAAGACATCGGCCTGGCCGACGCCCGCGCGCTGCGCCTGACGCTGGACGCCGCCGAGGTCTACGAACGCCTGGGTTCACCCGAAGGCGAACTGGCGCTGGCGCAGGCGGTGGTCTACCTGGCCGTCGCGCCGAAATCGAACGCCGTCTACAAGGCCTGGAATGCGGTGCGCGAGGTGGTTCGGCAAGACGGTTCGCGGCCCGTGCCCATGCACCTGCGCAATGCCCCGACGAAGCTGATGAAGGGCCTGGGTCACGGCGCCGGCTACCGCTACGCCCACGACGAGGCCGGCGGCTACGCGGCCGGCGAAACCTACCTGCCCGACGGCCTGCCGCAGCAGCGCTACTACGAGCCGGTGCCGCGCGGGCTGGAACAGCGCATCGCCGAGCGCCTGGCCGAGCTGCGCCGCCTGGACGCCGAGTCACCTCAGCAGCGTTGAAGCCGGGGCCGGCTTCTTGCATTAGCCTTCACGGGCTGCGGCAGGCGCGGCAAGCGGAGTCACTTTTCGATGGAAACCTTCTTCCAGCAGATCATCAACGGGCTGGTGCTCGGGGCGATGTACGCCTTGGTGGCGCTGGGCTACACCATGGTCTACGGGATCATCAACCTTATCAACTTCGCCCACGGCGAGGTGCTGATGGTGGGCGCGCTGGTCAGCTGGACCGTGGTCACCGCCTTGGCCGACAGCGGCCTGCCGGGCTGGCTGATCATGCTGATCTCGCTGCTGTGCGCCATCGTGGTCTGCTCGGTGTTGAACTTCACCATCGAGAAGCTGGCCTACCGCCCGCTGCGCAGCGCGCCGCGCCTGGCGCCGCTGATCACCGCGATGGGCATGAGCCTGCTGCTGCA
>JANPHI010000181.1:0-7600 GCA_031424355.1 Betaproteobacteria bacterium
GGGCTGGCGGTGATCCTGGTCGGCGACGACCCGGCCAGCGCCGTCTACGTGCGCAACAAGGTCAAGGCCTGCGAAGAGCACGGCCTGCATTCGGTGCTGGAACGCTACGAGGCCACGCTGCCGGAAGCCGACCTGCTGGCCCGCGTGGCGGCGCTGAATGCCGACCCCGCCATCCACGGCATCCTGGTGCAGATGCCGCTGCCCCGGCACATCGACCCGCAAAAGGTCATCGAATCCATCGCCACGCACAAGGATGTGGACGGCTTCTCGGTGCACTCGGCCGGCGCGCTGATGGCCGGCCTGCCCGGCCTGCGCCCGGCCACGCCCTTCGGCTGCATGAAGCTGATCGAAAGCACCGGCGTGAACCTGAAGGGCAAGCACGCGGTGGTCATCGGCCGCAGCAACACCGTGGGCAAGCCGATGGCGCTGCTGCTGCTGCAGGCCCACGCCACGGTCACCGTGTGCCACAGCGCCACGCCCGACCTGGCCCTGCACACGCGCATGGCCGATGTGGTGGTGGCCGCCGTGGGCCGGCGCAACACGCTGACGGCCGACATGGTCAAGCCCGGGGCCATCGTCATCGACGTGGGCATGAACCGCAACGAGGCCGGCAAGCTGTGCGGCGACGTGGACTTCGCCGGCATCCGTGAAGTCGCCGGCTGGATCACGCCGGTGCCCGGCGGCGTCGGGCCCATGACCATCACCATGCTGCTGGTCAACACCTTGCAGGCGGCCGAAACGGCGGCACGGGCCCAGGCTGAGGCAGCGGCATGAACCCCCTGCTGCAGGACGGCGGCCTGCCCGACTTCGCGGCCATCCGCCCCGAGCACATCGCACCGGCGCTCGACGTGCTGCTGGCCGATGCCGAAGCAGCCCTGGAGCAAGCCGTCAGCGATGCGGTGCCGGCCGACTACAACGCGATGTCGCTGACGCTGGACGTGCCTGTCGAGCGCCTGATGCGCGCCTGGGGCCACGCCAGCCACCTGCAGGGTGTGGCCGACACGCCCGCCCTGCGTGCGGCGCATGCCGAGAACCTGCCCCGCATCATCGATTTCAGCACCCGCCTGGGCGCCGATGCGCGGCTCTACGCCAAGTACAAGGCCATCGCCGCCCAGCTTGAGACCCCCGGTGCGCCGCCGCTCACGCCGGCGCAGCGCAGGGCCCTGAGCCACGCGCTGCGCGACTTCGTGCTGGGCGGCGCCGAGTTGCAAGGCGCCGCGCGCGCGCGCCATGCCGCCATCCAGGACCGGACGGGCGCGCTGTCGCAGCAGTATGGCGACCACGTGCTCGACGCCACCGATGCATGGAGCCTGCTGGTCGGCGAAGACCGCCTGGCCGGGGTGCCCGACGACGTGCGACAGGCGGCCCGGGCCGCCGCCCAGGCCGACGGCCAGGACGGCTGCAAGCTGAGCCTGCAGGCGCCGTGCTGGCTGCCGCTGATGCAGTTCGCCAGCGACCGCGCGCTGCGCGAGACCGTCTACCGCGCAGACGCCACCCGCGCCAGCGAATTTGGACCGGCCGCGCTGGACAACGGCCCGCTGATGCGTGAACTGCTGGAACTGCGCGCCGAAGAAGCGGCTTTGCTGGGCTACGGCAACTACGCCGAACTGGCGCTGGTGGCCAAGATGGCGCGCAGCCCCGACGAGGTGCTGGCCTTCGTGCGCGACCTGGCGCGCCGCGCCCGCCCCCATGCCGACCGCGAACTGGCCGAACTGCGCGCCTACGCCGCCGACAGCCTGGGCCTGCCCGACCTGCGGGCCTGGGACCGCCCCTACGCGGCCGAGCAACTGAAGCAGTCGCGCTACGCCTTCAGCAGCCAGGAGGTGAAGCAGTACTTCACCGAAGCGCGCGTGTTGCAGGGCCTCTTCCAGTTGATCGAAACGCTGTTCGGCGTGGCGATACGCCCCGAAGCGGCGCCGGTGTGGCACGACAGCGTGCGCTACTTCGGCGTCTGGCGCACGTCAGGCACGGCAGGTGACGCCGGCGCCGAACGCGTGGCGGGTTTCTACCTCGACCTGCACGCCCGCGCCGGCAAGCAGTCGGGTGCCTGGATGGACGACTGCCGCGGCCGCTGGCGGCGCCCCGGCGGCGAACTGCAGTGGCCCGTCGCCCACCTGGTGTGCAACTTCGCGCCGCCGGTCGGTGACCAGCCTGCGCTGTTGACCCACAGCGACCTGATCACCCTGTTCCACGAATTCGGCCACGGTCTGCACCACATGCTGACCCAGGTGGACGAACTGGCGGTATCGGGCATCTCGGGCGTGGAAGGCGACGCCATCGAACTGCCCAGCCAGTTCATGGAAAACTTCTGCTGGGAATGGGAAGTGCTGCAGCGACTGAGCTGCCACGCCGTGACCGGCGAGCCGCTGCCCCGCGCGCTGTTCGACCGCATGGTGGCGGCGCGGCATTTCCAGGGCGGCCTGAAGCTGTTGCGGCAGTGCGAATTCGCGCTGTTCGACATGCGCCTGCATGCCGAAAGCGGCACCGCCAGCCGTGTGCAGGCCGTTTGCGATGAGGTCAACGCCGAGATCCAGCCCATGTCTGCGCCCGATTTCCTGCGCTACGCCAACACCTTCGGCCACCTTTTCGACGGCGGCTACGCGGCCGGTTACTACGGTTACGCCTGGGCCCAGGTGCTCAGCGCCGACGCCTACGGCGCCTTCGAGGAAAGCGGTGTTTTCGACGCCACCACAGGCGCACGCTTCCGTGAACAGGTGCTGGCCGTGGGCGGCAGCCGGCCCGCGCTGGACAGCTTTCGCGCCTTCCGCGGCCGCGACCCCAGCCTGGATGCGTTGCTGCGCCACCAAGGTTTGGCTTGAGCCTGCGCCCCCAGTCCGCTAAATTCATCCGTTAAATTCGTCCGCTGGATTGGCCGGCTGGATTCAGCCTCGACGCCATCCGCACACCCCATCCGCGCACCCTTCCTCGGGACACCCAGCATGAACCCTTCGCTTTTGCAGGCCCTCAAGCCCATGTGCAGCGCACTGGCCGTGGTTGCTGCCGGCATGGCGCCGGCCTGGGCCCAGTACAAGGTTGTGGCCGCCGACGGCAGCGTCACCTACACCGACAGACCGCGCGCCGAGGCCAATGCCCGCGTCACCGCTTTAGGCCGCAGCGGTGCCGCGCCACCGGCCGAGGCCGCGCTGCCGGCCGAACTGCGACAGGTCGCCCAGCGCTACCCGGTCACGCTGTTCACCGGCGCCGACTGCCTGCCCTGCGACAACGGCCGGCGCCTGCTGCAGCAGCGCGGTATCCCGTACACAGAACGCCGCGTCAGCAGCGAAGACGACGCCATGGCCCTGGAGCGCGCGGTCGGCGGGCGCACGGTGCCGGCACTGACCATCGGTGCGCAGCCGCTGCGCGGCCTGTCGGAAACCGACTGGACCGCCTACCTGGACGCAGCCGGCTACCCGCGCGTGTCCAAGCTGCCCAGCGGCTGGCAGGCGGCGCCCACGCAAGCGCTGACCGAGAAGGTGGCAGCGGCCAGGCCCGCCGCGCCGGCCGCTCGCGCCGAGGCAGCGGCTGATGACAGCAAGCCGATCAACGGCGTGCGCTTCTAGGTTCCCGAAGTCCCCGTCAGACGGGACCGCGCCACAGGCGTCAAGGCGCCGACGCCAGCTTGCGCGCCGCCCACGACCCGGCGCCCACCGCACCGCCCACCACCCAGAACAGCGCCGCCGCGCCCACCCAGGCGCCGGTGGCGCCGAAGAGCAGCGGCATCAGCGTGCTCGACAGGTTCATCGCCATCGACCGGAAAGCCAGCGCTTCGCCGTGCCGGTTGTCGGGCGTCAGGTGGTGCAGCATGGACATCACCATTGGCGCCACGCTGCCCAGCGTGATGCCCAGCAGCACCGCCAGGCCGCCCATCACCCAGGCGTTGGGCGCCAGCGGGTAGGCGACGAAGACGATGCCGGTGCCGGCCATGGCCAGGCGCACCACGGCAACCTCGCTGAGGCGGTGCGCCAGCCACGGGATCAGCAGCCGCACGCCGGTCACCGACAGCGTGAAACTGCCCAGGATCAAGCCGATGGTGCTGGCGCTGAAGCCGCGTTCGTGGCCCAGCACCGGCACGGCGAAGGTGTGCACGTCCCAGCACATCGACAGCAGCCAGTTCACCAGCAGCAGGCGGCCCAGCCCAGGCGCCTGCAGCAGGGTCCAGGCGCTGCGGCCGGCCACGCGCGGCGCGGCGCCGGCCGCCTGCAACTGCGGCACGAAACGCGCGCTGAGCAGCGTGGCCACCGGCATCAGCAGCAGCAGCACAAAGGCCGCGCGAAAGCCGTAGCCGTCGATCATCAAACCGGTGGCCACCGGCCCGATGACGTGGGAAAACGAGGGCGCCACTCCCAGCCAGCTGGCGATGCGCACGCGCTCGGTGCTGTCGCGCGCGGCCACGCCGGCGGTGCGCTGGATGGTCAGCATGCCGATGTTGGTGCCGGCGCCGGTGGCCGACGCGGCCGCGCACAGCAAGGCCAGGTGCGCGGTGCCGGCCAGGTAGGTGGAGGCGATGGCGAGCAGGCAGCCGATGAGCGTCAGCACCACGGCCAGATAGACCGGCCGGTGGTAGCCCAGTCGGTCGGCCAAGCGCCCGGCGGGCAAAGCCAGCAGCACCGGCGCGGCGGCGAACAGCGCCAGCACGAGGCCCACGGTCCAGGCGCTCTGGCCATCGCGCAGCAGTTGCAGCGGCGCGGCCAGGCGCAGGCCGGCCATCGCCGAATGCATGCCCAGCTGGCCGACGATCAGCGCCAGCAACACGCGCCCGGTGCCCGCCGCGTGGGCCGGCTCAGGCCCCTGCAGAGGCGCCGGCTCAGGCGTCGGCATCGTCGTCGAGCAGCGGCGTGTTCAGCCCCGGCAGCAGTTGCGCGGCGCGCTCGTCGGGCATGGACTCAACCTTGCGCAGCTGGCGTTCCATCGCCCGCGTGCGGACGAAGGCCTGGTCGATGGTGGTGCCGGCTTCGTCCAGCTTCTTGCGTGTCTTGACCAGCACATCACCGAACTTCGAGAACTCGGTCTTGACCGCGCCCAGCACCTCCCAGACCTCGGCCGAGCGCTTCTCCAGCACCAGCGTGCGAAAGCCCATCTGCAGGCTGTTCAGCAGCGCCAGCAGCGTGGTGGGGCCAGCAAGCATGACCTTGTGTTCGCGCTGCAGGGCCTCGGCCAGCCCGGGCCGGCGCAGCGCCTCGGCATACAGGCCTTCGGTCGGCACAAACAAGATGGCGAAGTCCGTCGTGTGCGGCGGCGACACGTATTTCTCGCGGATGCTGCGGGCTTCCAGCTTCAGGCGCGTTTCGATGGCCTTGCCGGCGGCTTCCATCGCCGGGGCGTCGGCGCGCTCTGAAGCGTCGAGCAGGCGTTCGTAATCTTCGCGCGGGAACTTGGCGTCGATGGGCAGCCACAGGGGGGCATCACCGGCAGTGCCGGCGCCTGAACCCGCCGCACGCCCCGGCAGCCGGATGGCGAATTCCACGCGGTCGTTGCTGCCCGGCACCGTGGCCACGTTGGTGGCGTACTGCTCGGGCGTGAAGACCTGTTCCAGCAGCGCGGCCAGTTGCACTTCACCGAAAACGCCGCGCGTCTTCACGTTGGTCAGCACGCGGTTCAGCGCGCCCACGTCGCGCGCCAGGGTCTGCATCTCGCCCAGGCCCTTGTGCACCTGCTCCAGCCTGTCGGCCACCTGCTTGAAGCTTTCACCCAGCCGCGTTTCCAGCGTGGCGTGCAGCTTCTCGTCCACCGTGGCGCGCATCTGGTCCAGCTTCTTTTCGTTGCCTTCCTGCAGCGAGACCAGCCGCGTTTCCACTGCCGTGCGCACTTCGGACAGCCGGCGTTCGTTGACCTCGGACAAGGCCCGCAGCTGTTCGCCCAGGCCCTCGCCAAAGCGGCGCAGCGCCGCGTCCTGCGCTTCACGCGCCGCCTGGCTTTGTTGCGCCAAGCCTTGGGTGGCGTGCGCCAGCGCATCGGCGACGGCCTGCTGCGTGCTGGCCAGTTGGGTGCGGAAACTGTCGATCTGCTCGTTCTGCGTGCGTGCGGTGTCGCCGCCCTGGGTCAACAGCATCTGCTGGAAGGTACCCAGGTCACCGCGCGTGTTCTGGCCCTGGCGGCCCAGCTCGTCGCGCAGTTCCCGTTCCAGTCTTTCGATGGCGGCGCTGACGGCAGCGGTGGCTGCCGCGTTCGCTGCCGAGTTCGCAGCGGCGTTCGCAGCGGCGTTGTCGCCGGCGGTGTCCGGGGCGCGGCGCAAGACCAGCACGATCAACAACAGCAGGTTCAGCGCCAGCAGCGCTATCGCCATCCATTCAAGCATCGCGGGCCAGCCCCAGCGCGTCGGCGTTGATCGGCGTCGGCGCCACGCCGCCTGTCAACGCGGCAATCAGGTTGTCGGCCGCCAGGTTGGCCATGGCCCGCCGCGTGGCCACGCTGGCGCTGGCGATGTGGGGCGTCAGCACCACATTGGGCAGGGTCAGCAGGTCGGGGTGCACCGAGGGCTCGCCCTCGAAGACGTCCAGCCCGGCCGCGGCGATGCGGCCTGCGCGCAGGGCCGCAGCCAGCGCCGCGTCGTCGACGATGCCGCCGCGCGCGATGTTGGTCAGCGTGGCGGTGGGTTTCATCTGCGCCAGTTCAGCCGCGCCGATGGCGTGGTGGCTCTCAGTCGAATACGGCAGCACCAGCACCAGGTGGTCGGCCTGGGCGAGCAGCTCGGCCTTGCTGACGTAGCGCGCACACAGCTCGGTTTCCGTCTCGGCCGGCAGGCGCGAACGGTTGTGATAAATCACCTTCATGCCGAAGCCCAGCGCCCCGCGCCGCGCGATGGCCTGGCCGATGCGGCCCATGCCCAGGACGCCCAGCGTGGCGCCGTGCACGTCGCTGCCGGTGAACATGTCGTAGGCCCAGCGCGTCCACTCGCCACGGCGCAGAAAGCGTTCGCTCTCGGCCATGCGGCGGGCGGTGGCCATCATCAAAGCGAAGCCGAAATCGGCCGTGGTTTCGGTCAACACGTCGGGCGTGTTGGTGGCCAGCACGCCGGCCGCGTTGCAGGCCGCGATGTCGAAGTTGTTGTAGCCCACCGCCATGTTGGCCACCACGCGCAAGCCGGGGCAGGCGGCCAGCAGTTCGGCGCTGATGCGTTCGCTGCCGGTGGTGAAAACACCCTGCTTGCCCTGCAGGCGGGCGATCAATTCGTCGGGCTTGAAGATGGTGTCGCTCGGGTTGTCCTCGACATCGAAGTGTTCGCGCAGGCGCGCCACAACGTCAGGGAACACGGCACGGGCGACGAGCACTTGGGGTCGGGTCATGGCATCACTTCGATGGGGTTGTGGGCGCTGTCACGGACGGGTGAGCGGGGGGCGTTGCAGCGCTGCCTTTCAGCGCCGTGCCGGGGTGGAAGCCCTGCACCGCCAGCAGCAGGAAGAAGCCGCAGACGTAGGCCACCGGCACATGCCAGCCGTGCCACAGCCACTGCCCCACCGACCGGGCCTTGGGGTACATGCTGCTGAGCGCGACGCCGGCCGAAGAACCGAACCAGATCATCGAACCGCCGAAGCCCACCGCGTAGGCCAGGAAGCCCCAGTCGTAGCCGCCCTGCTTCAACGCCAGTTCGGTCAGCGGGATG
>JANPHI010000182.1:0-1571 GCA_031424355.1 Betaproteobacteria bacterium
CACCTTCGTCGGCCGCATCGTGTTCACCGCGCTGTGCGACAAGCTCATCGACATCGACGAAAAGCTGAACCTGACGCCGCAACTGGCGCTGAGCTGGGAATGGTCGGCCGACAGCAAGGCGCTGACGATGAAGCTGCGCCCTGGCGTTACTTTCCACGACAGCGAGAAGTTCGACGCGGCGGCGGTGAAGTTCAACATCGAGCGCCACAAGACCCTGCCCGGCAGCAACCGGCGCGGCGAACTCGCGCCCGTCACCACGGTGGACGTGCTGGACCCGCTGACGGTGCGGCTGAACCTCAGCGCGCCTTTCTCGCCGCTGCTGGCCGCGCTGACCGACCGCGCCGGCATGATGGTCAGCCCGAAAGCCGCACAAGCCGCAGGCGACAAGTTCGGCAGCAAGCCGGTGTGTTCGGGCCCCTTCAAATGGGTCGAACGCGTGGCGCAGGACCGCATCGTGCTGGAGCGTTACGACGGCTACTGGAACAAGCCGGCCATCCATTTCAACCGCATCACCTACACGCCGATACCCGACGCCACGGTGCGCCTGGCCAACCTGAAATCGGGCCAGCTCGACTACGCCGAACGCATCGCCAGCAGCGACATCGAGAAGCTGAAAGCCGACAAGAAACTGAAGACGGCCAGCATCACCGAAATCGGCTACCAGGGCATCACCATCAACATCGGCAAGAGCGACAAGGCGCAGACCAGCGCGCTGGGCAAGGACGCCCGCGTGCGCGAAGCGCTGGAATTGGCCATCGACCGCCAGGGCCTGGCCCAGGTGGTGATGGACAACGAAGCCGTGGTCGGCAACCAATGGGTGGCGCCGGGCAATGCCTATTACGCCAAGACCTCGGCTGTGCCCAAGCGCAACATCGAACGCGCGAAAGCACTGCTGAAAGAGGCCGGTGTGCCCAAGCCCAGCTTCACGCTGCTGACGCCGACCACCTCGGACGCGCAGCGCCTGGCGCTGGTGGTGCAGGCCATGACGCGCGAAGCCGGTTTCGACGTGAAGATCCAGTCGGCCGAATTCGCGACTTCCATCAACATGGCCGACAAGGGCGACTACGAAGCCTACGTGCTGGCCTGGAGCGGCCGGCCCGACCCCGACGGCAATCTGTTCAGCTTCCACGGTTGCAAGCAGCCACTGAATTACGCTGGATATTGCGATGCCGAAACCGACAAGCTGCTGGCGCAATCGCGCACGCTGCGCGACCCGGCCGAGCGCAAGAAAGTCTTCGAGCAGATCGCCACGCGGGTGCTGAAAGAACGCCCCATCATTTACGTCTACCACCGCAACTGGCTATGGGCCTACAACGCCAAACTCAGCGGCGTGCGGCAAGTGCCCGACGGCCTGTTGCGGGTCAGCGGCCTGCAATTGAATCCTTGAGGGCAGGCGCACCGTGGGTGACTTCCTGATCAAGCGGATCGCGACGATCCTGCCCACGCTGCTCTTCGTGTCGATGCTGATCTTCGGCCTGCAGCAACTGCTGCCCGGCGACCCGGCCAAGATCCTGGCCGGCGAAGAGCAGGACCCCAGCGTCATCGCCTACCTGCACGAAAAGCTGCACCTC
>JANPHI010000183.1:0-23226 GCA_031424355.1 Betaproteobacteria bacterium
CAGGACGGCACGATCCTGGTCGGCGCGAGCGGCCTCGGCACCAAGGAGCTCGGCTACCAGCGCCTTACCCTCAAGCTCGGCAACCGGCACGGGCTGGTGACGGGCGCGACCGGCACGGGCAAGACCGTGACGCTGCAGACGCTGGCCGAAGGCTTCGCGGCCGAGGGCGTGCCGGTCTTCGCCGCCGACATCAAGGGCGACCTTTCGGGGCTGGGCGCGCCCGGCCGCGGCGAGCCGCATTTCGTCAAGCGCTGCGAGGAGATGGGCCTCAAGTACCAGGCCGACGCATTCACCACCGTCTTCTGGGACCTCTTCGGCGAGCAGGGGCACCCGATCCGCGCCACGATCGTCGAAATGGGGCCGCTGCTGCTGGCGCGCCTGCTGGAGCTCAATCCGACGCAGGAGGGCGCGCTCAACATCATCTTCCGCTACGCCGACGAGCACGGCCTGGCGCTGCTCGACCTCAAGGACCTGCGCGCGCTCATCGCCGAGATCGGCCAAAACAACGACTTGCAGCGCGAGCTGACTACGACCTACGGCAACATCTCGGACGCCACGATCGGCGCGATCCAGCGCCAGCTCCTCGTGCTGGAGAACCAGGGCGCGGCCAAGTTCTTCGCCGAGCCCGCGCTCGACATCGCGGATTTCATGCGCACCGACCGCGACGGGCGCGGCATCATCAACATCCTCGCCGCCGACAAGCTGATGCGCAGCCCTAAGCTCTACGCGACCTTCCTGCTGTGGATGCTCTCCGAGCTGTTCGAGAACCTGCCCGAGGTGGGCGATCCCGAGAAGCCAAAGCTCGTCTTCTTCTTCGACGAGGCGCATCTGCTGTTCAACGACGCGCCCAAGGCCCTGCTCGACGCCGTGGAGACGGTCGTCCGGCTGATCCGCTCCAAGGGCGTCGGCGTCTATTTCGTAACGCAGAACCCGCTCGACGTGCCCAACACCGTGCTGGCGCAGCTCGGCAACCGCGTGCAGCACGCGCTGCGCGCCTTCACGCCGCGCGACCAGAAAGCCGTGAAGTCGGCCGCCGAGACCATGCGCCAGAACCCGGCCATCCCCGACATGGCGGCGGCCATCATGGAACTGGCGGTCGGCGAGGCCCTGGTCAGCTTCCTGGACGAGAAGGGCCGGCCCAGCGTGACCGAGCGCGTCTTCGTGCTGCCACCGGGCAGCCAGATCGGCCCCATCACCCCCGAACAGCGACAGGCCTTGATCGCCGGTTCGCTGGTGGCCGGCGTCTACGAAAAAACGGTGGACCGCGATTCGGCCTACGAGAAACTGAAGGGCCGCGTGGCGGCCAGCGCCGACAACGCGGCGGCCGGCGCCGCAGGCAGCGCGCCGGGCGGCGGCGCGACCATGCCCGTGGGCACCGCCGGCACGGTGGCGCCCGACAACGCCGGCGGTGGCGGTGGCAATGGCGGCGGCCTGCTGGACAGCTTCAAAGGCGCCGTCTTCGGCAGCACCGGCCCGCGCGGCGGGCACTACGCCGGGCTGGCCGAAAAGGCGGCCTCGTCGGCGGTGCGCAGCATCGGTTCGGCGGTGGGGCGGGAAATCATCCGCGGCGTGCTGGGCTCTCTGCTCGGCGGCTCCAAACGTCGATGACCGCGTCGATGCCAGCAGCGTTGGCTGCGCCCATGAACCTTCACTGAAAGCCCGCGATGCGCATCCTGAAGTGGTTGTTGTTGGCGGTGGGTGGCCTGGCCCTGCTGGGCGTGGCGGCCGGCCAGTTGGGTCTGTTGCGCGGCCAGGCGCCGGGCGATCTGGGCGTGAAGGACGGCAAGCTGAAAGCGCCGTCCGCCACGCCCAACAGCGTCAGCAGCCAGGCCGACCTGTGGCCGGGCCACCCCCAGCAGGCCTACGCGCGCATCGCGCCGCTGGTGGTGGCGGGGGATCCGGCCGCCGCGATGGCCCGCGTCCGGGCAGCGGTTGCCAGCACCGCCGGCGCGGTCGTCGTGCGGGCCGAGGGTGACTACCTCTATGCGCAATACACCACGCCGCTGATGCACTACACCGACGACGTCGAGTTCTGGTTCGACCGCAGCGCCGGCGTGGTTCAGTTGCGCTCGGCCTCGCGCCTGGGCCACGGCGACCTGGGCGCCAACCGACAACGCGTTGAGGCGCTGCGGGCGCGTCTCGCCACGCCCTGAAGCGCCAGCCCCAGCGCCCGGGGCCGGCGGGCATTTCGCGTCGTCACGCGGCCGTTCTGCACCACGCCGCGCCGTGCTGTCGCAAGCGCCTGGCGCGGTCCAGGCAACGCCGCGACAGTTCGCCCCACGCCGCCAGCCCCACCACCCTGCGGCCCTGGAGAAAACCATGTTGCTGCAGATCCTCACCCACACCCCCGTCTTCGTCTGGTTCCTGCTGGCCGGGCTCATCGCGCTGGGCTGGCGGCAAAGCCGCGACCGCCTCGTCACACCGCTGCAGGTGCTGGCCCTGCCGGCCATGATGCTGGGTCTGGGCGCCTGGTCGCTGGCGCCTGGGCTGGCGGCGCTGCCGGTGCTGGCTGCGGTCTGGCTGGGGGCGCTGGCCCTGGGCACCGCCGGCGGCGCCGGCGCCCCGCAGCAGCCGGGCACCGCCTGGCTGGCCCCCAGCGGCCGCTTTCGGCTGCCGGGCAGCTGGGTGCCGATGGCCTTCATCCTGACGATCTTCCTGCTGCGCTACAGCAGCAACGTGGCCTTCGCGCTGCACCCCGAATGGCGCAGCCGGCTGGCCGTGCAGGCCACGCTGGCGGTGGTGCTGGGCCTGATTTCGGGCCTGTCCATCGGCCGCAGCCTGGCGCTGTTGCGGCTGGCGCGTCGGGCCGGCCCCGCCACGGCCACCGCCACAATTGGTGCCCATGCCTGAATCCGCTCTGGCCACCCCCGCGCCGGCTGCGCTGCCGCCACCCACATCGGCGCTGCATGCCGCGCAGCAACGCTGGCGCCGCCGGGCCCGCCGCAGCCTGCTGGTGCTGCCGCTGATCTGCCTGTGCATCGCGGCCATCCTGACGGCCATCGACGGCCACGGCTTCGGCTACAAATTGCTGTATTCCTGCTGCATCGGCGCCGTCTGCATGGGCACCGTCGACCTGACGCGGCTGGGTTTTGCGTGGCTGTCCGACCGCATCCGCCTGTCGCGCGGCCTGCCCTTTTCAGAAGACCCGGCGGCCACTGGCTGGCGCGGCGTCATCCCCGGGGCGCTGCTGTCCATGCTGATCGGCCCCCCGCTGGGCCTGCAAATCGGCGACTGGCTGACCGGCTTCAAGACGCCCAGCATGCTGAACCTGGACAGCAACAGCACCCGCATCACGCTGGCCTTCAGCGTGGTGGCCACCGTGGTCTCGGTGGTCGTGCTGAGCACCGCCGAGCGCCTGTCGCACGCCCGCGCTCAGGCCCAGGCCGCCCAGCGCGAGGCCGCCGAGAACCAGCTGCGCCTGCTGCAAAGCCAGCTCGAACCGCACATGCTGTTCAACACCCTGGCCAATCTGCGCGTGCTGATCAGCCTGGACCCGGCCCGCGCCCAGGCCATGCTGGACCACCTGATCGCCTTCCTGCGCGGCACGCTGAGCGCCTCGCGCAGCACGCTGCACCCGCTGTCGGCGGAATTCGCGCACCTGGCCGACTACCTGGCCCTGATGGCCGTGCGCATGGGCCCACGGCTGCGCGTGCAGCTGAACCTGCCCGACAGCCTGGCCAGCGTACCCGTGCCGCCCCTGCTGCTGCAGCCGCTGGTGGAAAACAGCATCAAGCACGGGCTGGAGCCGCAGGTGGACGGCGGCCGCATCGAGGTGACGGCGCGCCAGGTGGGCGAGCGCCTGCACCTGGACGTGCGCGACACCGGCGCCGGCCTGGGCGGGGTGCCGGCGTCGGCCACCGCAGGCACGTCCTTCGGCCTGGAGCAGGTGCGCGCGCGCCTGGCCACGCTGTACGGCACCCGGGCCACGCTGAGCCTGCAGACCGCCGCCGATGCCGAAGGCGGCACGCTGGCCCACATCGACCTGCCGCTGACCTGAGCCCCCACCGTGCCCCACCCCGAGATGCCGCCATGAACCCACCCCGCTGCCTGATCGCCGAAGACGAGCCGCTGCTGGCCGAAGGCCTGCGCGCCGACCTGGCGGCGGTGTGGCCGGCGCTGCAGGTGGTGGCCAGCGTGGGCGACGGCCTGCGGGCCGCCGAGCAGACGCTGGCGCTGCGCCCCGACGTCTGCTTCTTCGACATCCGCATGCCCGGCGCCACCGGCCTGGAAGCGGCGCAGGCATTGGCCGAAGACTGGCCGGATGGCCCGGGCGCTGCGGCCTTCCCGCTGCTGGTCTTCGTCACCGCCTACGACGACTACGCCTTGCAGGCCTTCGAGGCGCAGGCCGTGGACTACCTGGTCAAGCCGGTGGACCGCACGCGGCTGGCGGCCTGCGTGGCCCGCCTGCAGGCGCGGCTGGCCGACCGCCACGCCAGCGCCGCGCCGGCAGCGGGCCCGCACGGCGGCGCCCGGAACGACGCGCTGCAGGACGCCGTGGCGCAGCTGCGCAGCCTGCTGGCTGCGGCGGGGGGTGCGGGCGATGCCCTGGCGCCTGCCGCGCCGCGCCTGGAGGTCATCCAGGCCCAGGTCGGCAACCTGGTGTACCTGGTGCCGCTGGCCGAGGTGCTGTATTTCGAAGCCGCCGACAAGTACGTGCGCGTCATCACCGTCGACAAGGAACACCTGATCCGCGCTTCGCTGCGTGAACTGCTGCCGCAGCTGGACCCGGCCGTCTTCTGGCAGGTGCACCGCGGCACCGTGGTGCAGGCCAGGGCCATCAGCACGGCGCGGCGCGAAGAGTCGGGCAAGGTCACGCTGACCCTGCGCGGGCGGCCCGACAAGTTGACCGCCAGCCGGCTCTACGCCCACCTCTTCAAGGGCATGTAGGGGCCACACCGGCCGCAGCGCCCGGCCTCCTACAATTCGACGTTCCGTCGGGCGTGGGCCCGCCGACCGTCTTCCAGGGAGTCTTCCGTGTCCGAGCCGCAATCCGCCAACGTTCCCACCCCGCTGCCCGGGGCTGTGAACACCCAAGCGCCCGAGGCCCTGGAACGCGACCTGGCCGGGCTTTTCGTGCAGGCGCTGAACCTGGAAATGGCCGCCGACGAGATCGACGCCACCGCGCCGCTGTTCGGTGAAGGCCTGGGTCTGGACTCCATCGACATCCTGGAAGTGGCGCTGGAAATTTCGCACCGCTACGGCTTCCAGCTGCGCTCGGACGACGAGAACAACCAGAAGATCTTCCAGAACCTGCGCAGCCTGGCTGTGCATGTCGCCCAGCACCGCACGCAGTGAGCCGACCGCTGCCGTGACCGCTGAAAGCCCTGTCGAGGCGGGGCCCCAGCCCGCCGCCGGCGCCTTCAAAGCCAGCCTGATGGCCGTGCTGGCACTGGCCGCCTTCGCCGGCTACGCCGTGCTGTCGAACTGGCTGATGGTGCACGCCGCGCGCGAACCCTGGGCTGTGGCCGTGCTGTTCGGCCCACTGCTGCTGGCCGTGGCCGGCGCCGCCTGGCAACGCAAACAGCTGGCCGTGCTGGCCGCCTGCGGCGCCGGTGTGGCCCTGCTGGTGTGGGTGGTGGAACGCGGCGGCGTGGCCGACGCCAACCGCCTGTACGTGCTGCAGCACGGCGGCATCCACCTGGCGCTGGCCTGGGCTTTCGGCAGCACCTTGCGCGCCGGCAGCACGCCGCTGATCAGCGCGCTGGCGGCCAGCGTGCACCAGCACTTCACGCCCGAGATGCAGGCCTACACGCGCTGGCTGACCGGCCTGTGGACGGCCTACTTCATCGGCATGGTGCTGTTCTCGGCCGCCCTTTACGCGCTGGCGCCGTGGCCCTGGTGGTCGCTGTACTGCAACGTGCTGACGCCGCTGGCCGCCGTGGGCCTGTTCCTGGCCGAACACGTGCTGCGCTACCGCCGCCACCCCGATTTCGAACGGGTGTCCATCCGCCTGGCGGTGCAGGCCTACCGGCGGCACGACGCCGGCACTGGCACCGGCACCGGCGCCCAGCCCGAAGCGCCCCGGCCATGAGCCTGCCTGCCCAGCCCCGGCCCGCACCGCTGCCGCTGCTGTGCGCCAGCGACCTGACCGCGCCCATCGCCTGGCGCCACGGGGCGGCCATCGCCGCCGGCCAGTTCATCGCCGAGGCGCAGGCGCTGGCCGCACAGTTGCCCGATGCCGGCCCGGCCATCAACCTGTGCCAGGACCGCTACCTGTTCGCGCTGGGCCTGGCCGCCGCGCTGCTGCGCGGCCAGACCAGCCTGCTGCCGCCCAACGCCCTGCCCGAGACGCTGCGCCAGGTGCCCGCCGGTACCGGCACCCCCTACGCCCTGCTGGACCTGCCGCCCGACGCGGCCGGCCTGGACCTGGGCGACCTGCCGGTGCTGCACGTGCAGCGCCCGCTGGGCGTGCCGCCGGCGCGCGAGGTGCCGCTGGTGGCCGCCGACCTGGAAGCCGTGTGCCTGCTGACCAGCGGCTCCACCGGCGCGCCGCAGCCGCACGCCAAGCGCTGGGGGCCGCTGGTGGCCAACATCCGCGCCGAAGCCGAACGGCTGGCCGAGATGCTCGGCACGCCGACGCTGGGCAAGGTCACCCTGGTGGCCACGGTGCCGGCGCAACACAGCTACGGCCTGGAATCGACGGTGCTGCTGGCCCTGCTGGGCGGCGCCGCCTTCGAAGCCGGGCGGCCCTACTTCCCGGCCGACATTGCCGCCGTGCTGGCCAGCGTGCCGGCGCCGCGCGCGCTGGTCACCACGCCCTTCCACCTGAAAACGCTGCTGCTGGCCGGCGTGCCGCTGCCGGCGGTGAGCCTGGTGCTGTCGGCCACCGCGCCGCTGTCGCCACAACTGGCGGCGCAGGCCGAAAGCGCGATGCAGGGCCAGCTGGTCGAGATCTACGGCTGCACCGAGGCCGGCCAGGTGGCCAGCCGCCGCACCACCGAAGGCGAGCACTGGACGACGCTGGGCGCGCTGCGCATCCACGCCGAAACCGACGGCGACGGCGACGGCGAACAGTTCGTCGTCAGCGGTGGCCATGTCGAACAGCCCACGCCGCTGGCCGACGTGCTGGTGCTGGACAGCCCGCAGCGCTTCCGACTGCTGGGCCGCGCGAATGACCTGATCCATGTGGGCGGCAAGCGCAGTTCATTGGCCCACCTGAACTTCCACCTGAACCGCATCGACGGGGTGGACGACGGCGCCTTCTGGCTGCCCGACGAGGTGGCCGAGGGCATCGTGCGCACGGTGGCCTTCGTGGTCTCGGCCACGCTGACGCCGCGTGAGGTGATTGCCGCGCTGCGCCGGCACCTGGAACCGCTGTTCGTGCCGCGCCGCGTGGTGATGGTGGCCGCACTGCCGCGCGTGGAAACCGGCAAGCTGACGGCGGCCACGCTGCGGCGGTTTGCGCTGGACACGTTGGCAGCGCTGGACGCACCCGCTGCGGTGGCCGAGGTCACGCCGCCAGCGCCCTCGGTCGAAGGCGTCGTCGAACCCGAAGCTGACGGCGATGTTGCACTGACCATCCCGACCGACCACCCGGCCTTCGCCGGCCACTTTCCCGGCCACCCGGTGCTGCCCGGTGTGGCCCTGCTGTCGCTGGTGGTGGAAGCCCTGGCCACACGGCCTGCGTTGCAGGCGCGGCTGGGTGGCCAGCCCACGCTGGACAACGCCAAATTCCTGTCGCCCGTGGGCCCGGGTGCCACGCTGCGCCTGGCGCTGCGCGAGCAAGGCCGGGGCGTGGCCTTCGAACTGTTCGACGGCGACACCGTGGTGGCGCGCGGCCAGTTCAGCCCCGGCGCGGCCTGAAGCGGCCACCGGTCCGACAACCGCCCCAGCCCCAACCCCAGCCCCAGCCCCCGCCCCGCGCATGAGCCTCATCCCGCCCGCCGAACCCCGCCAGGCCGCCCAGCAGGCGGCCGAATGGGCCGCGCGCCGCGAACAGGGCAGCCGCTGGGCACTGCAGTTCATGGCCTGGGTGGCGGTCACGCTGGGCCGCCCGGTGGCGCGCCTGCTGCTGCACCCCATCTGCGTGTACTACCTGCTGTTCGCACCGGCCGCACGGCGCCATTCGCGGCGCTACCTGAAGCGCGTGCTGGGCCGCGATGCGAACTGGCGCGACGGCTACCGCCATGTGCACAGCTTCGCTTCCACGGTGCTCGACCGCATCTACTTCGTGCGCGGGCAGATGCAGCATTTCGACATCCGCGTGGTCGGCGGTCCCGAGGTCGACGCCAGCATGGCCGACGGCCGGGGCGCCTTTCTGCTGGGCGCCCACATCGGCAGCTTCGAGGCCCTGCACGCCATCGGCGACACGCGGCCCGGCCTGCAGGTTTCGATGGTCATGTACCCCGACAACGCCCGCATGATCCACAACGTGCTGCAAGCGCTGGCACCCGATTTCAAGCTCGGCATCATCGCCATCGGCCGGCCCGGTTCGACGCTGGCCATCCGCGACGCGCTGAACGCCGGCGGCGTGGTCGGCCTGCTTGGCGACCGCTCCATTGGTGCCGACGGCAGCCGCGCGGCCGCCGGCGCCGGCGTGCTGAGCGTCCCTTTCCTGGGCCTGCCGGCGTCGTTCAGCGACGGCCCGCTGCGCCTGGCGCTGGTGCTGAAGCGCCGGGTCTTTTTCATGGTCGGGCTGTACCGGGGCGGCAATGCCTACGAAGTGCGCATCGAACCGCTGGCCGACTTCACCCACCCGCCGGCCAGCCCGCAAGACCGCGAAGCCCTGATGCACGATGCCCTGCGCGCTTATGTGGGCAAGCTGGAAGCGCTGGTCCACGAAGCGCCATACAACTGGTTCAACTTCTATGATTTCTGGAACGAGGAAGTGAATTGATGCCCCCAAGCTCGCCAGCGCTCGCTACCCCCCAAGGGGGCCGTCCGTCTGCGGCCCGGCAAAGCCGGTTCCGCGGCGGGAAGCTGGGTCTGATGTTGCTGGCCGCTCTGCTGACCACGCCAGTCTTCGCGGCCTTCGACCTGAACGCCCTGACCGCGCTGCTGGCGCAGAAGAAAAGTGCCGAAGCGCGTTTCACCGAAGAGCGTTTCGTCAGCGGCCTGGACGGCCCGCTGCGGGCCAGCGGCACGCTCAGCTTCAGCGCGCCCGACCGCTTCACGCGGCAAACGCTGGAACCGCAGGCCGAAGCGATGATCGTGGACGGCAACAGCCTGATCCTGAAGCGCGGCGGGCGCAGCCGGCAGATGGCGCTGGACGCCGTGCCCGAGGTAACGGCCCTGGTCGAAGCCGTGCGCGGCACCTTCAACGGCAATGCCGTGACCCTGGCCAAGCACTTCGAGACCAAGGTCGAAGGCAGCCCCGCGCTGTGGACGCTGACGCTGAAGCCGCGCGCCGGCAAGCTGGCCGCGCAAGTGCGTGAGTTGCAGATCGCCGGCCAGGGCAGCGACCTGCGCAGCATTGCGCTGTGGCTGGGCGGTGGCGACCATTCGCTGATGCTGATCGAGCCGAAATGAAGCCCCCAAGCTCGCTAGCGCTCGCTACCCCCCGAGGGGGCCGTCCGCCGAGGGCCCGGCAGAGCCGGTTCCCTGGCGGGAAACTGGGTCGGGTGCAGCCATGAACGACGCGCTGCCCGTGCGCCGGCGCGTCGCGGTGCTGCTGGTCTGGCTGGCGCTGGTGGCGCTGGCGGTGTGGCAGATCACGCGCACCTCTTTCGTCGCCGACCTCAGCGCCTTCCTGCCCGCCAGCCCCGACGCGCAGCAGCGCGTGCTGATCGAGCAGCTGCAAAGCGGCACCGTGGCGCGCACCGTGCTGATCGGCATCGACGGCGGCGACGCGGCCGCGCGGGCCCAGGCTTCGCGCGGGCTGGCCAAGGCCATGCGCGCCAGCGGCCTGTTCGAGCAGGTCAACAACGGCGAAACCGACGCCTGGGCCGACACCGGCACCTGGCTGTTCGAACACCGCTACCAGCTCAGCCCGGCGGTCAACGCCGCGCACTTCACGCCGGACGGCTTGAAGTCGGCGATCAACGAAACGCTGTCGCTGCTGGGCACGCCGCTGGGCAACAGCCTGAAGCCGCTGCTGGACCGCGACCCGACCGGCGAGACGCAGCGCATCGCCGAAGGCCTGATCCCGAGCAGCGCGCCGCGCAGCGAAGAAGGCGTGTGGGCATCACGGCAAGGCTCGCGCGCGTTGCTGGTGGCCGGCACGCTGGCGGTCGGCTCCGACCTGGACGCGCAGGACATCGCCCTGGCCCGCGTGCGCAGCGAATTCGCCCAGCTCACGCAGGCCGCGCCGGCGCTGCAAGCCCTGAAGCTGCAGCTCAGCGGCGCCCCGGTCTTCAGCACCAACAGCCGGCGCCAGATCGAGACCGAAATCCGCTGGCTGACCATGGTGGGCACGGCGCTGATGAGCGGCCTGCTGCTGCTGGCTTTTGCCTCGCTGCCGGCGCTGTTCACGGCGCTGCTGCCGGTGCTCAGCGGCGTGCTGGCGGGCATCGTCGCGGTCAGCCTGTTGTTCGGCTCGGTGCACGGCATCACGCTGGGTTTCGGCACCACCCTGATCGGCGAGGCGGTGGACTACGCCATCTACTTCCTGATCCAGGCCCGCGTCGGCGGCTGGCGGCTGTGGCTGGCCAGCGGCTGGCCCACGGTGCGCCTGGGTCTGCTGACCTCGATCTGCGGCTTTGCGGCGCTGGTGTTTTCCGGCTTCCCGGGGCTGGCGCAGCTGGGGGTGTTTTCGGTGGCCGGCCTGCTGGGCGCAGCCGTGGCCACGCGCTTCGTGTTGCCGGTGCTGATGCCCGACGGCGCCCAAGGCTCGGGCTTGCGCCGGCAGATGGGTGCCTTTGCCGCCTGGGCCGTGCGCGGCCTGCCGCGCCTGCGTTGGCCGCTGCTGGCGCTGGGCGTGGTGGCGGCGGCGCTGCTGGTGGTGCGCGGTGATCTCTGGCGCGCTGAACTGAGCTCGCTGAGCCCGGTGTCGAAGGCCGCCCTGGACCTCGACGCCAGCCTGCGCGCCGACCTGAGCGCGGGCGACGCCCGCAGCCTGGTCGTGGTGCAGGCCGCCGACCTGCAGGCCACGCTGCAGCAGGCGGAAAAGGTCATTGCGCTGCTGGAACCGCTGGTCGAACGCGGCGCCATCGGCGGCGTCGACAGCGTCACCCGCTGGCTGCCCAGCCTGGCCACGCAGCAGGCCCGGCAAGCCGCCCTGCCGGATGCCACGGCGCTGCAGACGGCACTGGCGCAGGCCACGCAAGGCGGGCCGCTGAAGGCCGAACGGCTGGCGCCTTTCGTCGCCGAAGTGCAGGCCGCGCGCACCCAGGCCGCCATCACGCGCGAATCGCTGCGCGGCGGCGCGCTGTCGCCGCTGATCGACGCCCTGCTGCTGCAGCGCGCCAGCGGCGGCTGGGTGGCCCTGCTGCCGCTGCAGCCGCCGCAGTCGGACAGCGACAAGCTGGACCTGCCCGCCGTGCAGCAGGCGCTGCAGGGCCAGCCCGGCGTGCAGACGCTGGAAATCGGCGCCGAGCTGACGCGCCTGTACGCGCGCTACCTGGGCGTGGCGCAGACGCAGGCCCTGCTGGGCGCCCTGGGCGTGGTGGCGCTGGTGGCCTTCTCGCTGCGTTCGCTGCCGCGCGTGCTGGCGGTCTGCCAACCCCTGCTGCTGTCGGTGCTGTTGACGATGGGCGGGCTGGCGGCCTTCGGCGTGCAGCTGGGCATCCTGCACCTGGTGGGACTGCTGCTGGTGGTGGCCGTGGGTTCGAACTACGCGCTGTTCTTCGACATGCTGAAGCACGACCCGCAGGGGGCCGCCGGTGGCGCGATGGACCCCGACACGCTGGCGTCCCTGCTGCTGGCCAATGTGACCACGGTGCTGTCTTTCGGGCTGATCGCGCTGTCCAGCATTCCGGCGCTGTCGGCCATTGGCCGCGTGGTGGCACCGGGTGCGCTGCTGGCCCTGGTGCTGTCGGCGGCCTTCGCGGCGCAGCGGCCGACGCCCGCGCTTTCATCAGCACCGGCCCAACCAGCAGGCCACTGAAGCTGTCATGCCGACCACCCCCGCCCTCACCGCAGCAGCCGCCAGCGCCACGCCCTGGCCGTGGCCGGCGGCCGTCAGCGGCAGCGTCGGCCTGCACGCGGTGGCCGCCGGCGCTGCCGCGCTGCTGCCGGGGGCCTGGCCCTGGGCGCTGGGTGCGCTGGCGCTGAACCACGCAGCGCTCACCGCCGCCGGCCTGTGGCCGCGCAGCACGCTGCTGGGGCCGAATGTGCGGCGCCTGCCGGCGGCGGCGGCCGCGCGGGGCGAGATCGCCATCACCATCGACGACGGCCCCGACCCCGAGGTCACACCGGCCGTGCTGGACCTGCTGGCAGCCCATGCCGTGAACCGTGGGAACGGAACGGACGGCACGGACGGCACGGACGGCGCGAACCACAACCCCGGGGTCAAGGCCACCTTCTTCTGCATCGCCGAACAGGCCCGCCGTCACCCGGCGCTGGTGCGCCGCATCGCCGCAGCCGGCCACAGCGTGCAGAACCACAGTGACCAGCACCGCCACCACTTTTCCTTGATGGGCCCGCGCGCGATGGCGCGCGAGATCGCCGACGCGCAGGCGCTGCTCGCCGACTTGACCGGCACCGCACCCATCGCCTTTCGCGCGCCCGCCGGCTTGCGCAACCCGCTGCTCGACCCGCTGCTGCACCGCCTGAACCTGCACCTGGTCAGCTGGACGCGACGCGGCTTCGACACCCGCGACGCCGACCCCGCCAGCGTGCTGGCGCGGCTGACCCGCGGCCTGGCCGCCGGCGACATCCTGCTGCTGCACGACGGCCACGCCCGGCGCAGCGCCACCGGCAGCGGCCCCGGCCGCGCCGTGCTGCTCGACGTGCTGCCGCCGCTGCTGCAGCGCTGCCAAGCCGCCGGCCTGCGCCCGGTGACACTGGCCGATGCCCTGACACCCCGACGACCGTTGAGCCCATCCGCATGAGATCTGGCGACCTGCCCGACCGCCCGCTGCCCGCCCGCAACGCCACGACCAACGCCGCCTGGCGCCAGGTCTACGAAGCGGCGTGCGCGCCCTACCGCTACGACGACAGCATCAGCAGCCGCTGGGCCTGGCACTGGGCCCGCGGCAAGCTGGCCCGCGACCCGGTCTTTCGCGGCATGCTGGAACGCGGCGACCTGCTGCCGGGCGCCCGGGTGGTGGACATCGGCTGCGGCCAGGGCCTGGTGGCCCACCTGCTGCTGGCCTGCGAAAGCCAGGCCGCGCAAGGCGCCTGGCCGGCGAGCTGGCCGGCCGCGCCCACGCTGAAGACCTACCACGGCATCGAACTGATGCCGCAGGACGCCGCGCGCGGGAATGCGGCGCTGGCCGCACTGGCGGCGCAGCGCGGCGGCGGCCAGGTGGCCGAGATCCACTGCGCCGACATGCGCGACGCACCGATACCGGACTGCGACCTGGTCGTCATGCTGGACGTGCTGCACTACATCGACCACGCCGCGCAAGACGTGGTGCTGGCCCGCATGCGGCGCGCGATGTCGCCGCGCGGTCGCCTGCTGCTGCGCGTGGGCGACCCGGCGAACCGCAGCGGTTTCGCGGTCAGCCAGTGGGTGGACTGGGTGGTCACCACCGCGCGCGGCCACCGCGTGCCACCGACCTGGACGCGCAGCCTGGCCGAGTGGACCGCGCTGCTGCAAGGCCTGGGTTTCGGCGCGGTGCAGCGGGTGGCGATGAGCCAGGGCACGCCCTTCGCGAACGTGCTGCTGGTGGCCGACCTGACGGGGGCTGCACAGTGAGCGCGATCCAGCCGCTGGCCGTGTCGGCCATCACCCAGGTCACCGCGCTGGGCCACGGGCAGGCAGCGGCGCTGGCCGCCCTGCAGGCCGGCCGCAGCGGCCTGCAGCAGCAGGATTTCGAGACCGCCGTCATCGGCACCTGGCTGGGCGTGGTCGATGGCGCCGACAGAGTGGCGCTGCCCGCTGCACTGGCCGAATTCGACTGCCGCAACAACCGCATCGCCGAACTGGGCTTGCAGGCCGACGGCTTCGGCGACAGCGTGCGCCGGGCCGCGCAGCGCTACGGCGCGCACCGCGTCGGCGTCTTCCTGGGCACCAGCACCTCGGGCATCCTGCAGACGGAAGTCGCCTACCGCCACCGCGACCCGATGACCGGCGCGCTGCCCGCCAGCCTGCACTACGGGCCCACGCACAACACCTACTCGGTGGGCCGCTACGTGCGCGCCGCGCTGGGCTTGCAGGGGCCGGCCTACGTGGTGTCCACGGCCTGCTCGTCCAGCGCCAAGGTCTTCGCAGCGGCGCAACGGATGATCGCCCTGGGCGTTGTCGATGCGGCGGTGGTCGGTGGTGTCGACAGCCTGTGCATGACCACGCTCTACGGCTTCAAGGCGCTGGAACTGGTGTCGGCCGACATCTGCCGGCCGTGGGACGCCAAGCGCAGCGGTCTGTCGCTGGGCGAAGGCGCGGCCTTTGCGCTGCTGGAACGCGACCCCGAACAACTGCAGGCCTGGTTCCTGGGCGCCGGCGAAAGCAGCGACGGCCACCACATGAGCAGCCCCCACCCCGAAGGTGCCGGCGCCGCCGCCGCGATGCGCGGCGCACTGGCGCAGGCCGGCCTGCAGGCCGGCGATGTGGACTACCTGAACCTGCACGGCACCGGCACGCCGGGCAACGACGCCGCCGAAGACCGTGCCGTCAGCGCCGTGTTCGGCACCGCCCTGCCCTGCAGCAGCACCAAGGGCTACACCGGCCACACGCTGGGCGCGGCCGGCGGGGTGGAAGCGGCCATCGCGGTGCTGGTGCTGCAGCACGGCTTCATGCCGGCCGGCCTGCACGTGCAGACGCCCGACCCGGCGCTGCAATCGAACTTCCTGCACCAGCGGCGCGACGGCCCGGTGCGCGTGGTGGCCAGCAATTCCTTCGGCTTTGGCGGCAGCAACGCCTGCCTGATTTTTGGAGCCGCAGCATGACGCTCAGTGTGCAGGTCCACGTCATCGGCGTCGGGCTACTCGGCCCCGGTCTGGCCGACTGGGCCAGCGCCGCGCCGCAACTGCGCGACCCGGCCAGCTGGCAGCGCGCGCCCACCGCCGTGCCCGCGCCGCAGCGCCTGCCCGCCACCGAAAGGCGCCGCGCCGGCAACGTCGTGAAAGCTTCCATCGTGGTCGCCGACCAGGCGCTGGCCGGCAGCGGCATCGACGCTGCCACGCTGCCCACCGTCTTCACCTCGTCCACCGGCGACCCCACCAACTGCCACCTGCTGTGCGAAGCGCTGGCCGCGCCCGAACGCATGGTGTCGCCGACGCGCTTCACGAATTCGGTGCACAACGCACCGGCCGGCTACTGGCACATCGCCGCCGCGTCGCGCGCGCCGTCCACCAGCCTGGCGGCCTTCGACGCCAGCTTCGAAGCCGGCCTGCTGGAAGCCGCCGTGCAGTGCCAGGCCACGCAGGCACCGGTGCTGCTGGTGGCTTGCGATGTGCCTTACCCCGAGCCGCTGCACGCGGTGCGGCCGGTGGCCGACACCTTCGCGGTGGCGTTGCTGATCGCGCCCACGGCGCGCGACGGCAGCCGGCCGCTGCAGATCGAGCTGACGCCGGAAGCGGTGGCCACCGGGTGCCGCGATGCCGGGCTGGAAGACCTGCGCGCCACGGTGCCCGCCGCGCGCGCGCTGCCGCTGCTGCAGGCGCTGGCCGGCAACACGGCGCAGACGCTGGTGCTGGACGGCCTGCCGGGCCAGGCGATGCGGGTAACGGTGGGCGCGGCGACGGACGCGGCGACGGGTGCACCGACGCTGGCCGGTACGGACGCGGCATGACGCCGGCCACGCTGGACCACGCCGGCATCGCCGCGCGCGTGCCGCACGGCGGCAACATGTGCCTGCTGGACCGTCTGTTGAGCTGGGACGCCGAGCGCATCACCTGCAGCGCCAACAGCCACCGCGACCCGGCCAACCCGCTGCGCACAGCCAGCGGCCTGCTGGCGCCTGTGGCCATCGAATACGCCTCGCAGGCAATGGCGCTGCACGGCACGCTGTCGGCCGCCGCCAGCCAGCCCGACGCGCCACCGCAGCCCGGCTTCCTGGCCGCGGTGCGCGGCGTGCAGCTGCGCGTGCCGCGCCTGGACACCGTCGAAGGCGACCTGCAGATTGCCGCGCAGCGCCTGATGGGCGACGCCAAGCAGGCGCTGTACGCCTTCACGCTGCACAGCGCCACCGGTGCCCTGCTGGTCGAAGGCCGCGCCACCGTCATCCTCAACGCCCTGCCTTGAAACCGCCTGAACAGCGCTTGAACCCATCGCCATGACCGCACCCCTGCTCGGCAAACGCGCCCTCGTCACCGGTGCCAGCGGCGCCCTCGGTTCGGCCATCGCAAGGCGCCTGGCGGCCGACGGCGCCACCGTGCTGCTGCACGGCAATTCCAGGCCCGAGGCGGTGAACGCCTTGGCCGAAGACATCCGCGCCGCCGGCGGCGTGGCCGAGCCGCTGGTGTTCGACCTGACCAGCGACAGCGCCTGCGCCGAAGCGGTGGCGCAGATGCTGGCCGGCGGGCCGGTGCAGGTCATCGTCAACAACGCCGGCATCCATGACGACGCGGTGTTCCCGGGCATGAAAGCGGCGCAGTGGCACCGCGTCATCGACGTGTCGCTGCACGGCTTCTTCCGCGTCACGCAACCGCTGCTGCTGCCGATGCTGCGCACGCGCTGGGGGCGCATCCTGAACATCAGCTCGGTGGCCGCGCTGGCCGGCAACCGCGGGCAGGTGAACTACGCCGCCGCCAAGGGCGCGCTGAACAGCGCCACCAAGGCGCTGAGCCTGGAAGTGGCCAGCCGGGGCGTGACGGTGAACGCGATCGCGCCGGGCATCATCGAGTCACCCATGGCCACCGCCGAGGGCAGCGCCTTCGACAAGGACACCATCAAGAAGATCGTGCCCTGCCAGCGCGCCGGCACGCCCGCCGAGGTGGCCGCACTGGCCGGCTTTCTGGCCGGGCCCGAGGCGGGTTACATCACCGGGCAGGTGATCTCGGTGAACGGCGGGCTGTACTAGTCCGAGCCGGGCCGAACACGGTCGAACGCGCCCGACCGCGGCCCGACGCTCAAACCGGCCGGGCCGGCGCCGCCGCCGCGCCGGTGAACGCGGGGCCGGCCAAGGCTTCGCGGCCGTAGCCCCGGTTGACGTCCAGCCCGGCGATGCGCCAGTCGTGCGCCGGCAGTGCGATGGGGTGCACCACGCGCTCGAAACTGCGCATCGGCCACAGCACGCCGAAACGCGATGCGTGGTCGTAAGTGTCCACCTCGGCCACCGCGCCTTGCGTGCGTTCGAAACCCTCCAGCGTGAAACGCATGCGACGAGTGATGCGGTTGTCGCGGTCGATGCACAGCGTCACGCGGTCCAGCGCCGACAAGCCCAGCCCCGGGCGCACCCAGGCGTCCAGCACGTCGCACAGGCGGCCGTCGACGCGCTCGGTGCCGGCCCGCTGCAGCGCCACCGCGCGGTCGGTCAACCACAGCGGGCCCAGCAGGAACAGGCCGTAGCCCTCGGCCACCACGGCGGCGGCCCGCTGCAGGGCCGCGTCGGCGCTGGGCTGGCCGTTGAACCACAGCGCCAATTGGCCCGGCTGGCCGGGTTGGCCGGTGCTGCCGCGCTGCCAGGCAACGAACTTGCGGCCGCTGGGGCCTTCGTAAGCCTGCGCGTTGACGCCCAGCGCGGGCATCAGGCGTTCCTGCGAACGGCCGCGAAACCCGGCGTCCACCACCTCGGGCTGCACGCCGTTGATGAAGGGCCGCCACTCGCCTTCGTAGGCGATGTTGATGTCGCTGATCTGGCGGTAGGCGGCCAGGCCGTGGGCGTCGGCACTCTCGCGCAGCAAGGCGGCTGCCACCGGCGCGCCGCCCGGTGCTTGCGCGCCCAGGGGCAGCGGCGTCGAACAGCCCTGCAGCAGGCTGCCGAGCGGCCAGGCGGCAGCGGCCAGCAGGGTGCGGCGGTGGAGGGTGGGCAAAGGCAAAGGCGAAGGCAACGGCGAGGGCAGGGGCAAGGGCATGGTGGGGGGCGGCGCAAGCAGAGCTCGGTCTATGACGGCGATTGCACGCTAGCAGCCCCGGCAGCACCGTGCCGGCGCAGGGCTACAGGCCCGGCGGTTAGCATCTTGCTGCGTTTTTGCTGTACGCCGTTTCGTCCCGCGATCCATGTCCCACCCCGTGAGCAACCGCCGTGCTGCCACCCTCACGCTCGCCCGCGCCGCCCTGGGCGGCAGTGCCGCCTTCGCCGGCCTGGCCGCGCTGTCCACGCTGGGCGCCTGCACGGCGCTGGCGGGCCCCAGCCGCGTGAAGATGGACGTGATCCGTGACGACCAGGGCTGCCCGGCCAGCCTGTCGCCCACGCTGCTGGTGCTGCTGCCCGGTGCCCACATGCAGCCCGTGGAACTGGTGCAGCAGGGTTTCGTGGACGCCGTGCGCCAGCGCCAGCGGGCGGTGGACCTGGCGCTGCCCGACGCGCACCTGGGCTACGTCTATGACGGCAGCATGCTCGACCGCCTGCGCGACGACGTCATCGCCCCGGCGCTGGCACCGGCCGAGGGCCGCCGCCAGATCTGGCTGGCCGGCATCTCGCTGGGCGGCTATGTCGCGCTGGCCTACGCGCGGCGCCACCCCGAACAGATTGCCGGCGTGCTGACCCTGGCGCCCTACCTGGGCCGCAAACCGCTGCTGAAGGCCATCGCCGATGCCGGCGGCCCGGCGATCTGGCGGCGCACCGCGCAGCCCCGCGACGCCGACGACATCGACCACGCGCTGTGGATGTGGCTGTCCGACCCGCAGCGCCCGGGCCCGCCGCTGTGGCTGGGCGGCGGCAGCGAGGACCGGCTGGCCGATGGCCATCGCCTGATGGCCGAGGTGCTGCCTGCCGACAGGGTGACCACCACCCCCGGTGGCCACGACTGGCAACCGTGGCGGGCGCTGTGGGCCCAGTGGCTGGACCGCGGCCTGCTGCCGGCGGCCTGCGCGGCATGAACGGGCTGGCCGACCGCCCGGCGATCGCGCCGGTTGCCCGGGTCGCACCGGTGGCGCTGACCGCACACGGCCTGGCCTGCGCCACGGGCTTGGGCCTCGGTGCGCTGGCGGCGGCGCTGCGCGAAGGCCGCAGCGCGCTGACGCCGCTGCCTGCATCCACGCCAGCAACCCCGGAAAGCCACGCCCGCTCGTCACTGACGACCTGGGTGGGCCGCGTGGCTGCCGTCGACAGCACCCACCTGCCTGTGCACCTGCAAGCATGGGACTGCCGGGCCAACCGCCTGGCCTGGCTGGGCCTGCAGTCCGACGGCTTCGGCGACGCCGTGGCAGCGGCCTGCCGCGACCACGGCGCACACCGGGTGGGGCTGGTGCTGGGCACCTCGGCGTCCACCATCGCCGTGTCCGAGCAGGCCTACCGAGCGCTGGCCGCCGACGGCGGCTTCCCGGCACCGTTGCGCCACGAAGGCCTGAACACGCTGCACGCGGTGGCGGCTTTCGTGCAGGCGGCACTGGGCCTGCAAGGGCCTTGCGTGACGGTGTCCACCGCCTGTTCGTCCAGCGCCAAAGCCTTCGCGCAGGCCGAGCGCTGGCTGCGCCTGGGCCTGTGCGACGCGGTGGTGGTGGGCGGCGTGGACGCCCTGTGCGACAGCATCCTGTTCGGCTTCCACGCGCTGCAGCTGATCGCCCCCGAACCCTGCCGGCCCTTCGCCGCGGCGCGCTGCGGCATCAGCGTGGGTGAAGCGGCCGGCTTTGCGCTGCTGCAGCGCGGGCCCGGCGCCATCGAACTGCGCGGCTACGGGGAAAGCAACGACGCCCACCACATGTCCAGCCCGCACCCGCAGGGCCTGGGCGCCGAGCGCGCGCTGGACGACGCGCTGGCCCGTGCCGGCGTGGCCGCGACGGACATCGGCTACCTGAACCTGCACGGCACCGGCACGCCGCGCAACGACGCGGTGGAAGCGGCGCTGGTGGCCCGCCGCTACGCACCCACGGTGCATGCCAGCGCCACCAAAGGCTGCACCGGCCACACCATGGGCGCAGCGGGCATCGTCGAGGCCCTGGTCTGCACGCTGGCGCTGCGCGACGGCCTGCTGTCGGGCTGCAGCGGCGGCGCATCGGCCGACACGGCCTTCGGCCCGGTCTTCGCGCAGCAGTGGCAAGCGCAGCCGGCACACCGCGCGGTGCCACTGGCGGCCAGCCATTCCTTCGGCTTCGGCGGCAACAACGCCGTGCTGGTCTTCGGGCGCGGCGCATGAAGCCCCTCAGCCTGTGGTTGGACGGCGTGGCGATGTGGACGCCGCAGGCGCCCGGCTGGGCCCCGGCGGCTGCGGCCTTGTGTGGCGCCGCCCTGCCGCCCGAACCCCCGGCCGTGCGTCCCGCGCCGGCCCTGCTGGCCGCGAACGAACGCCGCCGCGCCCCCGATTCGGTGCTGCTGGCGCTGGAAGTGGCCAGCGCCGCGCTGGCCGGCTCGGGCCATGACCCGGCCCAGGTCGCCAGCGTCTTCACCTCGGCGCATGGCGACCTGCCCATCACCGACGCGCTGTGCCGCACGCTGGCGGCCCACCCCCGCTTGCTGTCACCCACGCGCTTCCACCATTCGGTGCACAACGCGGCATCGGGCTACTGGGCCATCGCCAGTGGCAGCCGCGCCACCAGCACCGCGCTGTCGGCCTGCGATGCCAGCTTCGCCGCCGGCTGGCTGGAAGCGGCCAGCTTGTGCGCGGGCGACGCCAAGCCGGTGCTGCTGGTGGGCTTCGACACCGAAGCCGTCGGCCCGCTGACCTCGGTGAACCGCAGCCGGGGCCTGCTGGGCGTGGCGCTGGTGCTGGCCCCGCAACCGTCGGCAGCCAGCCGGTGGCGGGTGGACTGGCAACTGGCCGATGGCAACCCGGCCGCCGCCGCGCCGCCGCTGCGTTCAACCCTTGCGCAAAGCCTGGCGGCCAACGCCATGGCCGATGCGCTGCCGCTGTTCGAAGCGCTGGCCCGGGGGGACCGCTGCGCGCTGGGCTTGCCCCTGTCGGCCACGCTGGGCCTGCAACTGCGCCTGACACCCCTTGGGGCATGATCCGCCCTCCACCTTTGCCGTACCCATCCCCCATGACGCCATCCGCCGATGCCGCAGATACCGGCACAGCCGGCAGCGCCTGCCCACAGGCCCCATCGGTCCGCGACCCCGACGTGCTGATCCTGGGCGGCGGCCTGGCCGGTCTGACGCTGGCCCTGCAGCTGCAGCAGCGCCTGCCCGGCCTGGACGTGCTGGTGCTGGAACGCCGCAGCCACCCGGTGCCCGAGGCCTGCCACAAGGTGGGCGAGTCCAGCGTCGAGATCGGCGCGCACTACTTCCAGAACGTGCTGGGCCTGAAGCAGCACCTGGTGGACGCACAACTGAAGAAGTTCGGCTTCCGCTTCTTCTTCAGCGAAGGCCAGCGCGACATCACCGCCGTCACCGAACTCGGCGCCAGCCGCCCCTTGCCGGTGGCCAGCTGGCAGATCGACCGCGGCATCTTCGAAAACTTCCTCGGAGCAGAGGTGCAGCGCCGCGGCATGCACTTCGTGGACAGCGCGCTGATCCGCGACGTGCAGCTGGCCGAAGCCCACACGAAAGACCCGCTGCACACGGTGACCTGGCAGCGCCCCGGCGAGCCCGTGCAGACGACGCGCGCGCGCTGGGTCATCGACGCCTGCGGCCGCGCCGGTTTGCTGAAACGCAAGCTGGGCCTGGCGCGCGACAACGTGCACCCGGCGCACGCGGTGTGGTTCCGCATCAACGAACGCATCCGCATCGACGACTGGTCGGACGACCCGGCCTGGCAGGCACGCTGTGTCACGCCCACGCGCTGGCTGTCCACCAACCACCTGGTCGGCCCGGGCTATTGGGTGTGGCTGATTCCGCTGGCCTCGGGTTCGCATTCGGTGGGCATCGTGGCCGACCCGCGCATCCACCCCATCGAAGGCATGAACACCTTCGAACGCGCGATGGTCTGGCTGCGCGAACACCAGCCGCGCCTGTGGGACGACCTGCAGGCCAAGGTCGAAGGCCACCCCGAAAAGCTGCAGGACTTCGCCTTCTTCAGGCGCTTCAGCCACGACTGCGAGCAGGTGTTCTCGGCGCAGCGCTGGGCACTGGCCGGTGAGGCCGGGCGTTTCCTCGACCCCTTCTATTCGCCGGGCAGCGACTTCATCGCCATCGGCAACACCTACATCACCGAACTGGTGGCGCGCGACCGGGCCGGCCTGCCGCTGGGTGGCCACACCCAGGTCTACGAGCAGATCTTCAAATCCTTCTACGACAGCACGCTGACCCTCTACGTCGACCAGTACGCGCTGTTCGGCGACCCCGAGGTGCTGCCGGTGAAGATCATCTGGGACTACACCTATTACTGGAGCGTGCTGGCGCCGATGTTCTTCCAGGGCCGGCTGACCGACTTGGCCTCGCTGTCGCACCTGCGCGACGAGCTGGCGGGCTGCCAGAAGATGAACCAGGCGGTGCAGGATTTCCTGCGCGCTTGGGGCCTGGTCAGCGCCAGGCGCAACCCGGCGCAGATGTTGGATCAAGCGTCAGTGCCGTGGTTCGTCGAACTCAACCGCAGCCTGGAAGACGTGCTCGACGACACCGCCTTCCGCGCCCAGTTGCGCGCCGCAGCACGCCGGCTGCGCGCGCTGGCCACCGAAATCGCCGAACGCGCCTGCAGCGACCACCCGGGCCTGGACGCCAGCGCCCTGCGCGCCGCCATCGTGGCGGCGGGCGGCTTGCTGCGGGGTGACGAGCCGATGCTGTTTCCGGCGGCGCTGGCAGAACCGCTGACCGCCTGAACGGCCGCTTGGCCTGTCAGGCCTGGAACGGCGGCAGCCGTCGCGCCTTGCGCCACAGCAGCAGCGGCAGGCGCAGCACAAATTCGACCATCAGCCGGGTGTGCATCCAGGTTAGCAACAGGTTGTCGCGGCCGTACTGGAAGTGCGAAACGCCGCCTTCGGCCGCCGTCAGGTACTTCACCGGCGCATCGATGTTGACCGGCTTGACACCGCGCCAGGCCAGGCGCACGACGGCTTCGGTGTCGAAGTCGAAACGGCGCATCCAGGGCTGGCCCTGCATCACCGCAGCCAGCGCGGCGATGGGGTACACGCGGAAGCCGTAGAGCGAATCGGCCACGCCGGCGCCCAGCGTTTCCAGGTTGGTCCAGCCATTGGAAATGCGCCGGCCGCGCACGCGCAGCAGCGGCGCACTGGCGTCGAACACCGGGCGGCCCAGCACCATGGTTTCG